>NZ_JBICWF010000017.1:0-183151 GCF_043199595.1 Streptomyces sp. NPDC048584
GCTCCGTCGACCGCCCCGTCTACGACACCCTCATGGCCGACCAGCTCGACACCGCCCTGGAACAACAGGGCAAGGGCGACCTCGGAGCCCTCCTCGCCGGCGGCGACACCTGGACCGTCGTCGGCTGAACCGCCGAAGGCCGTGACGAGGCCCGGGTGCGCTAGCGCACCCGGGCCTCGTCGTATGCCTGCCGGGCCCGCGTCACGGCGGCCATGCGCTTCTCCGTCCACAGGGCGAGGTCGCGCACCTGCTCGGCGGCCTCGCGGCCAAGGCCGGTGAGGGAGTAGTCGACGCGGGGCGGGATGACCGGCTTGGCGTCGCGGTGGACCAGGCCGTCGCGCTCCAGGGTCTGAAGGGTCTGGGTGAGCATCTTCTCGCTGACCCTGCCGATCGCCCGGCGCAGTTCGCTGAACCGGTACGGGCGTTCCAGCAGCTGGATCAGTACGAGCACGCCCCAGCGGCTGGTCACATGCTCCAGGACCAGCCGGTGCGGGCACATGGCCTCGGCCTCGATCAGTCGTTCCGTCTCGCTTACCGCCATGCCAGTACCTTACTCCAAAGTGGGTACTTTCCAAAAGTTAGCGCACCTCCTAGAGTGAGTGGCACATCCGCATCCGCACCACCCCCCTGGAGTTCCGCATCATGAGCATCGTCGTCACCGGCGCCACCGGACACCTCGGCCGTCACGTCGTGGAACAGCTGCTGGAGAAGGTCCCGGCCGAGCAGATCACCGCCGTCGTCCGCAGCGCGGAGAAGGCGGCGGACCTCGCCGGGCGCGGGGTGCGGATCGCGGTCGCCGACTACAACGCCCCCGCGACCTTCGACGGCCTGTTCGCGGCCGGCGACAAGGTCCTGCTGATCTCCGGCAACGAGTTCGACAAGGGCAGGGTGGGCCAGCACCGGGTCGTCATCGACGCCGCGAAGGCCGCCGGTGTCGCCCTGCTCGCCTACACCTCCGCCCCCGGCACCCTGACCGCCGCGCTCGCCGACGACCACCGCGGCACCGAGGAGGCGCTGCTGGGCTCGGGCGTGCCGTACACGCTGCTGCGCAACGGCTGGTACCACGAGAACTACACCGAGAACCTGGCCCCGGTGCTGGAGCACGACGCGGTCCTCGCGGCCGCCGGTGAGGGCCGGATCTCCTCCGCCTCGCGGACCGACTACGCGGCCGCCGCCGTCGCCGTACTGACCGGTGAGGGGCATGAGGACGCGACGTACGAGCTGGGCGGCGACGAGGCGTGGAGCTTCGCCGAGTACGCGGCCGAGCTGAGCCGGCAGACCGGCAGGGAGATCGCCTACAACCCGGTCACGCCCGAGGCGCTCACGGGGATTCTCGCCGGTGCCGGGATTCCCGGGCCGATGGCCGCCGTCCTCGCGGGCGTGGACGTCTCGATCGAGAAGGGCGAGCTCGTCGTCGACAGCGGCGATCTGTCCCGGCTGACCGGCCGTCCGACCACCCCGCTCGCCGACGCGGTCGCGGCCGCTCTCAAGAACTGACCTCCGGGGCCGGCCCCCGCGCGTCATGACCGTATGCCGGTACGGACATGACGCGCGGGGGTGTCCGGCGTTACCGTCGTCCGGTCGAGCACCGCGCGCGTGCGCGGGCCTCGCCAGGACACGGCACGCACCGGACACGAAGGAGGGCCCCATGACCGGGAAGTCGGCCGCAGAGCGGCGCACAGGACTGCTGAACGGCTTCGCCGCGTACGGCATGTGGGGCCTGGTCCCGCTGTTCTGGCCGCTGCTCAAGCCCTCGGGCGCGGTGGAGATCCTGGCCCACCGGATGGTCTGGTCACTGTTCTTCGTGGGTGCCGCCCTGCTCTTCATACGCCGCTGGGCCTGGCTCGGCGAGCTGCTGCGGCAGCCGCGCAGGCTGGCGCTGGTCGCGGTCGCCGCGGCCGTCATCACCGTGAACTGGGGCGTCTACATCTGGGCCGTCAACTCGGGCCATGTCGTGGAGGCGTCCCTCGGCTACTTCATCAACCCGCTGGTCACCATCGCGATGGGCGTGCTGCTGCTGAAGGAGCGGCTGCGGACCGCACAGTGGGCGGCGGTCGGGGTCGGCGCGGCGGCGGTGGTCGTGCTCACCGTCGGCTACGGCCAGCCGCCGTGGATCTCGCTCTGCCTCGCCTTCTCCTTCGCCACGTACGGGCTGGTGAAGAAGAAGGTCGACCTCGGCGGCGTCGAGTCGCTGGCGGTCGAGAGCGCGATCCAGTTCCTGCCCGCGGTCGCCTATCTGGTGTGGCTGGGCACGCGGGGCGACGCCACCTTCGGTGCGGAGGGGGCGGGGCACGCGGCGCTGCTCGCCGCGTCCGGGATCGTCACCGCGCTGCCGCTGGTCTGCTTCGGTGCCGCCGCGATCCGCGTGCCGCTGTCCACGCTGGGGCTGCTCCAGTACATGACGCCGGTCTTCCAGTTCCTGCTGGGCGTCCTGTACTTCAAGGAGGCCATGCCGCCCGAGCGCTGGGCCGGTTTCGCGCTGGTGTGGCTGGCGCTCACCCTCCTCACCTGGGACGCGCTGCGTACCGCCCGCAGGTCCGCGCGGGTGCTCGCGGAGAAGAAGAGGCGCGCGGCGGCGGCCGACCCCGCGAGCGTGCCCGCCGAAGCGGACCCGATCCGGAGCACGACCTAGAAGTCCTCCCGGCGGCCACCCCGGAGACCCGGAACCCGCCCCGCACACTCCCGAGAGCCGCCCGGCGTCCACCCCGGAGACACAGGGCCCGGCGCGCGCATCCGCACGCACCGGACGCCGCCCGCCCGGGCCGGAGGGCGCCGCCGGTTTCCTCCGGCCCGCTCCGCCGGACAGGCGCTAACGCGCGCGTTCCGTCAGGCGGCCCATGCGGGCGCGGGCGGATTCCAGTTCCTCGATCTCGTCGGCGGCGGGGCCGTCCTCGGTGGTGAGTTCGGTCCACAGGGTGATCAGCTCGTGCCCGAGCTCCAGTCCGGGCCCCGGGTCGCGTACCGCGCGCCAGGCGGTCGCCGCGCTGCGGACATTGCCGTAGGCGGCCTCCGCGTCCCCCGCGCGGCGGCAGATGACGGCGAGGTCGAGGGAGATCCGGAAGGCGCGCAGCGGCTCTCCGGCCAGATAGGCGATGTACGCGGCGAGCTCGCGCAGCCGCAGCACCTCGGGGTGGTCCGGGCCCAGGGTGCCCGACGCCTCCGCGACGGTCTCCTCGGCCAGCCGGGCCGCCTCGTCGATCCTGCCCGTCCGGACGGCGTCGTTGATCCGTGCCATGGGTCCGGCGAGGTGGTTCTCGGCGGCGGGGGGCTCGTCCCCGAGCACCGCCTCCGCCACGGCGTCGAACCCGCGCGGCGGGGTGGGCTTGGGGTCGGGGTCGTACGCGGACTCCGGAGCCGAGGTGACCGGATCGGGTTCGGGGTGCGGCCGCGCGTCCATGGGCGGGGGCGGGCCGAACTCGCCCGTCGGCGGTACGACCGTACCCGGCGGCGTCGGCTCCGCCGGCTCGGGGACGGCCCGCAGCGGGAACGTGGGGGCGGCGTCCCGGGGTGTCTCCGGTCCGGGCAGGGGGCGCAGCTTGAAGGTGGGGGCGCTGTCCCGGTGGGGCGCCGGCGGTGCGGACGCGGTCCCGTGCGCCGCCTGCTCGGGTACCGGCCGCAGGAGGTGGGTCGGCAGGTCCCTGTCGGGCGTCGGCGCCGGCCCGCGGTCCCGCGGGGGTTCCGTCAGGACCGGCTGTCCCGTGAAGTGGCTGGAGCCGTCGGGGTCGACCCGGAGCGGGATGACGTAGCCGACGCGCTCGTCGTGCACGGTGGCGAGGGCGGCGTGCCCGGAGGCGATGGCGATGCGGTGGAGGCGGTTCAGCACCGCCTGCTGGATCTCCTCGCCGGGGCCGGCGATCACCGTCACCCCGCCGACGGACGCGCCCGTCCCGCCCAGGGGGACATGGACGTCGATCGGCGCCGCCGCAGGGTTCACCGCGTCCGCGGCCTGCTGCTGTTCCCGCTTCTTCTCACGGCTGAGTCGCGACATCGTCCCCTCATTCGGGTCGTACACCTACGGTCGAGTCTGTCCGCTCGCCCGCTCTTCTCACGTCACCGCGTTGTCACAGGCTCGTCCCAACGACCGTATGTGCGGTTTCCTGTCCCTGGGGCGGCATGGTGATCGACAGGGCGAGCAGGAGAAGCAGCATGCGAGAGGGACCGGAGATCTGGATCCGAGGACCGGTGGCGTTACCGGAGCCGGCCGCGCCGGAGCCCGCCCACGCGCGGGCGTCGGCGCGGCGCTTCTTCTGGGTCGGTCTGCACGGCGGCGCGGGCGTCTCCACGCTGGCCGCGGTCTACGGCGGCCATGACGGCGGACGTGCCTGGCCCGGCCCCGCCGATCCGCGGTCGGTGCTGCTCGTCGCCCGGACCCATGCGGCCGGCCTGGACGCGGTGGTCCCGGCGGTGGAGCTGTTCCGGCGCGGCGACGCCCCGGAGGGGCTGGACCTGGACGCGGTGGTGCTGGTGGCGGACGCGCCGGGACGGCTGCCGCGTCCGCTCGCTCACCGGGTCCGGCTCATCGAGTCGGTGATCGACGTGTACCGGGTGCCGTGGGTGAGCGAGTGGCGCCTCGGTGACCTCGGCGAACGGCCGCCCCGCGAGACGGAGTCGCTGGCCCGGCTGACGGGCGCGATGCGCTGACCGGGGGCAGCGCGCGGGAGGTCGCGGCCGCCGTGGGCGCACGGCGGCTGCGGGCCGTGGACGTGGTCGGGGAGGCGCTTTCGCGGATCGAGCGGGCCGATCCGGTGCTGTGCGCGTTCCTCGAGGTATGGGGCGAGGAGGCCCTGCGACGGGCGGCCGAGGTGGACGCGCGGGTCGCCGCCGGTGAGCCGCTGCCGCTGGCCGGGGTGCCGGTCGCGGTGAAGGGGCGGCACGGACGGCGTGCGGCGCGGGCGCTGCTCGCGGCCGGCGCGGTCGCCGTGGGCGCCACGTCGGTGCCCGGTCCGGGAACTCCGTGGCAGACCTGGGGGCTCGGGGCGCACGGCCGTACGGTCAACCCGTGGCGGGCGGACCGTACTCCTGGCGGCTCCTCGGCCGGGGCGGCGGTGGCGGTCGCGGCCGGGCTGGTGCCGCTGGCGACGGGCAGCGACGGGGCGGGCTCGGTGCGGATCCCGGCGGCGTGGTGCGGGGTCGTCGGGCTGAAGGTCACGGGCGGCCGTCTGCCCTCGGCCGACCGTACGGGCCTGGCAGCGCCCGGCGTCCTCACCCGTACGGCGTCGGACGCGGCGGCGTGGTGGCGGGTGGTGTCGGGGCGGGCCGACCCGGTGGCGCTGCCCGTCTCCGCCTGCTGGTCCCCCGACCTGGGCTTCGCCGCCCCCGACCCGGAACCCGTCGCCCTGGCCCGCGCGGCGGCCGACCGGCTGGCCGACGCGGGGATCGTACGGCTCGTACGGCGGCCCCCGCCCGGACTCCTCGACCCTGCCCCCGCCTGGCTCGCCCTGCGCACTCCCGGTGCCGATCCGGCCGACGCCCATCGGATCCGGGCGGAGAACGACCGGCGTCTGGACGACCTCTTCTCCGGCGCCGACCTGCTGCTCACCCCCACCGCGCCCACCGCCCCGCACGGTCACGAGGGCCCCGGTGACGTCTACTCGACGGCACTCACCTGGGCGTTCAACCTCAGCGGGCACCCCGCGCTGAGCCTGCCGGCCGGGTTCGGCACCGACGGCTGCCCGGCGGGGCTCCAGTTGGTGGCACGGCACGGGCGGGAGGACCTGTTGCTGTCGGTGGCGGGGGAGGCCGAGCTCCGGGGAGCTGTCACCCTTTGACATGTAAATGCATGCGCATATGATGCAGAGGCGCTTAATTGACGTCCGCCGAGCATCTGGGGATGACCATGGCTCGCCGTTTTCTCTTCGTCCTGGGCAGTGCCCGCCCTGACGGCAACACCGAACTGCTGGCCCGGGGGGCCGCCGAACAGCTGCCCCCCGATGTGGAGCAGCAGTGGATCGACCTCACCTCCGACCCCCTGCCCGACTTCGAGGACCTGCGCCACGACAGCGACCACGCCCGCCCCACCGAGGGCCCCGTGGCCGAACTCCTGGACGCCACCCTCGCCGCGACCGACGTGGTGATCGCCTCGCCGCTGTACTGGTACTCCGTGTCCGCACAGACCAAGCGCTACCTGGACTACTGGTCGGGCTGGCTGCGCACCCCCGGCCTGGACTTCAAGGCGGCGATGACGGGCCGCACCCTCTGGGGCGTCACCGCCCTCGCGCACGAGGAGCCGGAGGTCGCCGACCCGCTGGCCGGCACGCTGAACAACTCGGCGGCGTACCTGGGGATGCGGTTCGGCGGGGTACTGCTCGGCAACGGCAGCAGGCCGGGCGACGTACTGAAGGACACGGAGGCGCTGGCGCGGGCCAAGACGTTCTTCGCGCGGGAGGCACCGCTCGCCCGCTTCCCGTACGAGACGGGCTGACGTCACCAGCCGAGCTGCGCCTCGCCCAGGACCTCGCTGCCGATGTGGGCGGCGAGGTCCTGGGCGAGGGGCAGGTCCCCCCACTTGGTCACATGGACGAAGACGGTGTGCTCCTCCGTCCATTCGCCCCACTGGGCCTCGTCACCGTGGAACAGGACCTGGATCCCGTCGTACTTCGAGGGCCAGTCCACATCCGCGTCCGAGTCGTCCGGCCAGCGCCCGTGCCACTCGACGGAGACCATGCCGTCGCCCAGCGCGGCCAGGATCCCGGCCTCGACGCGCTCCCGCTCGACGTCCTCCGAGAAGGTCAGCGGCAGGTGTTCCGCCAGTGCCGCGTCGTCCAGTGCCGTCACGTCGAGGTCGAACCGGAGGTAGTCACCCGTCGCCGGATCGGTCCGGGTCCCCGAGTAGTCGAAGGGCAGCCCAGGAGCGATCGCGGCGATCGCCCTCACCTCGCGGACCGTTGCCGGTTCGGCGAACAGCCACACCTTGTCCTCGACATTCTTCAGCAGTGCGCACAGCCGCATGGCCTGCCGAAACGCCTCGGCCGCGTCGGTGGTCCGCAGGACGGGGTATGCCTTCGAGTTGCCCATGGCCCGAACCGTCACACGCCCCGCCACGCTCCAGCCACCGATTTCTTACGCGCTGATGTCCTTCGCCGTGAACCGGGCCCACGCCGCCGAGCCGAACACGGCCGCGTAGAGGGCCTGGAGGCCGAGGTTCCTGGTCAGGTCGTCCCAGTAGACCGGTTCGCGCATCAGGTCGGCGAAGGACAGCCAGTAGTGGGAGAAGAGGTAGGGGTGCACGGCGTGCAACTGGGGGATCTGGTCGACGATCTGGACCGTGATCAGCAGTCCCACCGTGGTCGCCATCGCCGCGATGCCACTGTTGGTCAGCGTGGAGACGAACAGGCCGAGCGCCGCCACACCGATCAGTGACACGGCGACGACCAGGGCGATCAGCAGCGCTCTGGCCAGCCCCTCGGAGAAGCTGATCCGGGTGCCCGAGATGGTCGTGAGATCGCCGAGCGGGAACAGCAGCGCGCCGGTGATCAGCGCCGACACGGCGACCACGAGGGTGGCGACCAGACAGAACGTCATGACCGTCGCGTACTTGGTGAGCAGCAGCCGGGTCCGCCCGGCCGGGGCGACGAGCAGATAGCGCAGGGTGCCGGCGTTCGCCTCACCCGCGACGGCGTCGCCCGCCACGACCCCGATCGCCATGGGCAGGAAGAACGGCAGCGTGGCGGCGAGCGCGGTGAACACCAGGAAGAGGCCGTTGTTGGTGATCTGCGAGATGAACGCCGGGCCCCCGCCGCCCCCTCCCCCGGCCGACGACCCGTCACCCGTCTCGATCCGTACGGCGATCCCGACCAGGACCGGTACGGCCGCCAGCACCCCCAGCAGGGCGAGAGTGCGCCAGCGCCGGAAGGTGGTGAGCAGTTCGCTGCGGAACAGTCCGAGGGTCCACAGCGGACTCACCGCGCGCACCGCTTCAGCCCGCGACATCGAAGCCCTCCCCGGTCAGTGCCACGAACGCGTCCTCCAGCGAGGCCCGTTCGACCGCGAAGCCGCGCACCCGGACCCCCGCCGTCACCAGGGCCGCGTTCACCTCGGCGAGGTCACGCTCGGGCACCTCCCCGGTCACCCGCTCCCCGTCCGCCACGACATCGGCGACCCCCTGCTCCTTCAGCAGCCGGGCCGCGTCCGCCGGGTCCGGGGTGGTCACCACCAGCCGGCCCCGGGCGCCCGCGGCCAGGTCGGCGACCGGGCCCTGGGTGAGCAGCCGGCCCCGCGCCATCACGGCGGCGTGGGTGCACACCTGCTCGATCTCGTCGAGGAGGTGGGAGGAGAGGAAGACGGTGGTGCCGTCCGAGGCCAGTTCGCGCACGAGGCTGCGGATCTCGCGCATGCCCTGCGGGTCGAGACCGTTCGTGGGCTCGTCCAGGACGAGCAGCCGGCGCGGCTGGAGCAGGGCGGCCGCGAGACCGAGCCGCTGCTTCATGCCGAGGGAGTACGCCTTCGCCTTCTTGCCCCCGGCGGCCGTGAGGCCCACCCGCTCCAGCGCGGCCAGGACGCGGATACTCCGGGTGCGCGGGTCGGCGGTCGGGTCGGCGGCGTCGTAGCGCAGGAGGTTGTCGCGGCCGGAGAGGAAACCGTAGAGGGCCGGGCCCTCGATGAGGGCGCCGACGTGGGGCAGCACGGCGCGCGCGGAGCGCGGCATGGGGCGCCCGAGGACGTGCGCCGTGCCGGAGGTCGGCTCGATCAGGCCCATCAGCATGCGGATGGTGGTGGTCTTGCCGGAGCCGTTGGGGCCGAGGAAGCCGAAGACGCTGCCCGCCGGGACGGTCAGACACAGACCGTCGACGGCGAGCTGTCCGCCGCGGAAGCGCTTGGTGAGCGCGCGGGTGGTGATGACTGCCTCACCCGTGTGCTCCCCGTCCTGCTCACTGGCGGACGCCTCGCCCATCGGCTCCCTCGATCCCTGTAGGGCCTTGTAGGGCCTTGTCACTTACCCGCGTCGGCGGCCTTCACGAGCGCGTCCTTGGTGACCGTGCCCACGTAGACCTTGCCGTCCTCGGTGATCAGGGCGTTGACCAGGCGGGTGCTGAACACCGTGCCGGTGCCGAAGTCGCCCTTG
The DNA here is from genome assembly GCF_043199595.1 of Streptomyces sp. NPDC048584. Taxonomy (NCBI): domain Bacteria; kingdom Bacillati; phylum Actinomycetota; class Actinomycetes; order Kitasatosporales; family Streptomycetaceae; genus Streptomyces; species Streptomyces sp. NPDC048584. The sequence continues at coordinate 9,062 of NZ_JBICWF010000017.1, forward strand.
ACCTCGTCGCCGAGGGAGCCGAGGAAGCCGCCGAGGTCACCGCCGGGTCCGCCCGTCTCGCCGGTGGGCAGGCCGCCCTCGCCGCCGGTGTCGAAGACGGCGACGGAGTTCCAGCCCTCGCCGAGCATCTTCAGCCCGTCGAGCCCCTTGCCCAGGTCCTCTTCGGACTTCGGGCCCCGCTCCGGCTTCCCGGAGTGCTCCCGGCCCTTGGCCGGCGCGTCGTCCTCGGTCACCTTGGCGCCCTTGGGCGGGGTGAAGTCGAACGTCGACGCGGACGGCTTGTCGAAGCTCACCTGGGTGAAGCCGACGTCCACGACGGCCGCGCCCCCGCTGGACGGGGTGAGCGTGAACTTCAGCGGCATACCGGTCTTGTGGTCGACGGCGATGCTGATCGCGCCGACCGTGGAGCCGGACTGCCTCGGCTTGACGACCAGTTTGTAGGCGTCCCGGCCGGCCACCTGGGCGGTGCCGTCGACGGTCACCGACGTGGTGTCGTCGACCGACTTCAGCGCCTCCTCGGCGAAGTCCTTCGGGGTGGCCGGGGGCTGCTGCTCCCGGTCCTCGCCGGACGCGCCGACGGTGCCGTGGTAGACCTCGTTGGAGCCGCTGTCGTAGCCCCAGACGTCCTTGCCGTTGTGGATCAGGCTGTACTCGGCGGCGTTCTCCAGGAGCGACAGCTTCTGCCGGTCCGGGCCGTCGGCCGCGACGCGCAGCGTGTGCGTGCCGGAGGCCAGTTCGGTGAGCTTGGCGGACGGGTCGGCCGAGGAGCCGCCGTCGTCGCCGCGCCCCATGGCGCCGGACGTGAGGCTGTTCTCCAGGCCGCCGAGGTTCGGCAGTCCGAGGTCCGTGGTGATCTTCACGGTGCCGGACAGCCGCTCGACGTCCGACTGCGCGATCTTCTCGATGAGCTGCGCGGCGGTGATCTCCGGCAGGTCGGGGTCGCCGGAGTCGGCGAGCGCGGGGACGAGCCCGATGGTCGCGGCCGCCACCCCCATCACGGTGACCGGGACGATGTACCGTGCGGCCCTCCGCCGCCCCGTGCGCGGCTCGTCGACGTCCCCCGCGGTCGTCATGTCGTCGGATTCGTACGGTGCCATGTGTGCCCTACCTCCGTGGTCGGCGGCGGCTTCCGTCTCGTGTGCTCGCACCGGTCCCACCCTGAGCCGCCATTCTCACCCGAATCAGTGAGAAGTGGTGTGGTCCGTCGTTGTCCATCTGACCAAATCCGGCAGGCTCAGTCGTCAGACCCCGGACGCAACTCCGTGTACTGCTGCGGTATGACACGGGGGACGGTTTCGTCCCCCGACCAGTAGGGGTCGGCAGGGAGATCGAGGCCCGCTCAGCCCGCGCGGTGCACCACGGCGTCGCACAGCTGCACGAGCGCGGTCTTCGCGGCGCACTCCCGCAGCGGGGCGAGCGCCGCGCGCGCCTCCTCGGCGTAGCGCACGGTGTCGCGGCGGGCCTGCTCGAGCGCGGGATGGGCGCGCAGCAGCCGCAGTGCCTCGGCGTGCCGGGTGTCGTCGGTGAGGTCGGAGTCCAGCAGCTCGCACAGGGCGATGTCCTCGGCCAGGTCCAGCCGGGCCGCCCGTTCGCGCAGCCGCAGCACAGGCAGGGTGGGGATGCCCTCGCGCAGGTCGGTGCCGGGGGTCTTGCCGGACTCGTGGGTGTCGGAGGCGATGTCCAGGACGTCGTCGGCGAGCTGGAACGCGACGCCGAGCCGCTCGCCGTACTGGGTGAGCACGTCCACGACCGTCTCGTCCGCGCCGGACATCATCGCGCCGAACCGGCAGGAGACGGCGACGAGGGAGCCGGTCTTGCCGCCGAGCACGTCCAGGTAGTGGTCGACCGGGTCGCGGCCGTCCTGCGGTCCCGCGGTCTCCAGGATCTGCCCGGTGACCAGCCGCTCGAACGCCTCCGCCTGTACCCGTACGGCCTCGGGGCCGAGGTCGGCCAGGATGTGCGAGGCGCGGGCGAAGAGGAAGTCGCCGGTGAGGACCGCGACGGAGTTGCCCCAGCGGGTGTTGGCGCTGTCGACGCCGCGCCGCACCTCGGCCTCGTCCATCACGTCGTCGTGGTACAGCGTGGCCAGATGGGTCAGCTCCACGACCACGGCCGACGGCACGACACCGGGCGCGTAGGGGTCGCCGAACTGGGCGGCGAGCATCACGAGCAGCGGACGGAACCGCTTGCCGCCGGCCCGCACCAGATGCTGGGCGGCCCCGGTGATGAAGGGCACCTCACTCTTGGTGGCCTCGAACAGCCCCTCCTCGACAGCCGTCATCCCGGCCTGGACATCGGCTTCCAGAGCCTGGTCCCGCACGCTCAGCCCGAACGGCCCGACGACGGTCACGAGGGGTCTCCTGTCTGCTGGTGTCCACTGGCGGTTATACGGAATGTCGATAGGTCGCTGCCCTCACTCAAGTCAGCGTATCCGGTCATGTTTCGATCACCGCCAGCGCCCGACGTTACGGGCAGGGCGACAGGGGATCAGGAGCGGAGTGTTTTTGATCAGGTGATCACAAGGGGCATTCCCCGACATTCCCGTATGTACCGATCCACTCCTCGACCCGACTCTCGACCCGGCCCGCGACCCGCCTTCCGTCACGCGGACCATCCTGCCCGCCCTCGCGTCCGATTTGCCGCACATACAGAGCGAATTCCCTTTGGCGAGTAATGCGCTCACAGGTGAGGCACAGTGAAGTGGCTCACGCGCGAACCCGTACCCCCGCCACGGTCCGCGACACCCGTTTCCCCCGCCCCCGCAACCGAGTTGACCCTTGGCACTCGCAAAGGATCAAGCATCCCAAAAACCCCATCGCAAGATCAAACGACCTCATCCATGAGATCCGCACTTGTTCCCGACATGTGCTCTCGCATACGTTCCGGGCCTGCCGGGTGGACGCCTGATCCTGCCGCCGCCCGCATCACACCCAACGACATCCCAGACGGCAGGAGTGGGGGACCCAGGTAAGTCGCCGGGCCGGTCATGTGCCGGAACGGCTAGGGGTGAAGCCATGCCCGCAGGGGCACGGCCGGGCACTCTCCCGCCCGAACCCGACAGCTCACCTCGCAGGCGTAGGAGAGGAACCCAGTCATGCCCGCTTCCGCTCGTCACCGGCGTCTCGTCCGCTCCCTCGCCGTCGCCGGCACCGGCGTCGCCGTGGTCGCCCTGCCGCTGTTCGGTGCCACCGCCGCCTCCGCGGCCACCACCGGAACGACCACGACCGCCGCCTCCGCCACGGCCTACCCGGACAACCTCGACGGCTGGATCCGCGAGTCGCTGTCGGTCATGGCGCAGAACGGCATCCCGGGCAGCTACGAGAGCATCCACCGCAACATCATGCGCGAGTCCTCCGGCAACCCGTTCGCCATCAACAACTGGGACTCCAACGCCGCCGCCGGCACCCCGTCGAAGGGTCTGCTGCAGGTCATCGACCCGACCTTCGCGGCCTACCACGTGGCCGGCACCGCCTTCGACCCGTACGACCCGGTCGCGAACATCACGGCGGCCTGCAACTACGCGGCCGACCGCTACGGCTCCATCGACAACGTCTTCGGCGCGTACTGAGCCACCCGCTGACGGGCGAGCACCCCCGCGCCGCCGAACAGTCGCTCGAGGACGACGGCCACGCCGTCGTCCTCGTTCGACGTGGTGATCTCGTCCGCGACCGCCTTCAGTTCGGGATGCGCGTCGGCCATGGCGACACCATGGGCCGCCCAGTCGAACATGGGGATGTCGTTCGGCATGTCGCCGAAGGCGATGGTCCGCTCCGGGCCCACCCCCAGTTCCCCGGCGGCCAGCGCGAGCCCGGTCGCCTTGGTCACCCCGCACGGCTGGAGCTCCACCGTGCCGGGGCCGGACATGGTGACCGTGGCCAGTGAGCCCACCACCGCCCGGGCCGCCGCCGCCAGTTCGTCGTCCGACAGCTCCGGATGGCGCAGCAGCACCTTGCTGATCGGCCGGTCCCACAGCTCCCGGCGCCGCTCGACCCGCACCGCGGGCAGGGTCGGGTGCGGCATCAGATAGCCGGGCTCGATCAGCGTCAGCCCGTCGACCCCGTCCTGGTCGACCGCGGCGTACACCTCCCCCACCTCGGCCTCGATCTTGCCGAGGGCGGTCTCCGCCAGTTCCCGGTCCAGCGTGACCGACCACAGCAGCCGGTCCGCTGCGGCGTCGTACACCTGCGCGCCCTGGCCGCACACCGCGAGCCCCGTGGAGCCGAGGTCGTCCAGGAGCGCCCGCACTCTGGGGGCCGGCCGCCCCGTCACCACGAGGTGCCGCGCACCCGCCCGGCCCGCCCGCGCGAGCGCGGCGAGGGACCGGTCGGAGAGGGTGTCGTCGCCGCGCAGCAGCGTCCCGTCCAGGTCGGTGGCGATGAGTGAATATGCGGTGGGTGCGGCCATGATCAGAGAATACGGACAACACGACCGTCCGATTCACCGTGCCCGTATCCGCTCGCTTCGGTGCGATTCCCCTTCTCTCGATGCCGGTCGAGGAACGTTTCGGGCCTCTTTCCCCGATTGCCTCGAACATGGTCCGCTGTCTGTCCCTGCGACGACGCGGTCGGACGATCGACGCCGGTGTGTCCGCCCGGAGCGCCTCCCGTTCGCAGCCGGGACGCCCGGCGAACAGCGTGACGGTCCAGGAGGAAGTGCGGGTGCGCCACCACGCCGGCTCTGCCCAAGACCGCCGTCGCACCCGTAACGTGTGGCACGGCCACAGACACGTGGAGCACCTGCGCACACGAAAGCGAGGCAGCACCCGATGCCCCCCTTCGATGTACCCGAGGGCGATCCCTTCGGCCCGCACAACCTGCCGTACGGCGTGTTCTCGCCCCCCGGTTCGTCGGAGCGGACCGTGGGCGTCCGGCTCGGCGACCACGTCCTCGACGCCGGCGCCGCGGCACACGCCCTGGGCTCGCCGTACGCCTCCCTGCTCGCCCGTCCGAGCCTCGACCCACTGCTGGCGGCGGGCCGCACGGCCTGGTCGGACGTGCGGCGGGCGCTCACGGCGTGGGTGACCGTACCGGCGCACCGGGAGACCGTCGAACCCCTGTTCCACCCGCTGTCCGAGGTGACCCTGCACCTCCCCTTCGAGGTCGCGGACTACGTCGACTTCTACGCCTCGGAGAACCACGCCCGGAACGTCGGCCAGATCTTCCGCCCCGACGCCGCCGACTCCCTGACCCCCAACTGGAAGCATCTCCCGATCGGTTACCACGGCCGCGCCGGCACCGTCGTGGTGTCCGGCACCGATGTCGTACGCCCCTCGGGCCAGCGCAAGGCGCCCACGGACGCCGCACCGGTGTTCGGGCCGTCCGTCCGGCTGGACATCGAGGCCGAGGTCGGCTTCGTGGTCGGCGCCCCGTCACGACTGGGCCGGCCGGTGCCGCTCGCCGACTTCCGCGACCACGTCTTCGGCCTCTGCCTCCTCAACGACTGGTCCGCGCGCGACGTCCAGGCCTGGGAGTACGTGCCCCTCGGCCCGTTCCTCGGCAAGTCCTTCACCACCTCGGTGTCGGCCTGGATCACCCCGCTGGACGCCCTGGACGCCGCCCGTGTCGCGCCGCCCGAGCGCACCCACGAACTGCTGCCCTACCTGGACGACACGGACGAGGAGCCCGGCGGCTACGACCTGCGGATCACCGTCACGGTCAACGGCCACACCGTCTCCGAGCCGCCCTTCTCCACCATGTACTGGACGGCCGCGCAGCAGCTCGCCCACATGACCGTCAACGGCGCCTCGCTGCGCACCGGCGACCTGTACGGCTCCGGCACGGTGAGCGGCCCCGCCGAACGGGAGCGCGGCTCGCTGCTCGAACTGACCTGGAACGGCCGTGACGCCCTCGAACTCCCCGACGGCAAGCGGACGTTCCTGGAGGACGGTGACGTGGTGACGCTGTCGGCCTGGGCGCCCGGACCGGACGGCGTCCGCGTGGGCCTCGGTGAGGTCACGGGACGGGTGGTCCCCGCGGTGTGACCCGTCAGGCCCTCACGGATCCTCGCCGACCCCTGACCCGCACCGCCCCGCGCCGTCATAATCGGAGTGGGGCGGTGTGCGCGTCCGTACCGCGCTCCCTCTGTACGCCCCCGCACCGTCGCACGCCCCGAAGCCGCCCTCTTCCGACAGGATCCGGAGCCCGTGGCATGACCGTCTGCCTGCTCCTGCTGAGCGTTGTCGCCGTGACGGCCGCCGTGCCCGTCCCCCGGACGCTGACCCGGGCCAAATGGCCGGAACGGGAGCCGGTGGTCGCGCTGTGGGTGTGGCAGTGCCTGGTCGCCACCGTCCTGCTGTGCTGTGTCACCGCTCTCGCCCTGGGTGCCGCCGCGGTCTTCGGCACCGTCCGCGCCCAGCTCTTCGCCCCGGCCCCGCCCGCCGTCACCGCCGCGTACAACCTGTCCGCCGCCTCGCCCTGGACCGTGGCCCTCACCCTGCTGCTCGCCTGCGGCGCCGCGTGGACGACCGCCATGCTCGGGCGTGAACTGGCCGAGGCCCGCCGTCGGCGCACCCGCGCCCGGGAGCAGCTGCGCGAACGCGCCCCGGACCTGCCGGCCGGCCTGCCCGAGGCCCGCGGTCCCCTGCTGGTGCTGGAGGACGAGTACCCCGACGCCTGGTGGATGCCGGGCAGCCCGCCCCAGCTGATCGTCACCACCGGCGCCCTGCAGCGCCTCACCGACCACCAACTGGACGCCGTCCTCACCCATGAGCGCGGCCACGCCCGCGCCCGACACGACTGGCTGCTCCACCTCTCCACCGCGCTGGCCACCGGCTTCCCGCGCATCCCCCTGTTCGCGCACTTCTGCGACCAGACCCACCGCCTGGTCGAGATGTCCGCCGACGACACGGCCTCCCGGCGCTGCGGCCACCTGACCACGGCCCTGGCCCTGATCGAGCTCAACCAGCACCGGGGCGTCCTCTCCTGCGCCTCCAGCCACCGACTCCTCGGCGAACGCGTCGACCGCCTCCTCGCACCTCCGCCTCGTCTCACCCGTCACCACCGCGCCCTGACGACGGCAGCGGCGGCCCTGGTCCCCCTGGTCCCCTTGCTGATCACTTTCGCGCCGGCCCTGACAGCGCTGCCGTAGCCCCCACAGGCAGCCACCCCGCTGCCACGTAGCCGCACGCGGCTGAGCCGCGTAGCCGCACGCGCCCCTCCCACATAGCCGCACGCGCCTCTGCCGCGTAGCCGCACGCGCCTCTGCCGCGTAGCTGCGGGCGGCCCTGCCGCGTAGCTGCGGGCAGTCGTGCCGCTGGGGCGGCACGGGTGGGCGCAGCGGCACCCCCTCCAGCGGGGCCAGCGCACACCCACCCCCGCCCAGCAACCACCCGGGGTGACGGCTGAGCAGGGGGACGGAGCGCGGCCCGGCGCAGGCGGGGTGCCGTCGCGCCCACCCGTGCCGCCCTGCGGCACGCCTGCCCGCGGATCGGCGGAGGCTGCCCGGAGCCGCGGGAACGCGGGGCGCGGAGGCGCGGGGGTGACGGGAGCGCGAATGGGCGGCAGGCGCGCGGGGAACGGAGGCGCGGGCGCGCCGAGGCGCGGAGGCGCCTGGGTGCGGGCACGCGGGCACGCCAAGGCGCCGGGGTGCGGGCACGCCGAGGCGCCGGGGTGCGGGCACGCCGAGGCGCCGGGGTGCGGGCACGCCGAGGCGCCGGGGTGCGGGCACGCCGAGGCGCCAGGGCGCGGGCGCGCCGAGGCGTGGGGGTGTCTACTCCCAGTCGTCGGGCTGGGGTTCCTCCTCCGGCCAGTCGTCGGCGCCCGCGTCCCCCGGCGCCGTCAGTCCGGCCAGCACACCCACCACGCCCTCCCCGTACGTCGCCAGCTTCTTCTCCCCCACCCCGCTGATCCCGCCGAGCTCGGCCACCGACGTGGGCCACACCGTGGCGATCTCCCGCAGCGTCGCGTCGTGGAAGATGACGTACGCAGGGACGCCCTGCTCGCGGGCCTGCTCCGCCCGCCAGGCGCGCAGCGCCTCGAACGCGGGCTGAAGCGACTCGGGCAGCTCCGCAGCAGCGGCCTTGCCCTTACGCCCCGAACCCGACCGCGAGGTCACCGCCTTCTGCGGCTCCTTCCGCAACGGCACCTCCCGCTCCCGCCGCAGCACCGCCCCGCTCTCCTCGGTCAGCACCAGCGTGCCGTACTCCCCCTCCACGGCAAGCAGCCCCTGCGCCAGCAACTGCCGTACGACGCCCCGCCACTCGGCCTCGCTCAGCTCCTCACCGATGCCGAACACCGACAGCTGGTCGTGGTCGAACTGGATGACCTTGGCCGTACGCCGCCCCAGCAGGATGTCGACGATCTGCACCGCGCCGAACTTCTGCCCGCGCTCCCGCTGCAGCCGCACCACCGTGGACAGCACCTTCTGCGCCGCGACGGTGCCGTCCCAGCTCTCCGGCGGGGTGAGGCAGGTGTCGCAGTTGCCGCAGCCCGTCGGGTCCGGGTCCTGGCCGAAGTAGGCGAGAAGCTGGCCCCGCCGGCACCGCACGGTCTCGCACAGGCCGAGCATCGCGTCGAGGTGCTGGTTGGCCCTCCGGCGGAACGCCTCGTCGCCCTCCCCCGACTGGATCAGCTTGCGCTGCTGTATGACGTCGTTCAGCCCGTAAGCCATCCACGCCGTGGACGGCAGCCCGTCACGGCCCGCACGCCCCGTCTCCTGGTAGTAGCCCTCGACCGACTTGGGCAGATCGAGGTGGGCGACGAAGCGGACGTCGGGCTTGTCGATACCCATGCCGAACGCGATGGTCGCCACCACGACCAGCCCCTCCTCCCGCAGGAACCGCGACTGGTGCGCGGCGCGCGTCCTCGCGTCCAAGCCCGCGTGGTACGGCACCGCCTCGACACCGTTGCGGGAGAGGAACTCGGCGGTCTTCTCCACCGAGTTGCGCGACAGGCAGTAGACGATGCCCGCGTCCCCGGCGTGCTCCCCGCGCAGGAAGCTCAGCAGCTGGTTCCTGGGGTCCGCCTTGGGCACGATCCGGTACTGGATGTTGGGCCGGTCGAAGCTCGCCACGAAGTGCCGGGCGTCCGGCATGCCGAGGCGCTCGGTGATCTCCCGGTGCGTGGCGTGCGTCGCCGTAGCCGTCAGCGCGATACGCGGTACGTCCGGCCAGCGCTCGCCCAGCACCGACAGCATGAGGTAGTCCGGCCGGAAGTCGTGCCCCCACTGGGACACGCAGTGCGCCTCGTCGATCGCGAAGACGGAGATCTTGCCGCGTGACAGCAGGTCCTGGGCGCTGTCGAGACGCAGCCGCTCCGGCGCGAGATACAGCAGGTCCAGCTCGCCGGCGAGGAACTCCGCCTCGACGGTCCGCCGCTCGTCGAAGTCCTGCGTGGAGTTCATGAACCCGGCCCGCACGCCCAGCGCCCGCAGCGCGTCCACCTGGTCCTGCATCAGCGCGATCAGCGGGGAGACGACCACTCCCGTCCCCGGCCTGACCAGGGCCGGAATCTGGTAGCACAGCGACTTTCCGCCACCGGTCGGCATGAGCACCACGGCGTCGCCGCCCGTGACCACATGCTCGATGACCGCTTCCTGCTCACCGCGGAAGGCCTCGTACCCGAACACGCGGTGCAGCGCGGCCAGCGCCTCACTCTCCGTCACTGCCATTCCGCCACTACCGCCCATCACCGGTGCCCCCCGAAAGCCGTCCCTCGACCACTGCCTCCACGATAGGGGTCCGCACCGACAGCCCCCGGAGTTGTCCACAGGCCCATCCGTACGACAACGGCGGCCCGGCCCCCCGAAGGGTGCCGGGCCGCCGTCGGCGTACCGAACCGAGTGATCAGCGCACGAACACTCCCGCGTCCCCCGCCAGCTCCAGGAAGTACTGGGGCGCCACGCCCAGCACCACCGTGACCGCCACGCCCACCGCGATCGCCGTCATCGTCAGCGGTGACGGCACCGCGACGGTCGGGCCCTCGGGGCGCGGCTCGCTGAAGAACATCAGGACGATCACGCGGATGTAGAAGAACGCCGCGATGGCCGACGAGATCACACCGACCACGACCAGCGGGGCGGCCCCGCCCTCCGCCGCCGCCTTGAACACGGCGAACTTCCCGGCGAAGCCGGAGGTCAGCGGAATGCCCGCGAAGGCCAGCAGGAACACCGCGAACACCGCCGCCACCAGCGGGGAGCGCCGGCCGAGTCCCGCCCACTTCGACAGGTGCGTCGCCTCACCGCCGGCGTCCCGCACCAGCGTGACCACCGCGAAGGCGCCGATCGTCACGAACGAGTACGCCGCCAGATAGAACAGGACGGACGAGATGCCGGACGGCGTGGTCGCGATGACACCCGCGAGGATGAAGCCCGCGTGCGCGATCGACGAGTACGCCAGCAGCCGTTTGATGTCGGTCTGGGTGATCGCCACGATCGCACCGGCCAGCATGGTGACGATGGTGACGGCCCACATGACCGGCCGCCAGTCCCAGCGCAGGCCCGGCAGCACGACGTAGAGGATCCGCAGCAGCGCGCCGAACGCGGCCACCTTGGTCGCCGACGCCATGAAACCGGTCACCGGTGTCGGGGCGCCCTGGTACACATCGGGCGTCCACATGTGGAAGGGGACGGCGCCGACCTTGAACAGCAGGCCCATGACCAGCAGCGCGGTGCCGATCAGCAGCAGCGCGTCGTTGCCCATGGTGCCGGCGAGCGCCGGGCTGACGTCCTGGACCGTGCCGTCGACGACCTGCGCGATCGTGGCGTACGACATCGAGCCCGAGTAGCCGTACAGCAGGGCGATGCCGAACAGCGTGAACGCGGAGGCGAACGCGCCGAGCAGGAAGTACTTGACCGCGGCCTCCTGCGACATCAGCCGCTTGCGGCGGGCCAGCGCGCACATCAGGTACAGCGGGAGCGAGAGGACCTCGAGCGCCACGAACAGCGTCAGCAGGTCGTTGGCCGCCGGGAAGACCAGCATGCCGGCGACGGCGAAGAGCAGCAGCGGGAACACCTCGGTGGTGGTGAACCCGGCCCTGACCGCCTGCTTCTCGCCCTCGCTGCCCGGTACGGCCGCGGCCTGCGCGGCGAACGAGTCGACCCGGTTGCCGTGCGCCTCCGGGTCGAGCCTGCGCTCGCCGAAGGTGAACAGGGCGACCAGTGCCGTCAGCAGGATCGTGCCCTGGAGGAACAGGGCCGGCCCGTCGACGGCGATGGCGCCCATCGCCGCGATGCCCGCCTTCGTCGTGCCGTAGCCGTCGGCGGCGAGCGCCACGACCGCGGCGAACGCGGCGGCCAGGGCGACCACGGCGACGCACATCTGCGCGTGGTAGCGCGACCTGCGCGGGACGAACGCCTCGACCAGCACCCCGACGAGCGCCGCTCCGACGATGATCAGGGTGGGCGCGAGCTGCCCGTATTCGATCTTCGGCGCGTCGATCTTGGAGATCGGGTCGGCCGCCGTTGTCCACAGGCTGTGGACGGCTGTTGCGCTCACTTGGCCGCCTCCACCTCGGGCCGGGGGTCCTGCTTCTGTACGTCGGACATGGTGTGCTTCACCGCCGGGTTCACGACGTCCGTGAGGGGCTTCGGATAGACGCCGAGGAAGACCAGCAGCACGACCAGCGGCGCCACCACGGCGATCTCCCGCACCCGCAGATCGGGCATCGCGGAGACCTCGGGTCTCACCGGACCGGTCATCGTCCGCTGGTAGAGGACGAGGGTGTAGAGCGCGGCGAGGACGATGCCGAAGGTGGCGATGATGCCGATCACCGGATAGCGCGTGAACGTGCCGACCAGGACCAGGAACTCACTGACGAAGGGCGCGAGCCCCGGCAGTGAGAGGGTCGCGAGTCCGCCGATCAGGAACGTGCCGGCGAGCACCGGGGCCACCTTCTGCACACCGCCGAAGTCGGCGATGAGCCGCGAGCCGCGCCGCGAGATCAGGAATCCGGCGATCAGCATCAGCACGGCGGTCGAGATGCCGTGGTTGACCATGTAGAGCGTCGCTCCGGACTGGCCCTGGCTGGTCATCGCGAAGATGCCCATGATGATGAAGCCGAAGTGCGAGATCGACGCGTACGCGATCAGCCGCTTGATGTCGCGCTGGCCGACCGCGAGCAGGGCGCCGTAGATGATGCTGATGACCGCCAGGACGAGGACGGCGGGCGTCGCCCACTTGCTGGCCTCCGGGAACAGTCCGAGGCAGAAGCGGAGCATCGCGAAGGTGCCCACCTTGTCGACGACCGCCGTGATGAGCACGGCCACCGGGGCGGTGGACTCCTGCATGGCGTTGGGCAGCCAGGTGTGCAGCGGCCACAGCGGCGCCTTCACCGCGAAGGCGAGGAAGAAGCCGAGGAACAGCCAGCGCTCGGTGTTCGTCGCCATGTCCAGCGAGCCGTTGGCGCGGGCCTCGGCGATCTCCGGGAGCGAGAAGTTCCCGGCGACGACGTACAGGCCGATCACGGCGGCCAGCATGATCAGACCGCCGGCCAGGTTGTAGAGGAGGAACTTCACCGCCGCGTACGACCGCTGGGTCGCCGCCGTCTCCTCGCCGTGCTCGTGGGCACGGTCCCCGAAGCCGCCGATCAGGAAGTACAGCGGGATCAGCATGGCTTCGAAGAAGATGTAGAAGAGGAAGACGTCGGTGGCCTCGAAGGAGATGATCACCATCGCCTCGACGGCCAGGATCAGGGCGAAGAAGCCCTGCGTCGGCCGCCACCTCTTGTTCCCCGTCTCCAGCGGGTCGGCGTCGTGCCAGCCCGCGAGGACGATGAACGGGATCAGCAGGGCGGTCAGCGCGATCAGCGCCACCGCGATGCCGTCCACACCCAGCTCGTAGCGCACGCCGAAGTCCGCGATCCAGGCATGGGACTCGGTGAGCTGGTAGCGGTCGCCGTCCGGGTCGAACCGGACCAGGACGACGATCGCCAGCACGAGCGTGGCGAGCGAGAACAGCAGGGCCAGCCACTTGGCGGCCGTGCGCTTCGCGGCCGGTACCGCGGCCGTGGCGATCGCCCCGATGGCCGGGAGCACCGCCGTCGCTGTCAGCAGAGGAAAGGACATCGGTATCAGACCGCCCTCATCAGCAGGGTCGCGGCGACCAGAACCGCCGCGCCCCCGAACATCGAGACCGCGTAGGACCGCGCGAAGCCGTTCTGCAGCCTGCGCATCCGCCCGGACAGGCCGCCCATGGAGGCCGCCGTGCCGTTGACGACCCCGTCGACCAGGGTGTGGTCGACGTACACCAGCGAGCGGGTGAGGTGCTCACCGCCACGGACCAGGACCACATGGTTGAAGTCGTCCTGGAGCAGATCGCGCCGGGCGGCCCGGGTGAGCAGCGACCCGCGCGGGGCGACGGCGGGCACCGGACGGCGCCCGTACTGGGCCCAGGCGATCGCCACGCCGATGACCATCACGGCCACCGTGGAGGCGGTCACCGTGGTCGCGCTGATCGGCGCGTCCCCGTGGTCGTGACCGGTGATGGGCTCCAGCCAGTGCACGAAGCGGTCGCCGATGCTGAAGATCCCGCCGGCGAAGACCGACCCGAAGGCGAGCACGATCATCGGGATCGTCATGCTCTTCGGCGACTCGTGCGGGTGCGGCGGCTCGTAGGCGCCGCGTGTCTCGGCGGCGGGCTCCACGTCCGGCGCGGCCGGGGACGGCGTCGGGGCGTCGCGCCAGCGTTCCTCGCCGAAGAACGTCATCAGCATCACGCGTGTCATGTAGTACGCGGTGATGGCCGCGCCCAGCAGGGCGCAGGCGCCGAGGATCCAGCCCTCGGTGCCGCCCTTGGCGAACGCCGACTCGATGATCTTGTCCTTGGAGAAGAAGCCGGACAGGCCCGGGAAGCCGATGATGGCGAGGTAACCGAGGCCGAAGGTGACGAAGGTGACCGGCATGTACTTCCTCAGGCCGCCGTAACGGCGCATGTCGACCTCGTCGTTCATGCCGTGCATCACCGAACCGGCGCCCAGGAACAGCCCGGCCTTGAAGAAGCCGTGCGTCACCAGGTGCATGATCGCGAAGACATAGCCGATGGGGCCGAGGCCGGCGGCGAGGACCATGTAGCCGATCTGCGACATGGTCGAGCCGGCCAGCGCCTTCTTGATGTCGTCCTTCGCGCAACCGACGATCGCACCGAACAGCAGCGTGACCGCGCCGACGATGGTGACGACCAGTTGCGCGTCCGGGGCGCCGTTGAAGACGGCCGCGGAGCGGACGATCAGGTACACGCCCGCCGTCACCATGGTCGCCGCGTGGATCAGGGCCGAGACGGGGGTCGGGCCCTCCATCGCGTCCCCGAGCCAGGACTGCAGCGGCACCTGGGCGGACTTGCCGCACGCGGCGAGCAGCAGCATCAGCGCGATCGCGGTGAGCTTGCCCTCACCGGCCTGGCCCGCGAGTCCGGCCTCCCCGTGGCCGCCGAGCACCGGCCCGAAGGCGAAGGTGCCGAACCACAGGAACATCAGCATGATCGCGATGGACAGGCCCATGTCGCCGACCCGGTTGACCAGGAAGGCCTTCTTCGCGGCCGTGGCCGCGCTGGGCTTGTGCTGCCAGAAGCCGATCAGCAGGTAGGAGGCGAGACCGACGCCCTCCCAGCCGACGTACAGCAGCAGGTAGTTGTCGGCGAGGACGAGGATCAGCATCGCCGCGAGGAACAGGTTCAGATAGCCGAAGAAGCGGCGGCGCCGCTCGTCGTGCTCCATGTACCCGATGGAGTACAGGTGGATCAGCGAGCCGACTCCGGTGATCAGCAGGACGAACGTCATCGACAGCTGGTCGAGCCGGAAGGCGACGTCCGCCTGGAATCCCTCCACCGGGATCCAGCTGAACAAATGCTGCGTGACCGTGCGTTCCTCGGCGCCCTTGCCGAGCAGATCGGTGAACAGCACCAGGCCGAGCCCGAAGGAGACGGCCGCGAGCAGCGTACCGATCCAGTGGCCCACGGCATCCAGCCGGCGTCCGCCGCACAGCAGGACCACCGCTCCGAGCAGGGGCGCCGCCACCAGCAGCGCAATCAGGTTCTCCACGATTCAGCAGCCCCTCACAGCTTCATCAGGCTGGCGTCGTCGACCGAGGCCGAGTGGCGGGAACGGAACAGGGACACGATGATCGCCAGCCCGACCACGACCTCCGCGGCGGCGACGACCATCGTGAAGAACGCGATGACCTGCCCGTCGAGGTTGCCGTGCATCCGGGAGAAGGCGACGAACGCGAGATTGCAGGCGTTGAGCATCAGCTCGACGCACATGAACAGGACGATCGCGTTGCGCCTGATCAGTACGCCGGTGGCGCCGATCGTGAACAGCAGCGCGGCCAGGTACAGATAGTTCACGGGGTTCACTTCGACGCCTCCTCGGCCCGCTTGAAGGTCGGCGCGTCGATCGCGGTGCGCTCCAGCCGCTCCTCGGCGCGTCGCTCGATCGCCCGCAGGTCGTTGATCGCCTCGTGCGACACATCACGGATCTGGCCGCGCTCCCGCAGCGTCTTGCTGACGGTGAGGTCCGACGTGGTGCCGTCGGGCAGCAGGCCCGCGATGTCCACGGCGTTGTGCCGGGCGTACACACCGGGCGCCGGCAGCGGCGGCAGGTGCCTGCCCTCACGCACGCGCTGCTCGGCCAGTTCCCGCTGGGTCCTGGCGCGTTCGGTGCGCTCGCGGTGGGTGAGCACCATGGCACCGACGGCGGCCGTGATGAGCAGGGCGCCGGTGATCTCGAAGGCGAACACGTACCGGGTGAACAGAAGCGTCGCGAGACCCTCCACATTGCCGCCCGCGTTCGCCTCGCCGATGCCATTGAACTCGCTGAGCGAGGCGTTCCCGATCCCGCCGACCAGCAGGGCGCCGAAGCCGAGCCCGCACAGCAGGGCCAGCCAGCGCTGGCCCTTGATGGTCTCCTTGAGGGAGTCCGCCGCGGTGACGCCGACCAGCATCACCACGAAGAGGAACAGCATCATGATCGCGCCGGTGTAGACGACGATCTGCACGACACCCAGGAAGTAGGCGCCGTTGGCCAGGTAGAACACCGCCAGGATGATCATGGTGCCGGCGAGGCAGAGCGCGCTGTGCACGGCCCGCCGCATGAAGACGGTGCACAGGGCGCCGATCACCGCGACCGTGCCGAGCACCCAGAACTGGACGGCCTCTCCGGTGGAGGTGCCGGCGGAGAGGGTCGCCGCGGCGGCGAGCTGCGCGGTCATCGCCCGACCACCTTCTCCGACACCGGCTCCTCGGGCCCGAAGGTCGAGTCGGCCTCCTGCACGACCTCACCCTTGGAGTGGGCCTCCTGCTGCTCCGTGCCGGGCGCGGCCTCGGTCACCAGGCCCCGGTAGTAGTCCTGCTCGTCGGTGCCCGGGTACATGGCGTGCGGGGAGTCGACCATGCCCTCCTCCAGACCGGCGAGCAGCTGCTCCTTGGTGTAGATGAGGTTGGCGCGGCTGGAGTCCGCCAGTTCGAACTCGTTGGTCATCGTCAGCGCCCGTGTGGGGCACGCCTCGATGCACAGACCGCACAGGATGCAGCGGGCGTAGTTGATCTGGTAGACGCGGCCGTACCGCTCGCCGGGCGAGTAGCGCTCCTCGTCCGTGTTGTCCGCGCCCTCGACGTAGATCGCGTCGGCGGGGCAGGCCCAGGCGCACAGCTCGCAGCCGACGCACTTCTCCAGGCCGTCCGGATGGCGGTTGAGCTGGTGCCGTCCGTGGAAACGCGGAGCGGTGGTCTTCGGCTGCTCCGGGTACTGCTCGGTCAGCCGCTTCTTGAACATGGCCGTGAAGGTCACGCCGAAGCCGGCCACGGGGTTCAGGAAACCGGGCTTGGTGTCCTTGGGTTCCTCAGCCATCGGACGCCTCCTTTCCATCCGTGGACCCGCCCGCGGATCCGTCACTCTGAGTATCGGGTGCACCACTGACAATCAGTTCCCGCTCGCGGCGCGGACGGCGTCGCGGCACCGGCGGCACCTCCTGTCCCGGCAGCGGCGGTACGGGGAATCCGCCGCCCATGGGGTCGAAGGCGGGCGGGCCCTCGGCGGGCTGTCCCGCCTCCTTCTCCTTGCCGCGGAACAGGTCCGCGACGAAGGACAACAGCAGGAGGGCGAGGACGGCACCGCCGATGTAGAGCGCGATGTCGGTGAAGTCGTAGCCCTCGTTGCGCAGTGCCCGCACGCTGGCGACGAGCATCAGCCACACCAGGGACACCGGGATGAGGACCTTCCAGCCGAGCTTCATCAGCTGGTCGTAGCGCACGCGCGGGAGCGTGCCGCGCAGCCAGACGAAGGCGAACAGCAGGCTCACGAGCTTCCCGGTGAACCAGAGCATCGGCCACCAGCCGTGGTTCGCGCCCTCCCAGAAGGTGCTGATGGGCCATGGGGCCCGCCAGCCGCCCAGGAAGAACGTCACGGCGACGGCCGAGACGGTCACCATGTTGATGTACTCGGCGAGCATGAACATCGCGAACTTGATGGACGAGTACTCGGTGTTGAAGCCGCCGACCAGGTCGCCCTCGGACTCCGGCATGTCGAAGGGGGCGCGGTTGGTCTCGCCGACCATCGTCACGATGTAGATGAGGAAGGACACCGGCAGCAGCAGGATGTACCAGCGGTCGGTCTGCTGTTCCACGATCGTCGACGTCGACATCGACCCCGAGTACAGGAACACGGAGGCGAACGCGGCGCCCATGGCGATCTCGTACGAGATCATCTGCGCGCAGGAGCGCAGGCCCCCCAGCAGCGGATAGGTGGAGCCGGAGCTCCAGCCCGCGAGGACGATGCCGTAGATGCCGACCGAGGCGACCGCGAGGATGTACAGGGCCGCGATCGGCAGGTCGGTGAGCTGCATCGTGGTGCGGTGGCCGAAGATCGAGATCTCGTTGCCGGCCGGCCCGAAGGGGATCACCGCGATCGCCATGAAGGCCGGAACGGCCGCGACGACCGGCGCGAGGATGTACACCGCCTTGTCGGCCCGCTTGACGACGAGATCTTCCTTGAGCATCAGTTTGATGCCGTCGGCGAGCGACTGGAGCATGCCCCAGGGGCCGTGCCGGTTGGGGCCGACGCGCAGCTGCATCCAGGCGACGACCTTGCGCTCCATGACGATGGAGATCAGCACGGTCACCATCAGGAACGCGAAGCAGAACACCGCCTTGAGGACTACCAGCCACCAGGGGTCGGTGCCGAACATCGAGAGATCTTCGGCGGCGAGGTACGGGCTCATGCCTCCACCTCCTCGGAGGCCTCGTCGGCGAGCGTCGCCGGGCCGATACGGACGAGGGAGCCGGGCAGGGCCCCGGTGCCGGAGGCGACGCCGCCGCCGACGGAGTTCAGCGGCAGCCACACCACGCGGTCGGGCATCTCGGTGACCGCCAGCGGCAGCGATACCGTCCCGGCGGTGCCGGTCACCGCGAGCAGGTCGCCGTCCTTGACGCCGGCCTCGGCGGCCGTGGCCGCCGACACCCGCGCGCGGGCGGCGTGCCGGGTGCCGGCGAGCGCCTCGTCGCCCACCTGCAGGAGGCCCTCGTCGAGCAGCAGCCGGTGTCCGGCGAGCACGGCCTCCCCGGCGGCGGGCCGGGGCAGCGCGCTCGCGGTCTCCAGCGGGTCGCTCGCGGCGGGGCCGTCCCAGGCGCCGAGCCGGTCGAGCTCCGCGCGGACGGTGCGCAGATCCGGCAGCCCCAGATGGATGTCCATGGCGTCGGCCAGCATCTGCAGCACACGCGCGTCGGTGGGCGGAAGCCGCCGGGTCATCTGGTCGGGCTTGAGCGCCGCCTCGAAGAGGCGGACCCTGCCTTCCCAGTTGAGGAAGGTGCCGGCCTTCTCGGGGACCGCGGCGACGGGCAGCACCACGTCGGCCAGTGCGGTGACCTCGCCGGGCCGCAGTTCGAGGGAGACCACGAACCCGGCCTCGGCGAGCGCGGCACGCGCGCGTGCCGGGTCGGGCAGGTCGGCGACCTCCACGCCCGCGACCAGCAGCGCCTGCAGCTCACCGCGCGCGGCCGCCTCGACGATCTGTCCGGTGTCGCGCCCATAGCGGTGCGGCAGTTCGGCCACGCCCCACAGGGCGGCGACCTCCGCGCGTGCGCGCGGGTCGGTCGACGGGCGGCCGCCCGGCAGCAGCGCCGGCAGCGCGCCCGCCTCGACGGCGCCCCGCTCACCGGCCCGGCGCGGGATCCACACCAGCCGGGCGCCGGTCGCGGCGGCGAACCGGACGGCGGCGGTGAGACCGCCCCGTACGGCGGCCAGCCGCTCGCCGACGACGATGACCGCGCCGTCGCCGCGCAGGGCCTCGGCGGCTGCCCTGGCCCCGTCGCCCTCCAGGCCGACGCCGCTCGCCAGCGCGTCCAGCCACTCGGTCTCGGTGCCGGGGGCCGCCGGCAGCAGGGTGCCGCCGGCCTTCTCCAGCCCGCGCGTGGCGTGTGTCGCGAGGGCGAACGTCTTCTGCCCGTGCCGCCGCCAGGCCTTGCGCAGCCGCAGGAAGACGCCGGGCGCCTCCTCCTCCGACTCGAACCCGACCAGCAGGACCGCGGGCGCCTTCTCCAGGGCGGTGTACGTGACACCCGTGCCGTCGAGATCGCGGCCGCGTCCGGCGACCCGCGCGGCGAGGAAGTCGGCCTCCTCGGCGCTGTGCACGCGCGCGCGGAAGTCGATGTCGTTGGTGTCGAGCGCCACCCGCGCGAACTTGCTGTAAGCGTAGGCGTCCTCGACGGTGAGCCGGCCGCCGGTCAGCACACCGGTGCGGCCCCGCGAGGCCAGCAGCCCCTGGGCCGCGATCTGCAGCGCGTCCGGCCAGGAGGCGGGCTCCAGCTCACCCTCCGGGTTGCGCACCAGCGGGGTGGTGAGGCGGTCCCGCTGCTGTGCGTACCGGAAGCCGAAGCGTCCCTTGTCGCACATCCACTCCTCGTTGACCTCGGGGTCGTCGGCGGCGAGCCGCCGCATGACCTTGCCGCGCCGGTGGTCGGTGCGGGTGGCGCAGCCGCCGGAGCAGTGCTCGCACACGGACGGCGAGGAGATCAGGTCGAAGGGACGGGAGCGGAACCGGTACGCCGCCGAGGTGAGCGCGCCGACCGGGCAGATCTGGATGGTGTTGCCGGAGAAGTACGACTCGAACGGGTCGCCCTCGCCGGTGCCGACCTGCTGCAGCGCACCCCGCTCGATCAGCTCGATCATCGGGTCGCCCGCGACCTGGTTGGAGAACCGGGTGCAGCGGGCGCACAGCACGCACCGCTCACGGTCGAGCAGCACCTGGGTGGAGATCGCGACGGGCTTCTCGTAGGTGCGCTTCTTGCCGTCGAAGCGGGAGTCGGCCTGGCCGTGCGACATCGCCTGGTTCTGCAGGGGGCACTCGCCGCCCTTGTCGCAGACCGGGCAGTCCAGCGGGTGGTTGATGAGCAGCAGCTCCATCACACCCTTCTGGGCCTTCTCCGCGACCGGCGAGGAGAGCTGCGTCTTCACCACCATCCCGTCGGTGCAGGTGATGGTGCAGGACGCCATGGGCTTGCGCTGGCCCTCGACCTCGACGATGCACTGCCGGCACGCGCCGGCCGGGTCGAGGAGCGGATGGTCACAGAACCGGGGGATCTCGATGCCGAGCCGCTCGGCGGCCCGGATGACCAGGGTGCCCTTGGGCACGCTGATCTCGGCGCCGTCGATGGTCAGCGACACGAGGTCCTCCGGCGGGACCGCCGCCTCTCCCCCGCCGGAGGGAGCGTTGGTGGTCACAGTCATGCGTGCACCTCCGTACGGTCGGCCCAGGCCGTGGACTTGGCCGGGTCGAAGGGGCAGCCCCGGCCCGTGATGTGCTCCTCGTACTCCGCGCGGAAGTACTTCAGGGAGGAGAAGATCGGCGCGGCGGCACCGTCGCCGAGGGCGCAGAAGGCCTTGCCGTTGATGTTGTCGGCGATGTCGTTGAGCTTGTCGAGGTCGGACATCCGTCCCTTGCCGGCCTCGATGTCACGCATCAGCTGGACCAGCCAGTACGTTCCCTCGCGGCAGGGGGTGCACTTGCCGCAGGACTCGTGGGCGTAGAACTCGGTCCAGCGGGTGACGGCGCGCACGACGCAGGTCGTCTCGTCGAAGCACTGCAGGGCCTTGGTGCCCAGCATGGAACCCGCGGCGCCCACACCCTCGTAGTCGAGGGGGACGTCGAGGTGCTCGTCGGTGAACATCGGCGTCGAGGAACCGCCGGGGGTCCAGAACTTCAGCCGGTGGCCCGGGCGCATTCCGCCGCTCATCTCCAGCAGCTGGCGCAGCGTGATGCCGAGCGGCGCCTCGTACTGGCCGGGGGTGGCGACATGGCCGCTGAGGGAGTAGAGCGTGAAGCCCGCGGACTTCTCGCTTCCCATCGAGCGGAACCAGTCCTTGCCCCGGTTCATGATGGCGGGAACCGACGCGATCGACTCGACGTTGTTCACCACGGTCGGGCAGGCGTAGAGCCCCGCGACGGCGGGAAAGGGGGGACGGAGCCGCGGTTGGCCCCGGCGTCCTTCGAGCGAGTCGAGCAGTGCGGTCTCCTCGCCGCAGATGTACGCGCCCGCGCCCGCGTGCACGGTGAGCTGGAGGTCGAGTCCGCTGCCCAGGGCGTTCTCGCCGAGGAGACCGGCCGCGTAGGCCTCGCGCACCGCCTCGTGCAGCCGCCGCAGTACGGGGACGACCTCACCCCGCAGATAGATGAACGCGTGGGACGACCTGATGGCGTGGCACGCGATGACGATGCCCTCGATGAGGCTGTGCGGGTTCGCGAAGAGGAGCGGAATGTCCTTGCACGTCCCGGGTTCCGACTCGTCGGCGTTGACCACCAGGTAATGGGGCTTTCCATCGCCCTGGGGAATGAACTGCCACTTCATGCCCGTCGGGAATCCGGCGCCGCCGCGTCCGCGCAGTCCGGATTCCTTGACGTACGCGATGACGTCGTCCGGGGACATGGCGAGCGCCTTGCGGAGCCCCTCGTATCCCCCGTGCCGCCGGTAGACGTCCAGCGTCCAGGACTCGTCCTCGTCCCAGAAGGCGGACAGCACGGGTGCGAGCAGCTTCTCCGGGCTCATGTCCTTGAGTTCGGGTGCCAAGGTCATCACTCCCCCTCCTCGGCGGCGGGACCCGACGGGTGGGAAGGGTCGGAGGCCGATGTGTCCTGCGGCGCGTCGTGCGAGCTGAGGTGCTCCGTGGGCGACGGCTCGTGCGGCGGGGTGTCCCGGGGCGCCTCACCGCGCGGGTGCACCACACGCGCGGGCGCGGCCTCGCCCTTGGCCAGCTTCAGGCCGACCAGGGAGGCGGGCCCCGCGCTGCCGGTGGCCGCGACGGCTCCCTCGCGTGTGTCGGGGAAGCCGGCCAGGATGCGGGCGGTCTCCTTGAAGGTGCACAGCGGCGCCCCGCGCGTGGGCGAGACCTCGCGGCCGGCCCGCAGGTCGTCGACCATGCGCTTGGCGCTCTCGGGGGTCTGGTTGTCGAAGAACTCCCAGTTCACCATCACCACGGGCGCGAAGTCGCAGGCCGCGTTGCACTCGATGTGCTCCAGGGTGACCTTGCCGTCGCCGGTGGTCTCGCCGTTGCCGACGCCGAGGTGCTCCTGGAGCTCCTCGAAGATCGCGTCGCCGCCCATGACGGCGCACAGGGTGTTGGTGCACACCCCGACCTGGTAGTCACCGCTCGGCCGGCGCCGGTACATGGTGTAGAAGGTGGCGACCGCGGTCACCTCCGCGGTGGTCAGGTCCAGCATCTCCGCGCAGAACCGCATCCCGGTGCGCGTGACATGGCCCTCCTCGGACTGCACGAGGTGCAGCAGCGGCAGAAGGGCGGAGCGGGAGTCCGGGTAGCGGGCGATGACCTCGCGCGCGTCGGTCTCCAGCCGGGCCCGTACGTCGTCGGGGTAGGCGGGCGCGGGCAGTTCGGGCATGCCCAGGCTGACGCCGTGGTCCGAAGAAGAGGTGGTCACCGGTCGACGCCTCCCATCACGGGGTCGATGGACGCGACGGCGACGATGACGTCGGCGACCTGGCCGCCCTCGCACATCGCCGCCATGGCCTGCAGGTTGGTGAAGGACGGGTCGCGGAAGTGGACCCGGTAGGGGCGGGTGCCGCCGTCGGAGACGACATGCACCCCGAGTTCGCCCTTGGGCGACTCGACCGCCGTGTACGCCTGTCCGGGCGGGACCCGGAATCCCTCGGTGACCAGCTTGAAGTGGTGGATCAGGGCTTCCATGGAGGTGCCCATGATGTTCTTGATGTGGTCGAGGGAGTTGCCCAGTCCGTCCGGTCCCAGGGCGAGCTGGGCGGGCCAGGCGATCTTCTTGTCGGCGACCATGACCGGTCCGGGCTGCAGCCGGTCCAGGCACTGCTCGACGATGCGCAGCGACTGGCGCATCTCCTCCAGCCGGATCAGGAACCGGCCGTAGGAGTCGCAGGTGTCGGCGGTCGGGATGTCGAAGTCGTAGGTCTCGTATCCGCAGTACGGCTGGGCCTTGCGCAGGTCGTGCGGGAGGCCGGTGGAGCGCAGGATCGGGCCGGTGGCGCCGAGGGCCATGCAGCCGGCCAGGTCGAGGTAACCGACGTCCTGCATACGGGCCTTGAAGATGGGGTTCCCGGTGGCGAGCTTGTCGTACTCCGGGAGGTTCTTCCGCATCTTCTTCACGAACTCGCGGATCTGGTCCACCGCGCCGGGCGGCAGGTCCTGGGCGAGTCCGCCGGGCCGGATGTACGCGTGGTTCATCCGGAGGCCGGTGATCAGCTCGTAGATGTCGAGAATGAGTTCACGATCACGGAATCCGTAGATCATGATCGTGGTGGCGCCGAGCTCCATGCCGCCGGTGGCGATGCACACCAGGTGGGAGGAGAGCCGGTTCAGCTCCATCAGGAGGACCCTGATGATGGTGGCCCGGTCCGGGATCTGGTCCTCGATCCCGAGGAGCTTCTCGACGCCCAGGCAGTACGCCGTCTCGTTGAAGAACGACGTCAGGTAGTCCATGCGCGTCACGAACGTGGTGCCCTGGGTCCACGTGCGGTACTCGAGGTTCTTCTCGATGCCGGTGTGCAGGTAGCCGATGCCGCAGCGGGCCTCGGTGACCGTCTCGCCGTCGATCTCCAGGATCAGCCGGAGCACTCCGTGGGTGGAGGGGTGCTGGGGACCCATGTTGACGACGATGCGCTCGTCGTCGGCGCGGGCGGCGGTCTGGACGACCTCGTCCCAGTCGCCGCCGGTGACCGTGTAGACGGTGCCCTCGGTGGTCTCCCGAGGGGAGGCGTGCGAAGTGCTCATGAGTACGACCTCCGCTGGTCCGGAGCCGGGATCTGGGCGCCCTTGTACTCGACGGGGATGCCGCCGAGGGGATAGTCCTTGCGCTGCGGATGGCCCGGCCAGTCGTCCGGCATCATGATCCGCGTGAGCGCCGGGTGGCCGTCGAAGACGATGCCGTAGAAGTCGTACGTCTCGCGCTCGTGCCAGTCGTTCGTCGGATAGACCGAGAACAGCGACGGGATGTGCGGGTCGCTGTCGGGGGCGCTGACTTCCAGGCGGATCAGCCGGTTGTGGGTGATCGAGCGCAGGTGGTAGACGGCGTGCAGTTCGCGGCCCTTGTCGTTCGGGTAGTGCACGCCGCTGACGCCGGTGCACAGCTCGAAGCGCAGGGCGGGGTCGTCGCGCAGGGTCCTCGCGACCCGGACCAGGTGTTCGCGCTCGATGTGGAAGGTGAGTTCGCCCCGGTCGACGACCGTCTTCTCGATGGCGTTCTCCGGGAGCAGGTCCTGCTCCTCCAGCGCGCCCTCCAGTTCGTCGGCGACCTCGTCGAAGTATCCATATGCGCCTCCGCCGCGTGGGCCGCCGTAGGGGCGGGCCGCCGGTCCGGGGAGGCGGACGGAGCGGACGAGTCCGCCGTAACCGGAGGTGTCGCCGCCCTCGGTGGCGCCGAACATGCCGCGCTGGACGCGGATCTCCTCGCCGCCCTGGCCGCGCTGGCCGGGGAGGTTCTCGGCGGAGAGGTCCTTCTCGGGGTTCACCCCGTCCGACCCGCCCGCGCCGTTCGCGTCGCTCATCGCAGCAGCCCCTTCATCTCGATCGTGGGCAGGGCCTTGAGCGCCGCCTCCTCCGCCTCACGGGCCGCCTCCTCGGCGTTCACGCCGAGCTTGGAGTTCTGGATCTTCTCGTGGAGCTTGAGAATCGCGTCCAGCAGCATCTCGGGGCGGGGCGGGCAGCCGGGGAGATAGATGTCGACCGGGACGACATGGTCGACGCCCTGCACGATCGCGTAGTTGTTGAACATGCCGCCCGAGGAGGCGCAGACCCCCATGGAGATCACCCACTTGGGGTTCGGCATCTGGTCGTAGACCTGCCGCAGCACCGGCGCCATCTTCTGGCTGACCCGGCCCGCGACGATCATGAGGTCCGCCTGCCGCGGCGAGCCGCGGAAGACCTCCATGCCGAAGCGCGCCAGGTCGTAGCGGCCGGCGCCGGTGGTCATCATCTCGATGGCACAGCAGGCGAGTCCGAACGTGGCCGGGAAGACGGACGACTTGCGCACCCAGCCCGCGGCCTGCTCGACGGTGGTCAGCAGGAATCCGCTCGGCAGCTTTTCTTCGAGTCCCATGAGTTAAGGCCCCTCAGTCCCATTCCAGGCCGCCGCGCCGCCATACGTACGCGTACGCGACGAAGACGGTGAGCACGAAGAGCAGCATCTCCACGAGCCCGAAAATCCCCAGGGCGTCGAAGGTGACGGCCCAGGGGTAGAGGAAGACGATCTCGATATCGAAAATGATGAAGAGCATCGCCGTCAGGTAGTACTTGATCGGGAAGCGCCCGCCGCCGGCCGGCGTGGGGGTCGGTTCGATACCGCACTCGTACGCCTCGAGCTTGGCGCGGTTGTACCGCTTCGGACCGATCAGCGTGGCCATGACCACGGAGAAGATCGCAAAGCCTGCCCCGAGGGCTCCCAGTACGAGGATGGGCGCATACGCGTTCACCGCTCCTCGCTCCTCTCAGTCGGCACTGACTGCTGGCGTTGTGCAGTGGGGCTCACCCGCCTCAACTGCCCCACGAACCACGCCCGCCCCGGCGAAGATCGAGAACATGTGAAGCAGGTCACAAGCCCAACCGCTCCGCATCCTATGCCCGCGAGTCTGTGATCTGCGACACGGGGTATTGCACAAGCTTTGTGATCTCCACCACCTGACGAACGATCATGAAGTCGGATGAGCGGTGATCTTCACACGCCAAGCATCCACGTGATCACCAATGGTGACATTTTGACTGGTCAGCGCAGCTCAGAGGGCTCGTCTCCATATCAAGAGGCTTCCCGCGCATGCAAATTGGTGTGGGACTCGATCTCTTGATAGAGGCCCGTTCACACATCAGGGGGACGCGGAGCGGGATGTGGACGTGTGCACGCGTTCACGAAGTCCCCCGCGGCCCGATCGGCGAGGAAGCGGAGCGCCCCGGGGCCGGGGGCACCTGGGTGCGGTGCCCCCGGCCCCGGGGTGGCTGGTGGTGCTGTGTCTCAACTGCCGGTCGAGGCAGGGAACTTGACCGGGATCTCGGGGGCGGGCCGGTCGGGGGTGTCGAAGTCGCCGCCCTCGACGTCGAGGTGGGGCAGCAGACGGTCCAGCCCGCGGGGCAGCGTCCAGGCCCTGTCGCCGAGGAGGGCCATGACCGCAGGGACCAGGGTCATCCGGACCAGGAAGGCGTCCACGAGGACGCCGAAAGCCAGGGCGAAGGCGATCGGCATGATGTCGGCGTCGTGGGAGAAGAGGAAGCTGACGAACACCGAGATCATGATGAGCGCGGCGGCGGTGACCACACGGGCGGCGTCGCGCGCGCCGGCCACGACGGCGGCGCGGGCGTCGCGGTGGCGGACGTAGTCCTCCCGCATGGCGGAGACGAGGAACACCTCGTAGTCCATGGCCAGACCGAAGAGGACGGCCATGACGATGATGGGCATGAAGCTCGCCACCGGTCCCTCACTGCTGACGCCCAGCACGCCGGCCAGCCACCCCCACTGGAACACCGCGACGGTCGCGCCGAACGCCGCGCCGACGGAGAGCAGGAACCCGACGGTGGCCTTGACCGGGATGGCGACGGACCGGAAGGCGATCATCAGCAGCAACAGGGAGAGACCGACCACGACGACCGCGAAGGGCACGAGCGCGCCGCTGAGCTTGTCGGCGACGTCGATGCTGACGGCGGTGTGGCCGGTGACGGCGACACGGCTGCCGCCGTCCGCGGCCGGCGGCGCCACCTCGGTGCGCAGATGAGCCACCAGTGAACTGGTCTCGGCGGTGCGCGGCCCGGTGGTGGGGATGATCCTGATGCGTGCGGCCGTGCCGTCCTCGGCGATGTCGGCGTCGCCGACGTCCGCGATGCCCCCGACCCGGCCCAGCCTGTCGCCGACCGCGTCGGCGGTGGACCGGACGGCCGCCGGGTCGTCGTCCTCGACGAGGACCACCAGCGGACCGTTCACACCGGGGCCGAAGGCGTCGCCGATCAGGTCGTAGGCCTGGCGGCTGGACGTGGTGGCGGGGTTGTCGCCCTCGTCGGTGACGGCGAGCTGGAGCTGCAGGGCCGGGAGGGCGAGCGCGATGACGGCGACGGTCCCGACGACCAGGATCCGCACGGGACGCCGCAGCACACCCTCGGTCCAGCGCACGCCCAGCGGCGTCCGGCCGGCGCGCGCCTTCCGGACGGTCCACCGCCCGGTCCGCGCACCGGGCCCGGGCGTGAGCCTGTGCCCGGCCATGCCGAGGAGGACGGGAAGCATCCCCAGCGCGAGTACGACGGCGACGGCGACGGCTCCGGCGGACGCGAGCCCCATCGAGGTGAGCAGCGGCACCCCGGCCACCGACAGTCCGGCGAGCGCGATGACCACGGTGGCGCCGGCGAAGACCACCGCGCTGCCCGCGGTGGCGTTGGCCCGTGCCACGGACTCCACCACCGGCATCCCGGCGGCCAGTTGACCGCGGTGACGGGACACGATGAACAGGGCGTAGTCGATACCGACCGCGAGCCCCAGCATGATCGCGAGCGTGGGCGCGTTGTCGCTCACCCCGAACACCGTGGCGGCGCCCGTCATGGCGGCCATCGTGCCCACGACACCGAGGACGGCGGTCAGCAGCGGCAGCCCCGCGGCGATCAGCGAACCGAACGTCATCACCAGGATGACCAGGGCGACCCCCAGCCCCACCAGCTCGGACGGGCCGAACGGCGCGGTGGAGGGAGCGTAGGCGTCACCGCCGAAGACGGCCCTCATCCCCGCCCGCTCGGCCGTCTCCCCCGCGGTCCGCACCGCGTCCAGCGTGCCGGCCGGCACGTCCTCCTCGGCGGCGGCCGTGAACGTGACCTCCGCGACGGCGGTACGTCCGTCCTCCGACACCATGACGTCCTCGGCCGGGCCGCTCACCTCCCGTACGCCGCTCACGTCACCCATCGCCGTGAGGCTGGAGTCCAGGGCCCGCCGCAGCGCGGGCTCGGTCACCCTGTGGCCGGGCGGGGCCCGGAACACGATCTGCGCGGACTGCAGGTCCGGCGCGGGGAAGTGCCGGTCCATCCTGGTGAGCGCCGTCTGCGCCGGCGACCCGGGGATGGAGCCGCTGTCCTCGAACTCACCGGCGAGCGAGAAGCCCAGCCCGGCCACCGCGCACAGCGCGACCAGCCATCCGACCCACATGGTGCGCCATCGCCGTGCGCCCAGTGCGCCCAGCCGGTACAAGTACGTAGCCATTCCCGGATCCCTCGTCAGCGGTCATCGACACGCCGATCCTTCTGCGCACGGTTGACGGTCCCTCCCCCCGCGGCCTGAGGACTTCCTGACGGTCCCCGCACCGCGCCGTCAACCCGATGCCCGCGGTCGCCGGCGGTGCGCACGGGCCGGGATCGAATCCGGCCGTCGACCGGAGCGGCCGGCCGTCGCGGCCGACGCCGTGACACGGGTAAGCGTTCCGTGACCTCCGTCACATTCATGAGAGCCGCATGAGAGGAGGGATTGGCCAACCACTTCAACCGATGGTAAGTGCGGGGCAATTCGGGCGTAACGATGAAAGCGCGTGATCACGGGCCGATCACGGGCGCCCGCAATGTCCGTTAGGGCGTCAATAAAGAGCGACACGCCCGGGAATTGACGCCCCGATTGAACAACTGTGGCGCAGCACACGTTTCTTGAAGATATGAAGCAGCCCCTGGTACCGGTTGTTCCCATGTCCCACACCGCTCACATACGCAGCCACCGGAAACCCCGCCGCACCGCGTCGTCCACGATGGCGATGCGTGCCGGAGTCGCCGGTGGTGTTCTCAGCACCCTGGCAGTGGCCGGGGCGTCCGGTGCGGCCAACGCGGCCGAGCCGGTGACGCAGACCCTCGAACTGCCCACCCTGACGGCCGACCTGGCCGTCCAGGCCGCCCAGTCCGCGGACGCCACCCAGCAGGCGGCCGCGAACTACCAGCTGCAGGCCGAGCGTGACGCGGCCGCGGAGCAGGCCGCCAAGGAGGCCAAGGCGGACCTCGCCGTGGCCAAGAAGAAGGCCGAGGCGAAGAAGCAGGCCGCCGAGGAGGCCCGCAAGGCCGCCGCCGAGCGCGCCACCCGCAACGCCGAGCGCACCACCCTCACCACCACGGCCGCGTCCACCACCGCCTCCGCGCCGGCCAGCGGCAGCGTCGCGTCGGTCATCGCCTTCCTCAGGGCGCAGGTGGGCGACGCCTACGTCATGGGTGCCTCGGGCCCCAACGCCTGGGACTGCTCCAGCCTGGTGCAGGCCGCGTTCAAGCAGGTCGGCGTCGACCTGCCGCGCGTCTCGCAGGACCAGTCGATGGCCGGCACCGACATCCCGCTGTCCAACGTCCAGGTGGGCGACATCCTGTACTGGGGCGGCAAGGGTTCCGCCTACCACGTGGGTGTCTACATCGGCAACGGCCAGTACCTGGACGCGGCCAACCCCTCCAAGGGTGTCGTCATCCAGGACCTGTCCGGCTACCCCGCGTCGGGTGCCGTGCGCGTGCTCTGAGCCGCGCCCCGTTACGGGCCGGAGGGCCGCTGCCGCTCGAAGGAGCGGAGCGGCCCTCCGCCGTACCCGCACACCACCCAAGATCACCCGATTGCCCGAATCGTCCCCCGATTCGGACCGGTTGGCGCTGCCGCCGTGCGCCGCCACACCGCCCTACGGCCCCGCGGTGCCCCCTCACGCGTCCCGGCACACACGCGGGCGACCGGAGCCCACCTTCCCGACTCCGGCCGCCCACAACGCCGCTCACGGCTTCGCACCGCTCAGGCGACGGCCCCGCCCGTCTGCCGTGCCCGGCGGCGCAGCAGCACGGTCACACCCGCGCCGAGACCCAGCGCCAGCAGCGCCGCCCCGCCGATCAGCACGGTCCCGCCGGCTCCGGTGGACGCCAGACCGCCCTGGACGCCGTCACCGGACGTGCCGCCGGTACCGGAGCCCGAGGTGCCGCCCTGCCCGGGGCCGGACGACGACGAGGGCGAAGGGGAGGCGGACGGCGTACCGCCGCCGTTCTGGCCCGTCGTGCCGTCCGGCTGTCCGTCCGGCCCGTTGAGGACGATCCAGGCCGAGTTGTTCTCGAGGTCCGACTCGGCCGGGTCGTGCGACTCCGGCAGCGCCACCTTGCCCTTGGCGTTCTCCACGACCCGGTCGACCCGCAGTTCGAACGGGTAGGTGAACTCGGCGTCCTCCAGCAGCGGGGTGCTCACGAAGCAGCGGTAGCCCTTCCCGCCGCCGTCGGGGAGGGTGATCTCCCGGCACTTCTGCGGGACCTCGGTGACGGTCGCGCCGTCGGGGGCCTGCACCGTGAAGGAGAAGGACTCGCCGCCGGAGCGCAGGGCGCTGATCCAGGCCGGCCCGTTGTTGCGGAAGCCGATCTCCGCGGTCACCGTCTCGCCGGCCCCGGCGTCCAGCGAGGCGCCGGTCAGCTCGAGGTCGTAGGTGTTCGTCGTGGGCAGGTCCAGTTCCGCGTACCGCGCGTAGTCCGCGGGGTCGGCGTCGGAGACCTGCTTCAGCTCCAGGTCCGCTCCGTTGCCCTGCCGGTAGCCCTTCGCCGCCGGCAGTCCGGCCGCCTCGTCCGGGGCCACGGCCGTGAAGGAGTAGGTGAAGATGTCGCGCAGCGCGAAGTCCGCGGTGTTCACCTTCAGCGGCTCGGCCGTCGTGTACGCCGCGCCGGCGGCGATGCTGTCCGGGAAGACGCAGACGACGTCGGTTCCCTGGTACAGCAGCGGGCCGGTGGTCACCTCGGAGTAGGCGCAGTTGCCGTAGGAGTCGGGGAAGAACACGCCGCGCGAGCCGTGGAACCGCAGCACCGCGCCCTCGGCGGGCATGTCACCGGCGTTGCGCAGGCCCAGGGGCGCCTTGTAGGTCTCGCCCGCCCGGTAGTCCTCGGGCAGCGAGAGCTTGCGGTTCACGAACTCGGGCCCGCCGACGAGGACATCGACGGTCAGCGGCGTGAACTCCAGGCCCTCGCCCGCACCGGTGACCTCGATGCTGCCGAAGTCCCCGGCCTCGCTGTCGTCGTCGATGTCGAGCCGGATGCCGCCGAGCCTGTTGTACTGCTGCCCGGCGTACAGCTCCCAGCCCGTGCAGACGGCGACGAGACCGTCGGCTTCGCAGGGGAGGTCCACCGAGGCGACGCCCTCCAGGGCGGTGGCGTCGATACGGATCGTGTACTCGCCGTTGTGGACGGCCGGGATGTCGCCGTCGCCCTCGTGCTCCTCCCCCGGGACGTCCAGCCGCAGGTCGACCTGCGGTTCCGTGGGGTCGCCGTTGCCGGACCCCAGCGACAGGTCGACCCGGTCCTCGCCGGTGATGGTCACGGGAAGGGGCTCGTCGGCCGCCCGGGCGGTGCCCGTGGCGGCACCGGCCACGACCAGACTCGCGGCGGCCACCAGTCCCAGGGTTCTCAGCGGCCCGGGCCGCCGTCGTGCCTGCTCTGTCATGGAAGGCTCTTTCGTCGTACGGGACGTGCCTCACTGGTTACGTCCCGTACGACCCCGACCACCGTCGAACAGTTGTCCGTGCCCGGATCACACAATGATCACGACCCGACGGTCCGTCAGACCCCTCACGCCTTCGGCGCCACCTTGCTCAGGCCGTTGATGATGCGGTCCATCGCGTCGCCGCCCGTCGGGTCGGTGAGGTTGGCGAGGAGCTTCAGGGTGAACCTCATCAGCATCGGGTGGGTCAGGCCGCGCTGGGCGGCGATCTGCATGACCTTGGGGTTGCCGATGAGCTTTACGAACGCCCGGCCGAGCGTGTAGTAGCCGCCGTAGGTGTCCTTCAGCACGCGCGGGTAGCGCTGGAGGGCGATCTCCCGCTGCGACGGGGTGGCGCGGGCGTGGGCCTGGACGATGACGTCGGCGGCGAGCTGCCCGGACTCCATGGCGTAGGCGATGCCCTCGCCGTTGAACGGGTTCACCAGACCGCCCGCGTCACCGACGAGCAGCAGCCCGCGCGTGTAGTGCGGCTGGCGGTTGAACGCCATGGGGAGGG
The DNA here is from genome assembly GCF_043199595.1 of Streptomyces sp. NPDC048584. Lineage (NCBI taxonomy): Bacteria > Bacillati > Actinomycetota > Actinomycetes > Kitasatosporales > Streptomycetaceae > Streptomyces > Streptomyces sp. NPDC048584. The sequence goes on from NZ_JBICWF010000017.1 coordinate 41,445, forward strand.
CTGCGCCACGGATCGGGCCGGTCATGTTGTCCGGGGTGTAGCCCCAGTCCTCCGGCATGGACGCGCACCACGCCTTGAGGACCTCGCGCCAGTCCAGCTCCTTGAAGGAGTCGGAGGTGTTGAGCACGCCGAGGCCGACGTTGCTCGTCCCGTCGCCCATGCCGAAGATCCAGCCGTAGCCGGGCAGCAGCCGGTCCTGGGCACCTCGGCGGTCCCACAGCTCCAGCCAGGACTCCAGGTAGTCGTCGTCGTGGCGCGGTGAGGTGAAGTACGTACGGACCGCGACGCCCATCGGCCGGTCCTCGCGGCGGTGCAGGCCCATCGCCAGGGACAGCCGGGTGGAGTTGCCGTCGGCGGCCACCACCAGCGGGGCGTGGAAGGTGACTTCCCGCTTCTCCTCGCCGAGCTTCGCCTTCACGCCGGTGATACGGCCGGTGCGGTCGTCGATGATCGGCGCCCCGACGTTGCAGCGCTCGTACAGCCGGGCGCCGGCCTTCTGGGCCTGCCGGGCGAGCTGTTCGTCGAAGTCGTCGCGCTTGCGGACGAGCCCGTAGTCCGGGAAGGAGGCGAGATCCGGCCAGTCCAGCTGGAGACGGACGCCGCCGCCGATGATGCGCAGGCCCTTGTTGCGCAGCCAGCCGGCCTCCTCGGAGATGTCGATGCCCATCGCGACGAGCTGCTTGGTGGCGCGCGGGGTGAGGCCGTCGCCGCACACCTTCTCGCGCGGGAACTCGGTCTTCTCCAGCAGTAGCACGTCGAGTCCGGACCGGGCCAGATGGTAGGCGGTGGTGGAGCCGGCTGGCCCCGCGCCGACGACGATCACATCGGCGGTGTTTTCGGAGAGGGGCTCGGTCACGGCGGGATCTCCCCAAGTTCGAAATCTGCGTGCCGACCGGCACTGGACACGGGCAGTCTATTCAGCACGATTGATCACCCGGCTGAAGGGCTGCCCCGTGAACCGAGCTCTCCCCGCTGTACGGCTGCGCGTACCCACCCATGAGGACGCCATCGCCTGGCACCGGATCTTCGCCGACCCGGACGTCATGGAGTTCCACGGCGGCGCCCCGGCGGAGCTGTCGGTGTACGAGGAGCTCACCGCCCGCCAGCGCCGGCACGACGCCGAGCACGGCTTCTGCCTGTGGAGCGTGCTCGACGGGTCGGGGCAGGTCATCGGCTTCACCGGCGCCCAGCCGTGGGAGCGCGAGTGGGGTCCCACGGGCGAGATCGAGATCGGCTGGCGGCTCGCCCGCGAGCACTGGGGCAAGGGGTACGTCACCTCGGCGGCCCGGCAGACCCTGGAGCGGGTGACGGCGTCCGGCCTGAAGGGCGTGGTGGCGATGGTGGACTCCCGCAACGCCCGTTCCATAGCGGTGACCCGGCGGCTCGGCATGCGCCTCGCCGAGACGTTCACGCTCCCGCCCGACCCGCGGACGGCGCACTGCTACCGCCTCGACCTGTGATCCCGAATCGTCACTCTGCGTAGTCAATTGTCACGGAAAGCCATCTGAAGCTTCCGGCGGGCCCGCTCCCGGTCTACTCTGCCGGTATCGCTTGGGGGTGACGTCCGTGCGTATGACACCCAGGATCCCGACGCCCGACGTGCGCGTACCGCGCCTGGTCGGACTGATGGCCGTGGACGCGCGCGAGTCGGCCCGGGCACGGGGCCTGTCGGTGAACGCCCCGGACCGGGCGGACTTCCAGTTCGTCGTCGTCGACTACGTCGTACGGCAGTATCCGCAGCCCGGCACCGAGGTGCCGCGGGACTCCGTGGTCCACGTGTGGTTCGACTTCGGGGAGGGCGAGGGCGGCGGCGGGGTGCGCGAGCCGCGCGGGCCGAAGCCGCCCCCGGGCGGGTTCCCGAGGGAGCTGGAGGAGCCCGCCCTGCCGCACCCGGTGGTGCTCAGCTCTCCTTGAAGCCCCGGTGCAGCGCCACCACACCGCCCGTGAGGTTCCGCCACGCCACCTTCGACCAGCCCGCGCCCTGCAGGCGTCCGGCCAGCGCGGGCTGGTCGGGCCAGTCGCGGATGGACTCGGCGAGATAGACGTACGCGTCCGGGTTGGACGACACCGACCGGGCGACCGGCGGCAGCGCGCGCATCAGATACTCGGTGTAGACGGTGCGGAACGGCGCCCACGTCGGATGCGAGAACTCGCAGATGACGATCCGCCCGCCGGGCCGGGTCACCCGGTGCATCTCGCGCAGCGCCGCGTCCGTGTCCTGCACGTTGCGCAGCCCGAAGGAGATGGTGACGGCGTCGAACACGTCGTCCTTGAACGGCAGCCGGGTCGCGTCGCCGGCCGTGTACGGCAGCCAGGTGTTGCTCCGCTTGCCGACCCGCAGCATGCCCTGGGAGAAGTCGCAGGGCACGACGTAGGCGCCGGCGCGGGCGAACGGCATCGACGACGTGCCCGTACCGGCGGCCAGGTCCAGGATCTTCTGCGCGGGCCGCGCGTCGACGGCCTTGGCGACCTCCTTGCGCCATCGCCGGTCCTGGCCGAGGGACAGCACGTCGTTCGTCAGGTCGTATCGTTCCGCGACGTCGTCGAACATCGAGGCGACTTCGTGCGGCTGCTTGTCCAGAGATGCGCGGGTCACGAGCCCATTCTTACAGCCCTCCCCGCGGGCGGAGGCGTCGGCGTACGCCCCTCTCGCGGTCCGCCGCGTCAGCCACCGTTCCCCGACGGCATCCCGACCTCACCCGTCCGCTTCAGCTTCTGCCAGCGCAGCCGGCCACCGGTCAGTGCGGTGACACAGGAGTGGATGAGGACGAGGTACATCATCTGCCGGTACGCGAGCTGCTGCAGCGGCATCATCAGCAGATACCGGTACTTCTCCCGGTCGAGCCGGAACGCGTAGGCCGCACACCCCAGTTGCACACCGAGGACGGCGAGCCAGGCCAGCAGGGCGGCCCGGAGGTCGACGAACAGCATCGAGTACAGGGTGAACACGTCGATGAGCGGAGCGAACACCGGTGTGACGATCTGGAACAGCACCACCAGCGGCATGCCGACCCGCCCGAACCGCCCCGAGGGCCCCCTGTCCGTCAGGGACTTGCGGTGCTTCCACAGCGCCTGCATGGTGCCGTACGACCAGCGGTAGCGCTGCGACCACAGCTGGCTCGGCGAGCGGGGCGCCTCGGTCCACGCGCGCGCGTGCTCCTCGTAGACGACCCGCCATCCCGCACGGTGCAGCGCGATGGTGATGTCGGTGTCCTCGGCGAGCGTGTCCTCGCTCATCCCGCCCGCCTGGAGGACCGCCTCGCGGCGGAACGCGCCGATCGCGCCGGGGATGGTCGGCATGCAGCGCAGCAGGTCGTACATGCGCCGGTCGAGGTTGAAGCCCATCACGTACTCGATGTGCTGCCAGGCGCCGATGAGCGTGGAGCGGTTGCCGACCTTGGCGTTGCCCGCGACGGCGCCCACCGACGGGTCGGCGAAGGGCTGCACCAGCCGGCCCACGGTGTCCGGTTCGAAGACGGTGTCGCCGTCCATCATCACGACGATGTCGTGCCGGGCACTGCGGATGCCGTGGTTCAGGGCGGCCGGTTTGCCGGCGTTGGCCTGCCGGATCACCCGCACGTCCGGCAGGGCGAGCGCCTCGGCGAGTTCCGCCGTGCCGTCCGTGGAGCCGTCGTCGACCACGAGGATCTCGATCGGATGGGTGCTCGCGGCCAGCGAGCGCAGGGTGCTCTCGATGCACTCCTTCTCGTTGTACGCCGGGACGATCACGCTGACCGGCCGGGTGACCGGCGGTCCCCAGCCGAAGCGGCGTCCGTTGCGCCGCCGGTGATGGCGCCGCGCCAGGACGAGCATCAGCCCGAACCGGCCCAGGACGGCCACGCCCACGACCACCAGCCCCGTCGAGAGCGCGGGCACCGTCCACTCGGCGACGGTGACGGCCGCGACGAGTGCCCTGCCCTCGTAGAGGGTGGTGCCGGTGGCGGGGCGGTGGGAGGCCTGGAGCGGGTCGCCGGCGGCACGGGGTACGCCGGCGTCGCCGGCCATGGCGCCGCTGACAGTGGTGAAGGTGTAGCCCTTCGCCTTCATCTTCTCGATGTACCGCGGCAGCGCCTCGATGGTCTGGGTGCGGTCGCCGCCGGAGTCGTGGAAGAGCACGGAGGCGCCGTCGCCGTCCTTGGGGGTGGCCCCCTCGACGATCTTCGAGACGCCCGGTTCCTTCCAGTCCTCGCTGTCGGTGTCGATGAAGACGCTGGTGTACCCGTCCTCGCCGAGCCGCTGGTAGACCTCCCAGCTGTAGTCGTCGACGGCGTCCGTCTTCGAGGAGTACGGCGCCCGGAACAGTGTGGTGGTGATCCCGGCCGCGCCCGCGAGCGCCAGCTGGGTCTGCTCCATCTCGCGGGTGACGCGGGAGGCGCTCTGGTACGACAGGTCGACGTGGGTGAAGGTGTGGACGCCGACCTCGTTGCCCTGGTCCACCAGGTCCCTCACGATGCCGGGGTGGCGCGCCACCATCGAGCCGACCACGAAGAACGTGCCGGGTACGTCGTACTCCTGAAGGATCTCCAGCACCCGGGGCGTCCAGGTGGGGTCCGGTCCGTCGTCGAAGGTGAGCGCGATCGTCCTGTCGGGGACGGAGACGGTCGTGGCCTGTCCGCCGGGGAAGGTGAGGATCGGGCCGCCGTCGAGGATGTCGTCGGGTACGCCGGAGGACGAGGCCCCGGTGCGGACCCGCTGGTCGTCGCCGACCTCGGCGCGCAGATAGCCGTCGAGGAGCAGTACGCAGGTCAGGGCGAGCAGGAGCAGCAGGGCGAGGAGCACGCGGGGCCGGTGCAGTGCGGCGGCCCGGCCCGCTGCCCGCTCGATGCGGGTGGGGGCGCGGCGGCGGCCGCGGGCGGGCGGGGCGGCGGTCATGAGGCGGCGGGGGCGGGGGCCCCGGCGGTGGCGGTCGGCGGTGCCGGGGGCGTGCCGGTCGGGGGTGTGCCGTCGCGTGGTCCCGCGCCGCCGGGGCCCGCGCCGTCTGGGAACGGCAGCAGCGAGACCGGGGTGACCGAGGTGCCGAGGCCCAGGAAGGCCAGCCCCAGCACGACCGCGTATCCGGCGCAGACGGTTCCCAGCAGGAGGCCGATCCGGCGCAGCAGCCTGGCCCGGCGGCCTGAGGAGTCGACGAAGACGGGCCCCTCGCCGGGTCCGTTACGGCGTTTGCGGCGACGGCCGCGCCCGGTGGCACGGCTTTCGATGGCGGGATCGGATTGCATGCCCGGACGGTAGAGGCCGTAATCTGCGGAAAACCTGGCATTTCCTGTGGGTCTTCCGTGAGAGAGCCGCCAACCTCGGCCTCCGCTGAGAATCTTCCGGAAACCGGGCGTACATCCGCAGACGGCACACAGGCGTGTGTGTCACGTTGGGCGTCCGCCGAGAAGATCGTATGAACGGAGCGCGATGCGCGGTTCCCGGAGGTCCGTCACCGGGCTCGTCCTGTCCTGGCTGGTCCTGCTCGCGGGCTGCTCCGGCGGGGACGGTGGAACGGACGCGGCTCCGTCGCCCGTACCGGGCACCGTGTACGCGCCGTACGTCAGTGCCGACACGGCCTCCGACACGGACTCGGCGGGGTCGCCGGCGGCGTACAACCTGGCGTTCGTCATCTCCGCCGACGGCGACTGCGTCCCCTCCTGGGACGGCGTCCATGACATCGGCACCGAGACCGTGGCCTCCCGTATCGCGGGGCTGAGGAAGTCCGGCGCGGACGTGCGGGTCTCCTTCGGCGGCGCCTCCGGTGAGGAACTCGGGGCCGTCTGCGACAGCGCGGAGGCGCTGGCGGAGGCGTACGGGACCGCGCTGGACGCGGCGGGTACGGACCTCGCGGACTTCGACATCGAGGGTGACGAACTCTCCGACTCCGCGTCCGTGGACCGGCGTTCGGAGGCGATCGCGCTGCTGCGGGAGGAACGCGGCGAGCTGGAGGTGTCGTTCACGCTGCCGGTGATGCCGTCGGGGCTCGACGAACACGGGCTGGCGCTGCTGGAGTCGGCCGGCGATCACGGGGTCGACGTCACCACCGTCAACATCATGACGATGAACTACGGCGAGTCGTACGACGGTGACATGGGCGAGTACGCGCTCGCCTCGGCGCGGGCCGCGCACGGCCAGCTCCGGGAGGTCTTCGGGCTGTCCTCGACGGAGGCGTGGCGGGGCCTGGCGATCACGTCGATGCTCGGCGTCAACGACGTCGAGGGGGAGACGTTCACGCTTGCCGACGCGGCAGAGGTGCGGGGGTTCGCGGAGGAGAAGGGGGTCGCGTGGGTGTCCATGTGGTCGGCGTTCCGGGACAAGGAGTGCGGCGAAGGCGCGTCCGAGGACAACCCGTTGACCAATTGCAGCGGGGTGTCCCAGGGGGACGGGGCGTTCGGGGAGGCGTTCTCGGGGTGAACCCGGCCCATCCGTGCAGCCGTTGCGTTTCGGGTGCGGGCCCGTCGTGGCTTGTCGCGCCGTTCCCCGCGCCCCTGTCCGCCAAGAGCTCGGGCGCTGGCGTTCTTCGCGGTGTGCGGACCGCATGTGGTTGATCGCGCCCGCGCGGCGGAGCCGCAGATCGATACAGCCCCGCGCCCTTTTGGGGGCGCGTTTCAGCGGCGGCGATGGACGAGGCGCCCTGCGCATACGGTTGCCACACACGCGCCTGTTTCGTCGAGGACCGCCAGATCCGCGCGGCCGGCGACGGTGATCTTCGGCGTTCGTGAACGGTCCAGGACCGCCACATCGTTGCGGCCGGCCGCCGCGCGGAGTTCCGGCGTGCCGGCGTGCTCCGCCAGTACCGCCACCGCGCCCAGTTTCAGCACCGCGTGCACCCGTTCGCGCGGGCTCGGTGCCTCCGGGAGCGGGCCCGCGTGTACGCGTCCGGGACCGAGTGTGCCCGGCCAGTGGCGGACGCGGGCCGTCGGGAACCGCTCGGTCAGTTCGGCGAGCGGGGCCACGGCGGCGATGCGCGTGCCGTCCACGGCGACGGCACCGTCCTTCAGCGGTTCGGCGTCCCAGGTGACACGCACCGTGTCCGCCGCGTGAATCGTCAGCACGGGTACGTCAGTTGGGCGCGAGGAGCTTGAGTTCCGGGTGGGCCGTGCCGCCCTCGATGGCCGTGGAGGAGATGTGGGAGACCACGCGGTCGTCGACCGGGTCGTTCGCCGGGTCGTCGTGGACGACGAGGTGCTCGTACGTCGTCGCCCGCTGGGCCGGGACCCGCCCCGCCTTGCGGATCAGGTCGATGATCTCCATCCGGTTGGAGCGGTGCCTGGCGCCGGCGGAGGAGACGACGTTCTCCTCCAGCATGATGGAGCCGAGGTCGTCCGCGCCGTAGTGCAGGGAGAGCTGGCCGACCTCCTTGCCGGTGGTGAGCCAGGAGCCCTGGATGTGGGCGATGTTGTCCATGAACAGCCGGGCGATGGCGATCATCCGCAGGTACTCGAAGAGCGTGGCCTGCGTGCGGCCCTTCAGGTGGTTGTTCTCGGGCTGGTACGTGTACGGGATGAACGCGCGGAAGCCGCCCGTACGGTCCTGCACGTCACGGATCATCCGCAGGTGCTCGATGCGCTCGGCGTTGGTCTCGCCGGTGCCCATCAGCATGGTGGACGTCGACTCGACACCCAGTCCGTGCGCGATCTCCATGATCTCCAGCCAGCGCTCGCCGGACTCCTTGAGCGGGGCGATGGCCTTGCGCGGCCGGGCGGGCAGCAGTTCGGCGCCCGCGCCGGCGAAGGAGTCGAGCCCGGCCTCGTGGATCCGGGTGATCGCCTCGTCGACGCTCACGCCCGAGATCCGCGCCATGTGCTCGACCTCGCTCGCCCCCAGGCTGTGGATGACGAGCTGCGGGAACTCCTTCTTGATGGCGGCGAAGTGCTTCTCGTAGTACTCGACGCCGTAGTCCGGGTGGTGACCGCCCTGGAACATGATCTGCGTACCGCCGAGCTCGACGGTCTCCGCGCAGCGCCGCAGGATGTCGTCGAGGTCGCGGGTCCAGCCCTTCGCGGTGTCCTTGGGGGCCGCGTAGAAGGCGCAGAACTTGCACGCCGTGACGCACACGTTCGTGTAGTTGATGTTCCGCTCGATGATGTACGTCGCGATGTGCTCCGTACCGGCGTAGCGGCGCCTGCGTACGGCGTCGGCGGCGGCACCCAGCGCGTGCAGCGGGGCGTCGCGGTAGAGGACGAGGGCCTCTTCGGGGGTGATCCGCCCACCGGCGGCGGCACGGTCGAGGACGGTCTGAAGGTCGGCCTTCTCGGTCACCGGCGTCCCTTTCGGAAGCGTTGTGGACGGACCGATCCAGCGTACGTCAGGCGGATCAGAGGGTTCACGTCAGGCCGCGTACGCGCCGATCAGCAGCCCGGCGAACGCCCCGCTGATCAGGAAGGGCCCGAACGGGATGGCGGACTTGCGTCCCGCCTTCCGGGCGACGACGAGGGCACCGCCGTACAGCGCGCCGAACACGAATCCGGCGAGGGTGCCGAGCATCACGGTGGGCCAGCCGTACCAGCCGAGGACGGCACCGGCGCCGAGCGCGAGTTTGACGTCGCCGAAGCCCATGCCGCCCGGGTTGACGAGGAAGAGGACGAAGTAGCCGGCGCCGAGGGCGAGCGCGCCGAGGAGGGCGGTGGTCCACTCCCCCGCGTGCTCGGGGGCGAGGGCGGTGAGGCCGAGGAGGGCGAGGGCGGCCGCGGCGAAGGGCAGGGTGAGCGGGTCGGGCAGCCGCTGCACCCGGAAGTCGACGACCGCCAGCAGCACGCCCGCGGGGGCGAGCAGCAGCCAGACGAACAGTTCGGGCCGGGTGCCGGTGGCGGCGGCGAGGGCGGCGCAGACGAGGGCCGTGACGACGACGGACGCGGTCCCGGGGCCGTACGACGGTCCGGCACAGGACCCGCAGCAGGCCCGTCCCAGCCAGCCGGCGACCGGGTGCCCCGCCGGGCAGGCCGTCCGCCACTCCTCGCCCGCCGGGACGGAGAACCGGTAGGCCGCGCGGGGCAGCACCCGGCCGGCCGCCGCGCCCCACAGCGCGGCGACGGCGATCAGCAGGGCGTCCGCATACCCGCTCATCCGGCCGCCGCGACCGCGTCGCGCCAGGTGGGCAGGAGTTCGTCGAGCAGTGCCTCGGTGCGGGGCGGCAGTCCGCGGGCGCCGGCGCGGCCGACGAGGTCGGCGGCCAGGGCGGTGAGCCGCCCGTGGTCGTCGAGGGAGTGGGTGGCGCGCAGCAGCTCGTTCCACAGCCGCTCGTCGGCCGGGGCGGTGCGCAGCGCGGCGTTCAGCGCCTCGATGGCCTTCTCCGCGCGGTTCTTCTCCATGTGGAACTCGGAGAGCGCGAGTCCGGTGTCGGCGACGAGCAGCGGGAGCTGGGCGTCGACGATCTCGTGGGTGAGCCAGCGGTAGCGGCCCTCGGCCCGGTCGGCGAGGAGCGGACCGCGCACCAGTACCAGCGCGTCGGTGAGCAGCCGTCCGCGGACGGCCCGGCTGTCGACGCCCCTGCCCTGGGTGGCCTCGTGGTACAGCGACCGCAGCACGTCGAGGTCGGAGACGACGGACTTGGCGAGGGTGAGCCGTCCGGTGGTGTCCGTGCCCAGGCGGGGGGTGCCGTCGGGGTCGGTGCCGAGCCAGGCGCGCAGCCGCTCGACGAGCGCCTCGCGTACGTCGTCGGTGACCCCGCGCGGCCACAGCGCGGACGACAGCACGCGCGGGTGCACGCCCTCGCGGTGCAGGAGCAGCAGTGCGAGCGCCTCGTGGAGCAGGGCGCTGCGTTCGCCGTCCGGGGTGTCGAGGCCGATGATCTCGTACGGTCCGACCAGCCGCGCGTAGACGGCGGGCCGCCCCTGCTCGCTGATGTCGACGAGGAACGGCGGGGTGTCGCCGGGCCCGTCGGGGCCGCGCTCGGGGTCGGCGCCGGCGAACAGCTCGACGACCGCGCGCTGTTGGGCGACGGGCAGCGTCTGGGCGTCGAGTTCGAGTCCGAGGAGGGGCGCGAGCAGCTTGCCCTCACCGGTGATCTCCATCTCCCAGGCGGCTCCCGGCAGATCACCGCCGCCGCTGCCGACGAGGTAGCCGATGCCGAGGCGGCCGGCGTCGGCGGCGAGTTCGGCGAGCGTGACGGCGTCCTCGGCGGACGGTTCGGCGGCGAGCAGGACGAGGTGCGGGGCCCAACGGGTGTGCTGGGCGGGCCCGGTGCGTCCGGTGAGCACGGAGTCGTGCCCGGCCGCACCGAGTGCGCCGCGCCGCTGCCGGGTCTCGGCCTCCATGGTCTCGATCAGCGCCTCGACGCCGTCGAGGTGGCGGAGGCGGTGGGGCGCGAGCGGGGTGAGGTCCTCGCCGAAGCCGACGAGGGTGATGGTCATCCGGTCCGACCAGCCGTTGGTGGCCAACTCGGCGGCGACGGAGGCGAACACGGCGGCCCGGTCGGCCTCGGCGCCGCTGAGTGAGACGAGGCCGGGCACGGCCTCCAGGTTGAGCAGCAGACGGGAGTCGTCCATGGTGCCGAGGCTGACGAGGCCGGGGAAGGGAGCGGCGGTGTCGACGTCCTCGTACCGTACGGCGTCGTCCCCGGCCAGCGTCCAGACGGTCTGGTCCTCCCCGAGGCGCCACGGGGCGGGCGGCTTCCCGGACGGCTGGGCGAGCTGGAGGTGCAGGTCGCCGTCGGTCAGCCAGGCCGCGTAGACGGTGGGCAGCGGACGTCCCTCGTCGGCGAGGGACGCGGCGAGCCCGCGCAGCGACCGGTCCAGCAGCCGTACGCCCTCGGGGTCGGCGCCGACGAGCAGCGCGTCGTGGACGTCCAGGGCGTCACCGGTCGGTGTGGGCGGCTCCATCCCGCGCCCGCCGATCCCGGCGACCGCCGACTGCCACAGCGCCTGGCGGCGCCGGTGCCCGAGGGCGCCGAGGAGGCCGGCGGCGAGGAGGGGCGCGGCGAGGAGGGCTTCGGGGAGCCCGAAGGAGGACGTGTCCCGGGCAGGGGTGGCATGCTGCCCGGCGTTGTCCTTCGCGGGCGCGGGGGCGGGGGCGGGCCGCTGCTCGGGAACGGAGACCTGAGCGGTGTCACCGCCGCCCCCGCCCCTCTCCGCATGCTCCCCGGTCCTGTCGTAGTCACGGATCTGCTCGCGCACCTCGGCCGAGACCTCGGGCGCGTCGTCCGGCATCTCGACGAGGTCGCCGCCGCGGGCGTCGCCGGGCATCTCCATGATCCAGCCGGGCCGGATCAGACTGGCCTCGGACAGCCTGGAACCGTCGGGCTGGGCACGGTCCTTGTTGAGGTCGAAGATCTCCTTGTACCGGCGTCCGTCCCCGAGGTGCCGCTCGGCGATCTCCCAGAGGGAGTCGTGGTGCCGCCCCTCGGGGGGCTGGATCCGGTAGAACTTCGTGTCGCCGTGCTGCTCGCCCGCGGACGCGTCGGCGTGCGACGCCTGTTCGGCGAGGGCGGCGGCGGTACTGGCCGCCTGCTCCTGCTGCTGGGCGAAGAGCCCCGGCGTCTGCTGGGCGGACGCCGCGACCGCGGGCTGCTGGTTCCCCTCCAGGCCCTGCCCGAGCTGGCTCAGTCCCGGAGTGAAACTGGCCGCGGCCGCGCCGACGAGCAGTACGGCGGCGACGAGCTGCCGCGCGAGCAGCTGACTGGGACCGGCCCCGGGCACCCGCCCCGGCACCCCGACCCCCGACAGCGCGGCCTTCATCTCGACGAGCACACACGCGGTGAACTGCGCCCAGGCCAGCCAGACGACGAAGGTCAGGATGGCGAGGAACGTATCGACGGAGATGTCCTGCTTGAGCCACTCCATCGGTTCGAACGTGTCCGGCAACGGCCACCCGGCCTGCGTCGCCAGCGCGAGCGGTACCCCGGCCAGCAGCACCACCAGCGCCACGAAGGCGAGGAACGCCTTGACGAAGTCCCCGAACGACCGCCGCCGCACCTGGACCGGCTGCGGGGTGCGGTTCCTCGGAGCCGTCGAACTGGACGAGCTGGAACTGCGGCGTCGCGGCATGTCGGGTGTCCTGAATTCATGTGGAAGGAGGGTCTGCTGAGCCTACGGCGATCCTATTGACTCGAATGGCCCCCGTCGAAGGCCCGGGTGGCGTCGGCAGCCCTCACGTCCGGAACCGGGTCACCGGTCGATCAGTGATCTGAAGGCGTTGCGGATGTCGTTGGTGGACGGGGTGGAGCGGACGTCGGAGGGCGGGTCGAGAACGCTCCAGTACGACAGGCGTTCGGGGCAGCTCTCGCCGTTGATCTGCACCTTTCGGTCCGCGACCAGCTTGCCCGTGCGCAGTTCGTAGACCTTCACCGGGATCGCGGTCTTGTGGAAGGTGACGTTGACGATCGTCCCCGGGGACTGCTCGCGCTCGTAGGGGCAGGTGCGCAGGGCCGTTCCGTCCTGCTCCGCTCCCGCGCAGACCACCAGGACGGCCCGGGCGGGGTCGTCGGTCCGCCATGATCCGGGCAGCCGGTCCGTGTAGCCGTCGTTGCCGTGGAAGAGCCCACGGTTGACGCCCTTGCCGTACGGCTTCGCCCCGCTGTACCGCGCCGGGGCGGTGCAGTACTCCGGCTGGTCTCCGGCGGCCGACGTCTCCAGGAGGCGGCGTACGTTCTCCAGCTCGATGGTGAGCGTGGCCTTGCGCACGCCCTTGCGGGCCTGGTCGGCGAGGGTGGCGTTCTCCGGATACTCGTCGAGGAGTTGCTGGTAGCGCGTACGGGCCTGCGTCCAGTCCTCGGCCGTCATGTGGTCGTCGCCGCACTTCACCAGCGCTTTTGGCGCCGTCCGCTCGGCGGTGTCGGCGGACCGGTCGCGGGCGTCCCGGCTCGGTTTCCGGTCGCGGAGCCAGTCGGTCACCGTCACGGTGCCGCACGCGTCGTCGGTGGGCAGGCCGTCGAGGAAGTCGGTCAGGACCGAGCCGGCGATCTCGTCGTTGCCGGGTTCGCCCAGGACCGTCCCGAGCCCGTCGAAGCCCGCTTCGAGCGCCCTGGTGTCGCCGGTCAGACCGGTGGTCAGCCGGGCCCCCGCGTCCCGCAACCGCTCGCAGGTGTCGACCACTTCGTCCCCGCCGGCCGTCCCCGGCGCGTCGGCCACCCGGTGTCCGAACCACACCTCGTCCTGCGCCGACAGCACCTTCGCGCAGTCACCGCCCCGTCGGGCCTCGTCGACGTCCCGCTCGATGGTGTGGGCGTCGAACCGCAGCAGCCCCACGGCCAGCAGAACGGGAAGGGCCACACCCGCGGCGACCAGCCGCTGCCTGCGCGCCGAGGCCGGCCGCGCCCCCGCACGGGCCAGGAACCAGCCATGGGCGACGACGGCCACCCACCAGACGCCCACGACGATCTCGGCCCACGGCTCGGCGGTGGAGACGACGACGGAGACGAGCACGACGGTGACCACGACGGCGGCGACGGCGAGCAGGCGCCGGCCCAGCAGCAGATAGCCGACGCCGAGAAGCGAGGCGTTGCCGAGAGCGACGGCCGGCGGGTCGGCCGCCCGCGGCCCGCGCACCGCGGGCGGCGCGGGTGGTCCGGGCGGAAGCGGCGGTACGGGCGGCAAGGAGTACGTCGGGTCGTCCATTCTGGTCCCCCTGACTGCAGAACGGCATCGCGCACGAGAGCGCCTACCGCTCGTCATACTCCAAAACCCCTACCGCGTCGATGAGTCGACGGAGCAGGTTCCTGCACGGGGGAACAGTGCGGGGCCCCGGCCCGCACCCGGACCGGGGCCCCGCACACGCGCTCAGAGCATCGTGGTACGCGCCGCGCCCGCGTGGCCCGTCGAGGCACCGAGGCCGGCGGAGACGCTGAGGGGGCCCGCTTCGGCGTACACACCCACGCCGACGGAGCCGTGGTCCAGGACGACGGCCACACCGGCGTCGATACCGGCGGAGACGGAGTGGCCGCCGGAGATGCCGTCCAGGTCCGAGTCGGAGATCTCGGCCGTTTCCACCTGCGGGGCAAAAGTCATGGCTGGCCTTCCGTTCATGTCGGGGATTCGCGGCGGGGAATTCGCCGGACGTCCGGAACCGGGGCCGGTCACCGGCGAGCCGCGCGCACCGATCAAAGCACGGGGAACAACAGCCGACCAGCGACGAGCCGTTGACGCACGCAGCCGGGTTCACCACTGTGGTCGTACGGTCACCGAATCGGCCTTCACCTTCACGGCATCCGACGGAACACGCACCGAACGGGGCGCTCTCCCAGGGCTTTTCGACCGCCTCTCGCCCCTCCCCCGCTCCCTGTGCGACCTCCCCGTGAACGGTGTGCAGGTACGCGGGATGTTTCGGGAGGCGGGCCTCAGCCCACCTCGTTCTCCGCCACCGCGCGGCCGTGCACGACCACGTCACCGCCGTAGAACATGCCCGTGAAGACCGGTGCGTACGTCAACCGCACCTCGACCTCGACCGCGTCCACGGTCGCCGCCACACAGTGCGTCGCCGCGATGTCCGGTCCGGACATGTCCATTTCGCGGGCGAACGCCTTCACCCGGGCGTCGCAGTTCTCGAAGTTGATCGGCGCGGGCCCGCCCACGTCGTCGTACAGCGCCTCGCGGTCGATGTCCTGGGCGGCGTAACGGGCCGCCTGTTCCGCGATGTCCGCCGCGCGCTCCCGCTTGGAGATCGACAGGCCGCCGTCGACGACGAAGGCCGCCAGAGACAGGAACACGAGCGCGAAGATGATGACCGCCCCAGCGCCCGAACCCCGGTCGTCCAGCGCCGTACGGCGCTCCGCGACCCGGGCCCGTACATGTGCCGCCGCGCTCACGCCGTCCTCCGGTACGGGTCCAGCGGCGAGCTGAAGCTCGAGGACAGTGTCGTCGGGATGTCCAGGCCCAGCATGGCGAGCCCGCGCACCTCGCAGCTCACCTCGACCGTGAAGATGGTGTCCGGCTCGAAGCCCTGACTCGTCTGTACGACGCTCACCGGACCGGAGCAGACGTCCGCGAGGTTCGCCTCCGCCGCCGCACGCGCCTGAGCCATCGCCGTACCGTGGTCCTTCTGGATCGATCCCGCACGGGCCGCGTCCCGCGCGGCGCCGTCCAGCGCACCGCGCCCGTCGACCAGTTGACCGAAGCCGACCAGCACGAGAATGAAGAGGATCATGACCGGCGCGAGGATGACCACCTCGACCGTGGACAGCCCGCCGTCGTCCGCTCTTCGCCGTCCGGCGCCCGGGGGGAACCCCATCTAGTTCTCCCCCTCTCGCACGAACCGCTCCACCGGCCCCGTCGACCGCGCGTGCACCGTCAGATCCAGGCCCGGGAACACCGTCGGGATACGGGCCGTGATCTCCACGCCCACCGTGTTCTGCTCCGGCTGGAGCGTCTTCACCTCGGGCGCCAGCACCAACTGCGGGCCCAGCTGCCGGATATAGCTGTCCACCACACCCCGTGCCTCGCCCTGCCAGCCGCCCGGCCGGGCGTCCGCCGTCGCGCGCGCCTTGCGCGCACCCGCCTGCGCCGCCGCCTGGGCCACATGATCGGCGAAGAAGTACAGCGCGAACTGCACCGTCGCGAAGATCATGAAGAACAGGACCGGAGTGAGGAACACGAACTCGATCGCGGTCATGCCGGAATCGCCGCGGGCGGAGGCTGCCTCCACCCGTCGGCGTACCCAGCGGCGTACGCGCATTCCCACAAGCCCCGGCGCCGTCGCGGTCAGCAGGTACCGCTCGCGCTGGCACCCTCGATGCAGTCGCCGACCTTCTCGGCGCCGCCCTTCAGCGCGGCGTTGATGATCGCGGCGACCACGCCGACGATCGCCACGACGACCGCCGAGATGATGACCCACTCCACCGCGGAGGCGCCACGGTCCAGTTCGCCGGAGCGGGCGCGCTCCACGCGGGCCCGCATGAAGGTGACCAGGAAGTCCACGGCGGGGATGCCGGTGTGGAAGGTACGTCCGTTCATGACGCGTTGTCCTCTCGAATTCGGTTCACGGAAGTTCTGACGTACGGATCAGGGGTCGCGGTTCTCACACCTGGAACACCCGCATGGCCGCCGGGAAGATCAGGAACACGAGGAATCCCGCGCACAGCAGCAGCTGCGCCACGAGCATCGACTGGGACTTCTCACCCGCGCTGCCCTCGATCTCGGCGAGTTCGCGGTGCCGCATGGTCTCGGCGCGGGAGGCGAGGGACTCGCGCACCTTGGCGCCGTCGTCCGCGACCAGCGCCAGCGACGCGGAGAGGTCCTTGAGCTCCTCCACGCCCAGCTCCTCCCCCAGCTGCCCCAGCGCCTGCCACTGGCTGATGCCGGTGATCCGGGCGTCGGCGAGGGCGCTGCGGATGCGCTGCGTGGCCCAGCCGTCGGACACCTCGGCCGCCGCCATCAGCGCCTCCGGCAGGCCCCGCCCGCCGGCCAGGCTCATCGACACCAGGTCCAGATACGCGCCGATCACCCGGCGCAGATCGCGCCGCTTCTCGGCGGCGTCCCGGCGTACCTCCAGGTCGGGCAGGAAGAAGAACAGCGCCGCGCACAGCAGGGCCATCCACACCGGGATGGCCGGGCTGTCGGCGAGGGCGAGCGCCCACCCGATGGCGAAGAGGAACGGGCCGAAGATCAGGCCCGACACGGCCAGCAGCACCTTGGTCGCCAGGAACTTCTCCCAGCTCCGCTCCAGCACGGCGAGGTCCGCGCGCAGCGACCGCTGCTCCCACCCCTGCTGCAGATACAACTCGGCGATCCGTGCGCCCACTTCGCTACGGAGCGAGCCGAACCGTCCGGTGTCCCGCTCCGTCGTACGGGCCGACTCGTACGCCGTACCGCGCGCCCGCATCGCGTCGATCCGGGCGACCTGGGAGAGCGCGCTGCGCCTGGTGGGCATCAGCGCGCGGACAAGGACGTAGATCCCCAGTCCCAGGACCGCGCCGACGATCACCGGCGTGGTCAGGTCGTCACTCACCGGCGTACCCCCTCTTCCGGCTGGAGCGGCGCCTGCTGACCCGGTACGGCGCCGGGCGTCTGCGGACGGACGAACCGTACCGACGACTCGTCGCGCACCAGGAACCGTTCGGGTGTCTCGATGGTGGACAGCTTGCGCAGCCACCAGAAGCCGAGCGCGAACAGCCCGCACACACAGGCCAGTACGAGCTGTCCGACCGCCGTTCCGTACGGCTCGACGAACTCCCGGTTGAAGATGGACAGTCCGAGCACGAACGCGACCGACACGGCGACGACGATCTGCACGGACCGCCGGGTCGACGCCCGCTGCGCCATCACGCGCTGGCGCATGTCGACCTCCTCGCGCGACGACTTGGCGAGCGCGCCGAGCACCTGCCGCAGACCGGGGCCGCGCAGCCGGGCGTTGAGGATGAGGGCGGCGACGATGATGTCGGCGGAGGCGTCGTCGATCTCGTCGGCGAGCTGCTGGAGCGCGTCCGGCAGCGGGGTGCGGGAGCGCAGCCGGTCGACGAGCGCGTCGAGGTGCGGGCGCAGCACGGGCGCGGCGGCCCGCGCGGACGCCGGGATGGCCTGCTCCAGGCCGACCGCTCCGGCGATGGTGTCGCGCAGCGACTCGGTCCAGGAGGCCAGCGCCTCCACGCGCCGCATCGCGGCCCGCTCCTCCCCGGCTCCGCCGAAGAGGCGGTCCCAGAAGAAGACGAGGACGGCGGCGGCGATTCCGGCGACCGTCCAGCGGGTCAGCAGCAGTACGGCGAGGCCGACGAGCGCGGCGAGGGAACCGCGCCGGCCGGCGAACCGGATCAGCTCGTCGGAGCGCCGTCTCGCCTTCCGCTTCTCGTGCTCGGGCTTCGCGGGCAGTCCGCGTACGGCGACGGCGAGCAGGGCGAGGCCGCCGCCGACGGCGACACCGCACGCGAGCGCGTACAGGACGGTGGTGGAGAACAGCCCGCCCATGGAGCCGAGCGAGTCGAGTGCGGCGAGGTCGGTGGTCGTACGGTTCACCGGCTCACCCCCACGTTCCGCTGGGCCGGTAGCCGTAGGCCATCAGTTCCTCCAGGCAGGCTATGGGGGCGTGCGCGGTGACCCGCCCGTCGGGGGTCTGGGCGAACACCTCGCTGGACAGCACGCGTCCGTCGACGCCGTTGACCTCGCGCACCGAGGTGACCATGCGCTGGAGGCGGCCGCCGCTCTGGTACTCGTTGCGCCGCTGGATGAACACGACGAAGTTCACCGCGCCCGCGATCAGCATCTGGCTGGCCTCGATGGGCAGCCGTTCCGTCGCCTGGAGGGCGTAGGTGGAAATGCGGTTGAACACCTCGCTGGAACTGTTGGCGTGGATCGTGGACAGCGAACCGTCGTTGCCCTGCGACATCGCGTTCAGCATGGTCACGATCTCGTCGCCGAGCACCTCGCCGACGATGACGCGGGAGGGGTTCATACGCAGCGACCGGCGCACGAGCTCCGCCATGGAGATCATGCCCTGGCCCTCGGAGTTGGGCAGCCGCTCCTCGAACGCCACGACGTTGGGGTGGAGATCGGGGAAGGTGTCGAGCCCGAGCTCCAGCGCCCGCTCGACGGTGATCAGCCGCTCCTGCGGCGGGATCTCGTTGGCGAGGGCGCGCAGCAGCGTCGTCTTGCCGGCGTTCGTCGCGCCCGCGATCATCACGTTCTTGCGGGCGCGGACGGCGCAGGCGAGGAAGTGGCCGAGCTCGGGGGTGAGCGTGCCGTTGCCGACGAGGTCGGAGATGAACACCTTGCCCATCCGGGCACGGCGGATGGACAGCGCGGGCCGCCGCGTCACGTCCATCACGGCCGACAGCCGCGAACCGTCCGGCAGCCGCAGGTCCAGCTGGGGGTTGGCGGAGTCGAAGGGCCGGGACGACAGTCCGGAGTAGGCGCCCAGGATCTGGATCAGCTCGACGAGTTCCTCGTCGGTCTCGGCGACGGCGTCACCGCGCACCTCGCGGCCGTCCGAGTAGCCCACGTACACCTGGTCGCAGCCGTTGATGTCGATGTTCTCGACGTCGGGGTCGTCCAGCAGCGGCTGGAGCCGCCCGACGCCGAACAGCGCGGCGTGCACGGCGGCCGCGTACTGCTCCTCCGTCTCGGCGTCCGGCGGGGTCCGGCCCGCGTTGATCTCCGCGCGGGCGTACTCCTCCAGGATCTGGGCGATGACGGCACGGGCGTACTGCCGCTCGTCCTCGGTGGACATCGGCGTGACGCCGCCCACCTGGTCGATGCGGCGCTGTTCGGCGATCCGGTCGCCGGCGTCCTGCCGGAACCGCTTGACCAGCTGATGGTCGACAGCGGTCATCGCCCGGCCCCGTGCGGCTGCCGGCCCTGGTCGGAGGTGGCCGTCCACAGGGCGCCGTACTGCTGGTACACGTCCGCCGTCACCTTGCGGGCGGAGCGGATCAGCAGCGACTTGTCGAGCCGCCCGCGCCTGCGCCCGGCCAGCTGCTCGGCACCGGCCGGGTCGTCGGCGAGGGTGCCGAGCACCCGGGCGCCGGTCTGCGCGTGGACGAGCATGTCGTTGACCTGGGACGCGAGTTTGGCCGCGCTGCCGGTCTCGGCGACGAGGACGACGCCGATCACCGGATTGCCGAGGGTGGCGGCACCGCGCTGCCCGCCGTGCAGCTTCCCGGCGAGCGCGGCGGCCCGGTCCCGTACCCGTGCCAGTGCCTCGGGTTCGGTGCGGGAGATGAGCAGGACGAGGGAGGCGTGCGGGAACAGCTCCATGGCCGGGGTGTCCCCGCTGATCCGTCCGCAGTCGGCGATGACGTCGGCGGGCGCGTGGGGGGAGTCGGCGAGCGAGGCGAAGGCGTGCCCGAGCGTCGGCCACAGCCCGGCGAGCCCGGTGGCCTGCTCGGCCACCCCGAGCCCGACGAGCACTTCGAGCCCGCCGCTCAACGGCTGCACGTGGTCCCAGAGTTGGTCGGGCGCGAGTCCGCGACGCGCGGTGGCGGCGATGGACAGCATCCCGGTGTTGGGGTTGAGCGGTCCGCCGTGCGCGGCGGCGCTGCGGTACACGAGGTCACCGCCCGCCGGGTCGGTCTCGGCGAGCATGACCCGCCGCGGCCAGACCGCCGCGAGAGCGACGGCCGCGGTGGTGACGCCGGGAGAACCCTTGTCGGCGGCGAGGGCGATGAGGGCCATGGGTCGGGTGCCGCCTTCTAGTTGCCAGATACGAGGACGAGTGCCACCTCGCCGTTGGAGGCGGCCTGAGTGAGCGCCGCGGCGTCGGCGCCGGTGACGAGGAGGGTCACGGGAAGGCTGGAGCTGCTGACGATGTCGCCGCTCTTCTTGTCCTGTACGAAGTCCACCCGTGCCTTGTCCACGACCAGGGTGTTGGCGTCGCCGGCGGAGGAGCCGCCGTCGGCGTCGGAGTCCGAACCGGACCGGGCGGTGCCGCCGACACGGTAAGCGGCGACGGTGTCACCGGACTTGATACCGGTCGGGTACTGCCCTTCCTTCAGCGACAGCCCCACGAGCGCCTTCCCCGCGGGAACGCTGGCCTCGTCACCGAACATCTCACCGACGGCGACGACACCGCCGGGGATGGTGCTCTTGGCCTTCAGCTTCTTGAGGGCGTCGAGCTGGGTGTACTCGACGTAGTGGATGTCCGGGTCCTCGGCGACCATCACCGACGTGGTGTTGGCGTCGGTGACGCTCTGGCCGGCCGGGATCTCCGCGGTGATCTTCACGACCTCGATCCGGTCCCCGACCTGCAGCACGAGCATCGTGGCACCGAGCGCGCCGACCAGGATGAGCAGCACCGCCAGCGCGGCCAGCGCCGGTTTGCGCTCGCGGGGCGGCGTGGGAAGCCGGTCCCCGACCGCCGGCCCGGCCGGTACCGCGGAACGGCCGGCGCCCGCCCCCGTGCGCTCCTGGATCTTCACGCGACCGCTCCCCGTACACCCAAGACGATGACTGCCAAGTCCTATGAATTCGCGGACACCACGACCGTCCGGACCTACCCGCCCGAACCGGGCAAATAGCCAACACCGAGGCGGGTGTCAAGCGATGGCACCGTATCAGCCACACACAACCCCCTCAAGGCCGAACCGGCCCCACCCGCACCCCCACTCATCAGCAATTTCACCTTTGAACAACCCTGCCGAACCCCCGCCCCACCAGCCAGAATCCAACGCACCCCGCACGCCTCGTCACCTGGCGCACATACCCCCTCCGCAATTCACTCACGAGAACGGCGGACAAAGGCACACATGCGACTCGGCCCGACGCGTACAAGCGCTTCAGCGGGGGTGAGTTCGCGTTGGCGAAACCGCTAACCCCGTCGATATCGTCGGGGCACTCGCTACGTCTCGTCCCACGGGGAGCTCACTGTGAAGCGTCGCACTTTGCCCGTTGCTGTCGCGTTCGCCGCCGCCGCGTCCTTGCTGCTGTCGGCCTGCGGAGGCGGGGACGACAAGTCCGGCGACAGCGACGAGATCGCCGGCGCCGACCAGGGGACGGAGAAGCCGAGCAAGTCGGCGGACCCCTCGGGAGCACCGGCGGAAGACAAGCCGGACGGCGTGGACGTGTCCCTGCCCGCGGACATCAACCTGGTCTTCGACTGGAAGAAGCCGGGCAACGAGAACGAGGCGGCCGCCATGGACGACGCGGCGAACTTCTTCCGGGCGATCTATCGGGGGGTGGACAAGCGGACGACGGAGGACGCCGCCGTCGTCACCTACTCCACAGGCGACGGCCTGAAGTACGCGAAGACGCAGATCGGCGCCAGGCTCGAAGGTGGCTGGACGTCAACCGGTACCCGGCGCCACTACCAGGCCAGCACTCGGTCCACTCCGAACGGCAACTCGGTGGAGGTCGCGTTCTGCGTGGACTCGACCAAGTTCTATTCCAAAGAGGTCAAGACCGGAAAGGTCCTGAAGGGCACGCCCAGCATCACGGACTTCGACTACTTCAAGCTCATCATGGTCAAGCTCCCCACCGGGGAGGGCCTGTGGCGGGCGTCCAAGGTGTCCGTCGAGGCAAAGGCGGCGAAGTGCCGGTAACCGGTTCACGGACGGCCCTCAAGGCCGGCACTGCCGGTCTGACGCTGGCCCTGGCCATCGCCCTCGCGGGGCCGGTCCACGCGGGAGAGCAGCCGAGCAATACTCAGGGCGCCACCACGGAGGAGAAGGGCGGCAGCACCGACACCGGCATCTACGCCGCCGCCCGCATCCTGTACTCAGGCTCGGTCGCCGAGAACGGCGGTACGGGAAACGTGACCTCCACCGACGTCAATTGGGCGCCCCCACCCTGCTGGTACGCCCCATATCTCGGCGCCGAGGACTTCAAGACGAAGATGTCCAGGGACCTCGAGCACGCCGCTTCCCTCCCCGGAATGACGGGGCACGCGGGCGCGGCGATCGGCGAGACGAAGCGGCACTACGAGGACGGGTACGGCTGGACCGACACCCCCGGCTACGAGGACTACAACGTCGACAGGGACGGCGAGGGCATGTTCTGGGCCGGCGTCGAGAACCCCGACGAACCCGACCTCCTGAAGCGCAGCTCGTGCACGGACCTCCCCTTCTGGGTCGACAACGGCGAGGCCCCGCCGCCCCAGCACGAAGAGGCCATCACCCCGGAGATGCTCGCCGCCCTCGCCTACCAGCACATGCAGTTGCCCGACACCGAGGTCAGCCTCAAGCCCGAGGACACCACCAAGGTCAACCTGCCGACCTGGGCCTGGCTCGACGAGGCCGTCTTCGACGAGGTCAGCGCCACGGCGTCCATCGACGTCCCCGGCTTCGCCCTCCGGGCCACGACGACGGCCGAGCCCGTGTCCTTGAAGCTGGAGCCGGGAACCGGCGACGCCGTGACCCACCCGGCCTCCGGCGAGTGCGCCATCAACGCCGACGGCTCCATCGGAGAGCCGTACGCCAAGGGCAAGGCCGACCGCACCCCACCCTGCGGAATCACCTACCTCCGCTCCTCCGGCGAGGGGACCTTCAACCTCCAGGCCACGATCACCTGGCACATCACCTGGACCGGCACGGGCAACACGGGCGGCACCCTCCCCAACGGAACATTCGCCCACACCCAGACCATCACCGTCCAGGAGATCCAGTCCATCAACCGCTGACCTCACCTCAGCTCGTACGCTGGATCAATCAAAGGGATTGAGGGCGCTGCCCAACTTCTTCGCGCCGTCGGCCAGCTTGCCGGCACCTTCTGCGGCCTTTTTGCCCGCCCAGGCTCCCGCGTCGGCGATCTTCCCGGGAAATTCTTTGATCTTTTCCCGGTTCTGCCAAAGGGTGACTCCACCGTAAACCGCTCCGGTGACCACCGCCGCACCAATGGTCACCGGGTTGGGCGCCACCATGGCTGCGGTGAGGGAGGCGTTGAAGGCCACTCCGGACACCTTCGAGACGTATCCCAACTTGTCCCGCTTGAAGGCATCGGCAGGATTCCCCTCCTGTATGAGATCGAACGCGCCGACACCCGTGGCCACGGCGCTTCCGCCAATCCCGGCTGCCCGCCACCAGCCTGCCGTACGCAGCGCGGCGCCCGTACCGGACCTCAACGCCCCCAGCCTGCTCGCGCCGGCCGCCCGGGACGAGTTACCAACGTTGTTGCCGACCTTCAGGAGGTTGGCCTCCCAGGCATGCAGCCGTCCACCATGGAGTTGGGCAAGCCTGTCCGATCCGGTGAGCACATCAAGAACCACAGGGGGTGTGCTTCTGCCGATCTGCGCACCCAGCCTGGCGATTCGGGCGGGAAGCAGGGACGGTGGACGGCCTTTGAGGATCTGGGCAAGTGTGGTTCCCGGCGCTTTCAAGAAGTCACCGTGCTTGAACCGCTTGATCAGACTGAGTGTTCCCAAGGTCGCCATTTTGAAGGCGCCCGGGACGGTGGACGCGAGGGCGGTGATCTCTATGTAGTCACCAACCACCTCACCGAAGTCTTCATTACCGCTGACTTTGGCAACGGCATCTCCGGGAATTCGCTGCAACCAGTCCTGATAAGTTTCACCGGGTTCACGCTTGAGCCATGCGGCATCGAACTTGTCGCCGCTCGCGATGGAGGCATTCGCGATCAGCATCGCGTCCGGCGGGAGTGTCAGGCCGTTGAGTTCCTCCGGTCTGAAGCCCGCGTACAGGGCGGCGGCTTTGGGATCGCCCTTCTCCGCCCGCAGGATGGCGGCCCGCCGTCGCAGGTCGGTGGCGGTCTCGCCGGTCCAGGACCGTAGAGGCTTCAGTGCGGCCAGCTTGTCCTGCACGCCGAGCCGGGACGCCCGGGTGAAGGCCTCGTCGAGTTTGTCCTTCAGATTCCCCCTGCCGTCGAACAGCTTCGCCAGGTGTTCGAGGTCCGACGGGTTGGCCATGCGCTTTGAACTGTCGCTCATTTCTCCCCGTATTCATCTGCCGCGTTCCACGCGGGATGCCTGAAGACGGATTCCCGGCGGAACACCGAACGGTGTCAGGATCCGCTCGACGACGAACTCAGGAGGTCTGCGCCTGAGCAGTGGCGAGTTGTGCCCCGTCCGGGAGCAGGGCCGTGATCAGGCGCCATAGCTCCTTGGCCGAGGTCCGTCGCACCCGCAGCTCGCTGTTCGCATCCACCTGACCGTCACCGACCGGTTCGGCCGGCAGTTCGCGCAGCCAGTAGCCCTCCAGGCCGCAGTCCCAGACCGACAGCGCCGCGACAGAGAGTCCGCCCGGGTCTCGCTTCCCTTGCGCTCCCTGCCAGACCACGGTCATCCGCCACATGCAGTTCAACTGAGCGAGGGTCTCCGAGAGCCGCAAAGGCGCTCCGGTCGCTTCCGCCACGGCCTCCGGCTCCTCGAACTCACCGGCCTCCATCCGCTCGACGACCTTGTCGAACAGCCCCATGGACGACGCGATCACCTCGCTGCCGTCCGCCTCGTCGGTGAAGTCCCTGTGCAGGTCCACCATCCTGGCCAGGGACCACACCAGGGTCTCGGGCTCGGCCGGCACGTACTCGGACTCCGTCGAACCGGGCCACGCCTCGTGGACGAAGATGAATTCGTCGCCGATGACAGCCCCATTGCTGGTGACACCCTGTGGTCCGGTGACCTCCACGCGCACGATGACACGCGGCGCCATCAACGTGGAAACCAGCGGATAGAGATCGGCAACGATCTTGTCATCTCCGTCGAGCAGCCCCGCTTCCCTCAACTCGTCCCGCGCCTGCGACAACTCGTCCGGCAACCGGTCCTCCTCGACGAGGACCCCGAGCACGCTGATATGGGCGTCGGACAGCCGCAGCCGACGTCGCGCCGTATCCAAGGAAGGCATTCTGTTGTATCCCCCAGGAAATCAGAGAAAATTGCACCGGTTCAGAAAGCGCCCAGGCATCGACACCAGAGCACCGGGCATCGACAGATTCCGCGTGTACACGGCCTCCAGTACGACGGCGAGGCTGATGTCAAGGGCGTCCGGTGCGCCTGAGCAGGTCCCCGAGAGGGTCTGCGGGTTGTTCCAACTGGAACGCCTCATGCGGACACTCGCGCCCGGCCGGGCCAGTTCATGGCTGCGCTTGCCGCCCGTCTGGACATAGGTGTACGGACGCCCCTTGACCTGTAGGCGAAGGGCCCGCCCCTGTCGGCCCGGCAGATAGACGTTGCGGGAGAGGTCCGCCGGATCCCAGTCGACGCGTAGTTCCCCTCTGGCCAGGAGCGGGCGCCGGAGGTAGCGCAGTCCCAGATATGTGACGAGGGGGACACTGTCGCCGCTCACCGCCACCTCGCAGTACTCCGGCGGATAGTCGCTGTGCTCCGTCGGAAAGGTCAGCTCGATACCCCCCAACCCGTCGACGGTGCCGACCCACGAGAAAACCTCCCCTCGGCGCCCTCGGGACGATGCCGTGCGCTGGAGCTCGAAGGAAACCCCACTCATCCACGTGCCTCCGGACCACAAAAACGACATAGGTGAAATTGTGACGCAATCACCGCATCAACCCCAGTACGGGAAGGGTTCACCACGCCATAGGCCAGTAAAGCAAAGGTAATCAATGTGCCGCCCTGCACCCGAATCCTTATGTGGCGGGTCTGCGCCGGTCGCGGATATTTCTGTCCGCAACCATGGCACGTGACCGGTTCTCGTATGCTTCACCGGCGATCCGGTGCGTCAACTTGCGTGTTACCGCCGGACAATTGCGGTCAACGGGGAGGAAGTCGGCTGTGGGGCCTGCGGATGCGGACAGTGGTGCCGAGTTGAGGAAGCGGGCCGGGCGGTTGCGGGAGTGTGCGCGGGAGGCGCGGACGCTGGCGCGCAGTCTGGGGCCGTTTCTCGACGACGCCGTGAAGAAGGCGACTCCCCGGGCGGCGCACGGTACCGACGCCATCTGGCAGGGGCCGTACGCCGACGAGTGCACCGCCCTGTTGCAGCAGCGGCAGCGCAGTCTGGGCGGTATGGGCGGCGCCCTGCTGGCCGATGCCACGCGGTGGGAGAGCCAGGCCGACGAACTGGACCGGCAAGCCAAGGAGAAGGACAAGGCCAAGACCGGGACGGGTGGCAACTGATGGGATTCAGAGGCTTCGACGCCCCGAAGCTCACCGCGCTCGCAGGCGACCTCGACACCCTCGCCGGCAACGCGGGCAAGCTGCACAGCCGGCTGGCCGCGCTTCTGACCTCCGCCCAGCAGGACCTGCCGTCGGGGCAGAGCGCCTCCCGCGACCCCGATCTGCAGGCGCTTGTCGGGGACCTCGTCCCGATGCCGTCGTTCTTCGGCGGGCGCCGCCGGCTGCCCGGTTCCCTGTCCGGCGAACTGGGCGACATGCAGGCGTCGATGAAGCGCCGGATCAAGCAGTTGGAGGGCGTCCGGGAGTTGGCGGGGAAGGGGTATCCCGTCGCCGACGGAAGCGTGTTCCTCGACGAGAACGCCCCCGACGCCAAGAAGATCGACGAGGCCCTGCGCAATCTGCGGGCCCTGGACGGCAAGGACTTCGGCACCAACGGCAACCGCGACGACCTGGAGAAGATATCCGGCGAACTCGACGGGCTGACGGCCGCCGAACTCGACGCCCTCATGACGAAGGCGTCCCCGAAGGACCTCGCCTTCTACAACGAACTCCTGACCGACACGGGCGACTCCCTCTGGAACCCGTTCGACGAGAACGGCCTCCCCGAGGACAGGCGCCGGGACACCCTCAGCCTGATGCTGTCGAAGATCAGCCCCCAGAACGTGCCCAGGTTCCAGACCGCCTTCCCCGGCACGCAGCCGACGTTCACCAACACCGGCGCGTACGAACAGGGCGGCAACAACCAGAACGGCCAGACCAACAGCGGCATCCACTGGGCACCACCCGGCGACCCGCTGTTCCAGAACGGCGTCTCCGCCGACGACGTCAACCAGAACCAGTTCGGTGACTGCTGGTACGTCGCCTCGCTCGCCGGCCTCGCGCAGAAGAACCCCCGGTTCGTCCAGGAGGGCATCAAGGAGAACCCGAACGGCACGGTCAGCGTCCGTGTCTGGGACAAGGAGGGCACCTACCACTGGGTCACCATGACCGCCGACCTTCCCACCGACCAGAACGGCAACCCGATCAGCACGTACGGCAACGGCGAGTCCTGGCCCGCGTACTACGAGAAGGCCTTCGCGATGGTCTACTCCGAGGACGGGGACGGCGAACGCGGCTACGGCGGCATCGAGGGCGACGACCCGAAGAAGTCCGCCCCCTACCTCACCGGCCAGGAGGGCGAGGACCTGAGAACCGGTGGCTTCCTCGGCCTCGGCGAGCACGACGACAAGAACCTCGGCTCCCTGAAGAGGGCCTTCGAGTCCGGGCAGGTCGTCACCGTCTCCACACCGGCCGACGAGAGCCTGGACAAGAACCACCCCCAGGAATGGGGCAGCACCTACCACAGCAACCACGCCTACTACGTCCGCGGCTTCACCGACGACGGCAAGGTCATCCTCGGCAATCCCTGGGGAACGTCCGGCTATCCGCCGATCACCGTGACGCAGGAGCAGTTCGACCAGTACTTCCAGTCGCCGGAGGCGTTCGATGTCCCGTGACCACCAGCCCGACCGCCCCCAGGTGAAGTATCCGTTCGAGATCGACGGCCGCTGGGTGCTCCGCTACCACATTCCGTACACCGTGGAACACGACGGTCACACCCACCGGATCGTCGCCACGATCTTCGCCCAGCCGTCCGTGCACGGCCGGATCCAGATCAACCGCGACGGACAGTTCATCGCCGAGTACGACGAACTGGTTCCCGGGAGTCCGGTGGAGATCACCGGGGATGTGTGGCGGGTGACGGAGGTCGAGTACCGGACCCATGTCGTCCTGGAACGCGCCCCCGAGGAGACGAAGGAGGAAGCCGGTGAGTAGGTACCGCATCGCAGTGCCCGCGCTGGCCCTGCTCACGCTGGCCGGCTGCGGGTCGTCGTCCGGCGGGGGCGGCGGGGAGCCTACGAACGCACCCGAGACGACCCGGGCGGCACCCGGGGACAAGGGCCCGGTCTGTGCCGGAGAGAAGTCGCCGGAGGGGCCGCACGTGCTGCGCGGCGGCGGCTTCCGGCTGCCGGGCGGCGGGGGTGTGCAGTACGCCGGTGCCGACGCCGACGGCACGACCCGTACGGCGACCCTGCGGGACGGGGAGCGGTACGAGTCCGGCCAGCGGGAGTGGACGGTCGAACCCGGCTCCGAGGTCACCGTCTCCGGCCACGCCTACACCGTCCGGCAGATCTGCTCGTACCGCGTCGTACTCGAACCGAGGACCGCCGAGGACAGGACCGCGCTCGCCGCGGCCCCCGAATCCATGAAGCCGCCGGGCGGACCGGCGGACGCACCCCTGTGCTTCACCACCAACGGGGCCGTCCTGGCCGCCGCCGCGGCCGGCTTCCCCGCCGCGGGCGAACAGCTGTCCCTCGTCGGCAACGGCGGAGTCCAGCGCTTCCCGACCGGCCTGTCCCTCACCGTCTCCTACCTCGACACGAAGACGGGCACGGCCGGCATCGCGGCGAACTGCGCGACGATCCCGGTCGCCGCCTACAAGGACGTACGCGTGGGCGATCCCGTGGAGTTCGCGGGAGTTGGGTTCGAGGTCTCGGAGATCACCGAGCAGGCCGTGCGGCTCGCACGGACAGGAGATTAGCGAGCCGGCCGACGCATCCGCTTTCCTACTTCTTCTTGTCCTGGAGGTCCTTGGCATCCTGCGTGCACTGCTGTGCCTCGTCACGCAGGGCCTTGGCGACCGTGCCGCACTTCGTCTGCCAGCCCTTCAGCTTGCCTCGGACGTCGTCGGCGTTGGGGCCCGACCAGGACTTCATCCCGGTGGTGCCGTGGTTCTTGGCCGTGTCGACCAGTGAGTCGATGTGGTCGGCCAGCGAACGCAACTTGCTCGCGCGCTGGTTGAGTTCCTGTATGTCAGGATGTGCCATAGCAGCCTCCCCCGCTGTCCGGACGGCCAGGATACGGTCGCAGCCTCCCGTGCGCCCCGGGACCCCGTCGGCCGGTCCTCGCCGGACACGCACATGTTGTTCACCGAACGGTCCCAACCCTTCTGCGCCAGACAGGAACTGGGCGTGGTGCGATAGCGTCCACTGTTGCAAACGGACAGTCCGCTTGTTCCTGATGACACGGGGAGGATCACCATGGATCGCGGTGCAGATCTCACACGGCTCCGGGAGTTGTCGAAGACGTACGCCCGCAAGGCGCACGACCTTCAGCTCCTGATCAAGGACCTTCAGACGGCCACGGCCGACAGCACCGGCTACTGGAAGGGCCCGAAGGCCGACCGGTTCCGGGACGACTGGCGCGACGTGAAGCCGACCTTCGAGAAGTGGGTCGACACGCTGAACGAGGCCAGCAAGTCCGCGAACACCAGCGCCGACAACATCGAGCGCGCCACCTGATCCCAGGGCGGAACACGCGGAGTCACGAACCGGCCGGGGCGCCGGGGCCAACCCCTTGAGGGTGACGGCCCCGGCGCCCCGCCGTTGTCAGGCGCCCGCGCGGTACGAGCGGGCCTCCGCCGCCGACACCTTCTCCGGCTCGCCGCGGATGGCCGCGTCGAGGAGCGGCAGCAACAGGCCCATCTGCTGCCCCAGCCTGCGGTGCCGCCCGGCGAGCTCCCGGTGCCAGGCCCGCGCGTTCTTCCCCACCCAGACCTTTTCGCCCCCGAGGTCCTCCGCCGGTGCCTTGAGAGCCCGCGCCAGGTCATCCACCTCCTTGGCCAGGTCACCGCGCAGCTTCCGCAGATCCGCTTTCCGGGGATTGGGAATACCGGCCTCAGGTCCCGTCATTTCTCATACCTTCCGACTTTCATATTCCGTTGGGAATTGCTCCCGCTCTCGGCGCCTCATAATCTAAGCCGGTGACTTCCGAATACCTCGTCCTGCCGACGATGAGCAGCTCCCCTCCCGACGACGAAGGCACGGTCGAGGTGACGCTCGTTCCCGTCACCGGTGCCGATGGGCAGGAGCAGCTCGTCGCGCTCGCGTTCACCTCGGTGCCGCTGCTGGTCGAGGCCATGGGTGAGCGGCAGCCGTGGGCCGTCCTCCCGGTGGGGGAGGTCGAGGGCGCGTTGGAGGGTTCGGGCGCCCGGAGCGTACTCGTCGATCCTCGGCTCGCCTCGGACGAGGAATAGGAAAATCCCCGTGGTCGACCCCGATTTCTCCGGCATCAATCCGGACAACCTTCTACGGACCATCGACAGGCTGGAATCCGGCAGCAAGGCGCTGAAGACCGCGAAGACCTCGTACCTCCCCAGGTTCAACCGGTTCGGTCTGGACACCGCGCAGCTGACGGAGATCGGGAAGATCGCCGGCTGGGTGGACGACGAACTTCCCATACTGCGCCGGAGGCAGGCTCTCGCGGCAGCCATGGAGACGGATCCCGGGAGACGCGAGGGCAGCGGGGCCATGGTCCGGTTGCCCGAGCCCGTTCCGACGGCCGGCGAGGCGAGGGGGCGGGGCAGGAAGCTCGCCGAGGGGGCCGACAAGGCGGGCGCGCTCGACCCGGGCGCCGCCGGTGCGGAGTTCCATCGGATCGCCGAGGAGCTGGCGGCACACCGAGGGGACGCGGACTTCGCCTCGGCGTTCTACGCCGCGCTCGATCCCGAGTTGCTGAAGGTGCTTCCGGTGACCGTCGCCGCCGCCCACGCGCCGACGGCGGAGAGCGACGCGAAGGTGTTCGGCTCCGCCTTCACGACCGCGGTCGGCACGGACACGCCCGCGCCCGGCTTCAGCAGGACAGTCGCCCTGTTCCACGGGGACATCGGCGAGGACGAGCCGACGGCCGTGTTCAACAGGGCGCTCATGCAGGGCGACGACGCCGGCCTCTGGGCGCTCGCCTGGAAGCACACGCGGATCGCCGTGAAGAAGCTCGGCGACCCGAACGACACATGGTCCGACACGGTCGGGCTGCTGGCGTCGGTGGTGGGCATGCAGGCGAAATACGCCGGTCATTTCTGGGAGGAGTCGCAGGACTTCTCCGACGAGGCGCGTCGGCTGCGCGACCAGCGCTTCCACAGCATGACCAAAGCCGAGAGGAGGCGGTGCAAGAACGCGGCGAAGCGTGCGGGCCGGGTCGCCACGGAGTCGGCCGCCGAGGCGGAACGCATTCTCGGCAGGTTCGGCATGGGCGGGTTCTCGCGGCTGATGGAGTTCTCCGTCGCGGACGGTGGCAGCTGGCTCATCGGCAAGGTGCCCGGCCTTCGACCGCCCAGCTCGACAACCCTCTTCGGCCGCGCACTCCACACGGGCGGCAAACTCCCCTTGGTCGGCACGGTACTCACGGTCGGGGCCATTGGGTGGGACATCGACCACGGGGAGGAGATGGACGTCGCCGTCGCCGCGAACGCGGGTGGGATGGCTGCCGGGGCTGGTGGCACCTGGCTGGGTGTAGCGGCTGTCTCGGCGGCCGGTGGTCCTGTGGGGTGGGGAATTGGCGCCGGAATCATTGTCGGGTTCGGTGCCGGATACGGAATCTCGTACCTCCTCAAGAGCGACCCCGGAAAGGAAGCGATCAACGCGGTCACAGACACCGTGAAGGACGCGGGCGAAGCCGTGAGCGACGCGGCATCAAGTGTCAGGAAGACAGTCGGCGGATGGTTCTCATGAACGGCAGCAACGGCAGACCACGTCCACCGATTCCAGAGCGCCGCATCATCTTCGGTGTCCTCGGCGGCGGCCTGCTGTGTGTCGCACTGGCCCTCGCCTTCTGGCTTCCGGCCCATTTCCTGGTTGAGGAGCTGCGCGACAGGGGAGTCACCGACGCCGCGAGAGTCACCAAAGTCGACAACAAGCCCAAGTATGTGAAGTTCACGCTCGTTCAGGGACCCAGGTCAGGAACGGAAATCAAGCTCGGGGAGTACGCCGGGATGCTCCCCGATGTCCGTCCCGGCGACGCACTGCTCGTCACCTACGACCCTGGTGACCCGCACCGCAGTCTTCCCGATGCCTGGGTCACCCATCCGCCCGCCAATCTGCCCGCCTACGGCAGCTCAGCTATGGCCGCCTTCCTCCTTGCAGCAGCGATCGTAGGGACGATTCGCCGCCGCAGGCTACTCCTCACCCGCTCACCACCGCCTGGACCGGCATGAACGAGCCCCCGCTCACGAACAATCCGCTCCCCGCCGCCCCGCCCCCGCTGTTCGACGGGAGGCGAATGCCGAAGAGTTCGCCCTCCGACGGGCTCTGCGGGGTCAGCAGCAGGCCGTTGCGGGACTTGCGGGCCTCTACCGCGAAGCCGCGGTACTGACCCGAGAGGCTGTCCGTGGAGCCGGCCGCGACGAGGCCGATACCGCCGTCGGCACCCTTGCGGACGACGGCTTCCAGGGCCTCATCGAGGCGGGTGTCGTAGAGGAGTTCCGCGTCGTCGACGATCACGACGTACGCGCCGCCGGACGCCTTCTCCACCAGCGCGTCCAGGTCCTCCTCGCGGCTGTCCGCGTTCAGCAGGCCCAGGACGCCGTCCCGGCCCTCCAGTTCGCGCAGCGGTGAGCGGCGCGGAGCGACCAGCACCACCGGTGTGCCGGAGCGCAGCAGCGTCTCCGTGGCGGCCACCAGCAGGGTCGAGCGGCCGGACTTCGGCGGTCCGGCGATGACGAAGCCGGGGCCGTTCTCCTCCAGGTCGACGCCGACCGGCCGGAGCTCGTCGCCGCCGACGCCGACCAGCGCCCAGAGCGGGGACGGGGCGGTGAAGTCGGGGTCGAGGGCCAGCGCCTCGGTCACCGTGATGCGGGACGGCAGGGCGTCGACCCGCATGGGGCGCCGGCCCGCCGGGATACGGCCGTGGCGGGCGGCCGACTCCTCCGCGATCTCACGCAGCGCCCGCACCTGCGCCTGGCCGGCGGGATCGGCGGCGAGCAGGCCGATCTGGGTCTCGTCCACGCCGGTGTCCGTGATGCGCAGGGCGCGTCCCGGGGGCATGTTCTTGGGGACCTCACGGGCTTGGAGACCGGCCGTGGAATAGTCGTTCGGGTCGGCGAAGCGCAGCACCAGGCGGTCGGCGAAGGCGGACGAGACATGGCCGCTCAGTCCGCTGCGGTCGGCGGTCATGACGACCTTGAGGCCGACCGCCGAGCCCTCGCGGAAGATGCGTTGGGCCGCTTCGAGCAGTTGGCCGTAGTTGTAGCTCTCGAAGGTGGAGGCGAAGCCCTCCCAGCTGTCCAGCAGGAGCACCATCCAGGGGAGGCGGTCCTCGGGAGCGGCTGTGGCGCGCTGTTCGGCGGCGCTGGACGCCCCCTCCATGGCGAGGAGTTGCTGTCGGCGGGCGATCTCCGCCAGCAGGCGTTCGATGAGGCGCCGTACGCGGTCCGGTTCGTCGCGGGTGACCACGGCGCCGACGTGCGGCAGCCGCATCAGCGGCAGCAGGGCGTTGGAACCGCAGTCGATGCCGTACAGGTGCACGTCGTCCGGGGGCGTGCTGCGGGCCAGTGAGCCCGCCAGGGTCCGCAGCGCGGTGGAGCGGCCGGAGCGGGCGCCGCCGAGGAGCATGGTGTGCTCGCCGTGCACCACGTCCAGGGACAGCGGCGTCCGGGACTGCTTGGCCGGCAGGTCGATCAGGCCGTACGGGATCGGGGCGATGTCCGACGACGAAGCCGGCGGGGCCCCGTGCGCCGCGAGTTCGTCCAGGGTGACCTGCTCGGACAGCGGCGGCAGCCACGGGCTGCGCTGTGCGCCGAAGCCCATGCGCTGTGCGCCGTCCCGTACCGCGTCGACGAGGACCGCGAGGTCCGTGACCATGGTGCCGTCGTCCTCGGCCTCGGCCCGCCTGGGCAGCGGGCGGCTGTACGCGTTCCAGGGCAGCGGCAGCAGCGTCGCCTTCGGACCCGAACCGCCCGTGGCCGGGCGCCGGCCGCCGATCCGGGCCGACTGCACGCCGACGAGGGACTGCGCACCGGAGCGTACGTACATCCGGCCCGGTGTGGACTTGGCGATGGCGCCGGAGTCCGGGGCCTCGATGACGTCGATGGACTCGGAGGCGTCCGTCACCCGCAGCGCGATACGGAGGTTGGTGTTGGCGCGGATGTCCGCGCTGACGACACCGGCGGGACGCTGGGTGGCCAGGACCAGGTGCACGCCGAGGGAGCGGCCGCGGCGGGCGATGTCGACCAGTCCGGCGATGAAGTCGGGGAGTTCCGCGACCAGGGAGGCGAACTCGTCGATGACGAGGACCAGTCGGGGCATCGGCTCCAGCTCGGGGCGGAGCGCCCGGGTGTCGTTGTAGTCCTCGATGTCCTTGGCGGCGGCGTCGAAGAGGATCTTCTCGCGCCGGTGCAGCTCGGCGGCGAGGGACGCGAGGGCCCGCTCGGTGAGGTGGGCGTCGAGGTCGCTGACCATGCCGACCGTGTGCGGCAGCCGGGCACAGTCCATGAAGGCGCTGCCGCCCTTGTAGTCGATGAGGACGTAGTTGAGGGCGTCGGGGCGGTTGGCGACGGCCAGCGAGGTGATGATCGTCTGCAGGAGCTCCGACTTGCCGGCGCCGGTGGTGCCGGCGACCAGCGCGTGCGGTCCGTCGCGCCGGATGTCGAGGACGAAGGGGCCGTCGGCGGCGATACCGACGGGAGCCGCCGTGGTGGAGCCGCCCGTCCGCCAGATCCGTTCGACGTCCACCCCGGTCGGATCCGGCATGCCCAGCAGGGTCAGCAGCCGGGCGGAGGTGGGCAGGGCGCTGCCCGCGTCGTCGCGGCTGACGTCCCGGACAGGGGCGAGGGAGCGGGCGAGCAGCTCGCACCACTCGGGCGTGACCTGGTCGGCGAGGACGTCCCCGGCGGCCTCCAGCCCGTGGCCGCGCACCCGGACGTGGTGGGCGGAGTCGGGGGACCAGGCGACGACGGCCTTGCACTCCTCCGGCAGCAGCCGCTCGTCCTCGTCGACGCACAGGGCGAGAATGCCGTACTGAGGCCCTTCCGCGAGGAGTTGGGGCACACCGGGTACGCGGCGCAGCAGCCGGGCGCCGTCGAGGATCAGCAGGACGGTGGCGTCCGGGTACAACTGGCCGGTCATGCTGTTCTGTTCGCGGGACGCCTTGCGCCGGGCGAGCTCGTTCAAAAGCTCGTTGACACGGCGGGTGATCCCCTCGGAGTCGAAGCCGACCAGCGCGACGCAGTTCTGTCCCTGGTCGGGGTTGGTGTGGGGCAGCCAGTGCACCCACTGCCAGTCGGCGCCGGCGTCCGGGGTGGCGGCGAGCGTCACGAGGGAGAGGTCACGGGGGCTGTGCAGCACCGCCGCCTGGACGCCGAGCCAGCGGGCGGTGGCCAGCGCCCGCGCCCGGTCCCCGGCGACACCGACCACGCCCAGCTCGGTGAAGGGAAGGGTGACGGGAACGTCGGGGAGAACCGGCGGCTCCGGGCGCTCCTCCTCGTACAGGGAACCGCCGCGGCCCAGGACGAGTTCGACGTCGGACGGGAGGCTGCCGGAGCCGACCCTCAGCTGCAGGGCGTCCGGGTCGGTGAGCCGGCGCTCCCACAGACGGCGGCGCGGTCCCGTGGCGAACAGCAGGACCTCCGCCGGGTCGGGGCTGTCCGCGCGGCGGGCGCGCTGCTCCTCCTCGCCGAGGACGGCGAGTTCCGCCTTGTGGGCGGCGATGTCCTTCTTGTACTGCTTGACGGACGTCTTGTGCTTCTTCTTGCCCTCGCGGTTCTCGCTGAGCCACTGGCCGGCCATCATCATCGGGCTCATCAGGCAGAAGAGCAGCATGTAGATCTGCTTGGTGAGCAACCACATGCCGATGCCGAAGAGCATGGGCATGAACGCCATGATGAACTGGAACCGGGCCCGGTCCCCCTTGGTGGGCGGTACGGGGACGACCAGTCGTCGCCGGGGCCGCAGCGGGGACAGCCGGGGCGGCCGGTTGTAGGCGAGGCCGCCCTCGCTCATCGCGGACAGGTGGGCGTCGGGCTCCGCGACCCTGTCGAGTACGAGCAGCGAGTCACCGGCGCGGACGACGCCGCCGAGCGGCCAGGGGGTGGCGGAGGTCACCGGCCGGTCGTCGAGCAGGATCTCGGCGCCGCCCTCGGGGGCGAGCGTGGTGCCGCCCTTCATGTCGATGGTGATCCGCAGGGCGACCGGCGGCAGCGTCGTGTCGCTCAGGGGCAGCGAACACGTGGGCGCGGAACCGGCGGTGGCGGCTCCCGCGCCCAGCCGGACCACCCGCCCGGAGGCGGGACCGCCGGCCACCCTCAGTTCGTACTGTCCGACCGGTTCGCCCTTGCGCAGCAGCGGGCCGATCGAGTCGTCGACCGAGACCCGCATACCGTCCTGGAGTACGGCGGTGGCGGGCGCGGAGGGGTCACAGCGCTCGCCGTCGGCCCACAGCCGCGGCGTTCCGGCGGCCGCCGCCGCGCCATGGCCGTACGGCAGGGCGACCACATTGCCGGTCGCGCCCGCCGGGAGGCCGGGCCCGCCGAGGGCGGTCGCCAGTGCCTGCGCGACATCGCCGGCCGTGGCGGTGTCGTCCGTGGCGACGACGACGTCCTGCGGCCGACCGCCCTCCCGTACGACCGTGACCAGCATCTGCATGGTGGTTCGTCCTCCCCCGTCGGCCCTGCGGCCACGTACGTTGCCTCGGTTGTGGCCCTGCGCCGGACGCCCGCTGCCGTTCGCCGACGCACACACATTAGTGAGTGCCGGGCGGCGCACGACGGCCGGGCGTAACCGGAGGGCACTCACTCGATCTTCGACAACCGGGCCTTCGGTGAGCCCGATTCCTTGCTGTCGGACTCGTAGACGAGGTCGTCGCCGACCGGGGTGAGGAGGACCGTGTGGCGGGCCGGGTTGCAGACGTCGCGGTTGGACTCCGCGCCGGCGGAGGTCGTGACGAGGTGTTTCTCCGTGACCTGCTTGAGGGTGAGCACGTCGTCGCAGACACCGCCGAAGATGTCCGTGTGCCTCAGGGTGCCGACCTTCTCCCCCACCTTCGCCTGCTTGAGCGTCACCCGGAACGTGCCGAGCGGAATGGCAATGCTCTCGCGGGAACTGGCCTGGCCCTCCCAGGTGCCGAGGTAGGTCACCGGGACCGTGAGGGGGGAGGCCGGTTCGCCGGACCGGCCGCCGTCGTCGTCGGAGTGGGAGGTGCCGCCGGGGCCCCCGGGCAGCACGTCGAACACGAACACGGAGCCGACGGTGACCGCGGCCAGCGCCCCCGCGACGGCGACGGCGACCGTACAGCTCACCCGCCGGCCCCGGCCGCCGGCTCCCGGGGCGGAGGTGGCCGCGACGGAGACGGAGAGCCTGCCGGGGCGGGGGCCGTCCGTGGGGCTGTCGGCGGACGACGGGTGCGGGGTCGCGGGGGCGGTCGGTGGATGCCCCGTCCCGTGGCCGGCCGCCGGGTGCCCGGTCCCGTTCGACCGCCCGTCGCGCGGCCCCGGTACGCCGGTGACGCCCGGCCCGTTCCCGACGGACGGCGGCATCACGGGCGGCGGGCCGAAGACACCGGACGCCGGTGCAGCGGACGGTCCGAAGCCCTGGGCCGGGGACTCACCCGACGCCGTACCCCCCGTGTCCGCCCCGTCCCCGGGCCCCGACGCGGAAGCCCCCTCCGGTCCCCCGCTCACCGACGCCCGGCTGAACCCCACCGGCCCCGAAGCCTCGTCCCCACCCCCCGTGGCCTCCAGGTTCAGCAACCGCACAGCCGCCCGGCTCACCTGCTCCACCAGCCGCCCCGGCAGCCACCCGTTCGTCATCAGCCCGGCCGCACCCCCCTCCGGAGCGAGCCGGCCGGACAGCTCGGCGGGAGTGGGCCGCGCCGACGGGTCCTTGGCGAGGCACGCCTCGGTCAGCTCACGCAGCTCGCCCTCCAGCCCGTCCAGTTCCGGCGGCTCGTGCACGACCTTGTACAGCAGCGCCGCCGACGAGTCCCCGGGGAACGGCGGGCTGCCCGTGGCCGCGTACGCCAGCACCGCGCCGAGGGAGAAGACGTCCGCCGCGCCGGTCACGCCCTTGCCCAGGATCTGCTCGGGGGCCATGTAGCCGGGGGAGCCGATCGACACGCCCGTCGACGTCAGGGCCGCGGTGCCCCCGGTCGCGCGGGCGATGCCGAAGTCGATCAGCAGGGGCCCGTCGAGGGTGAGGAGGACGTTGGACGGCTTCACGTCCCTGTGCACCAGGCCCAGCGCGTGTACGGCCGTCAGCGCCTCGGCCAGCCCCGCGCCCAGCGCCCGTACGGTGGGCGCGGGCAGCGGGCCGGTTTCGGTGACCGCCCCGGTGAGGGACGGGCCGGCCACGTAGGCGGTGGCGACCCAGGGGATCCGGGCGCCGGGGTCGGCGTCGAGGACGGGGGCCGTCCAGGCGCCACCGACCCGGCGGGCGGCGTCCACCTCGCGCCGGAAACGGGTACGGAACTCCTCGTCCAGCGCGAAGTGGGGGTGCACGATCTTCACCGCGACCGTGCGGCCCCCCGCGCTTCGGCCCAGATAGACGCGGCCCATGCCGCCGGAACCGAGCCGGCCGAGCAGCCGGTAGGGGCCCACGACCGTGGGCTCGTCCACTTCGAGCGGCCGCATGGCGCCACCCCTCCCCCGTCGAGCCGGTACGCCGGAACCTTCCAGCAGGGTAGTGGCCGGGCCGCCGCCGGCCTCAGGGCTGGAGCAGATCGACCTTCACGTCCGCCGGGAAGCCGGTCGTCGGCCCCACCCGGCGGGCGAACTCCGCGACCGCCTCCAGCTGCGGGGCGCCGAAGCTGAAGTCGAGGGTGGTGAAGTACTGCGCCAGGGTCGCCTCGTCGAAGGCCTCCCAGCGGGCGGCCTGCTCGGCGACCTTGTCGACCTCCTCCAGGGAGAGGTTGCGGGAGGCGAGGAAGGCCTCGTGCACCCTGCGGGTGATGACCGGCTCGCGCTCCAGGTAGTCGCGGCGCACCGCCCACACCGCGAAGACGAAGGGGAGGCCGGTCCACTGCTTCCACAGGGCGCCCAGGTCGTGCACGTCCAGCCCGTAGCGGGGCCCGTCGACCATGTTCGCGCGCAGGGCGGCGTCGCCGATGAGGACGGCCGCGTCGGCCTCCTGCATCATCAGGCTCAGGTCGGGCGGGCAGGTGTAGTAGTCGGGCTGGACGCCATACCGCTCGGCGAGGAGGAGCTGGGCGAGGCGTACGGAGGTGCGGGAGGTCGACCCGAGAGCGACCCGCGCTCCGTCGAGCCGGTCCAGGGGGACCTGCGAGGCGATCACGCAGGACATGACGTCGCCGTCGCAGCCGACGGCGATGTCCGGGAAGGCGACCAGCTGGTCCGCGTGCTTGAGGAACTCGACGAGGGTGATGGGCCCGATGTCGAGATCGCCCTGCACCAGCTTCTCGCTGAGCTTCTCCGGGGTGTCCTTCGTCAGCTCGAAGTCGAGGAGCGTGCCCGTTCTCGCGAGCCCCCAGTACAGGGGCAGGCAGTTCAGGAACTGGATGTGGCCGACGCGCGGCCGGGTGCGAGGATTGTCCACATCGTGAGGCTAGCCCTCGCCCCGAGGGCGCGGACTTTCGCCCCCCACGGTTCCCCTTGATCGCCAGAGTGTTCGACACCGGCGTCCGTGACGGACGAGGTGTTCAAACATTCGGGTGACGTGATCTTGACCTCTATTGCATTCGGGAGCCTGCGTGCTAGGCTCGTCGCAAGTTGCAGTTTGGTTTCCCTTGCAGTACAGAGCCTGCGGAGCATGTGACCGCGGGCTCTCGTCGTTCTCAGACATGAGCGATTGTGCGGAATGCTCTTCACACTTGCTGGTTCTGGAGCAGGGCAACCCTTTGGGCCCAAGGAGGGCTTATGGCTACCGGAACCGTGAAGTGGTTCAACGCCGAAAAGGGCTTTGGATTCATCGCCCAAGAAGGCGGCGGCCCCGACGTCTTCGTCCACTACTCCGCGATCAACGCGAGCGGCTTCCGCTCCCTTGAGGAGAACCAGCAGGTGAGCTTCGACGTCACGCAGGGTCCGAAGGGCCCGCAGGCGGAGAACGTCACCCCGGTCTGATCCTCGCGATCCGGGAACGACCAGCAGTACCCAAGGAGCCCCGCGCCGTCAGGCGACGGGGCTCCTGCCTTTCCGCCGGGGGAATGCCCCGGTGAATGTTCGGGGAATTCCTCGCATACGGGCCATACGGTCGGTTCAGACGGTCCACACGGCCGGCCCGCATTCCGTACCGGCCGGACACGCGGCGCCGGAGCCCGGCCGGTCCGCATTCATACCGCCGGGCCCTCGGGGCCCGGGATGCTATCCCGCGTACAGCCCCTCCACCGCGTCCGCGAAGTCCCGCAGGATCTCCTCCCGCCGCAGCTTCATCGAGGGGGTCAGCTGGCCGGCCTCCTCCGTGAAGTCGGCCGCGAGGACGGTGAAGCGGCGGATGGACTCCGGGCGGGAGAGCATCTTGTTGGCCTCGTCGATCGCACGCTGCAGGATCGCCAGCAGCTCCGGGTCGTCGGCGATCAGCTCCGGCGGGACCGGGTGCTTGCCGTTCATACGGCGCCAGTGGCTGATGCCGTCGCGGTCGAGGGTGATCAGCGCGGAGACGAAGGGGCGGTGGTCGCCGATCACCATCACCTGGGAGATCAGCGGATGTGAGCGCAGCCAGTTCTCCAGCGGGGCCGGGGCGACGCTCTTGCCGCCCGCCGTGATGATCAGCTCCTTCTTGCGGCCCGTGATCGTCAGATAGCCCTCGTCGTCGAGTGCGCCGACGTCGCCGGTGGGCAGCCAGCCGTCGGGCGCGGCGGGGACGACCCCGCCGGCCTGCGGGTCCCAGTAGCCGCGCAGCACATGCTCGCCGCCGACCAGGATCTCGCCGTCCGCCGCGATCCGGATCCGGGTACCGGGCAGCGGCCAGCCCACCGTGCCGAGGCGGGGCTTCAGCGGCGGGGTGACCGTGGAGGCGCCGGTGGTCTCCGTCAGGCCGTAGCCCTCGAAGATCTCGATGCCGGCACCGGCGTAGAACGCGGCGAGCCTGCGGCCCAGCGGTGAGCCGCCGCAGATGGCGTACCGGACCCTGCCGCCCATGGCGTTGCGGATCTTTCGGTAGACCAGCGGATCGTAGAAGGCGCGGGCCGTCTTCAGGGAGCGGGACGGGCCGGAGCCCGACCCCGTCTGGCGGCTCTCCAGCGCCTCGCCGTACCGGCGGGCCACCGACTCCGCGCGGTCGAAGGCCGAGAGCCGGCCGCCCGCCTCCGCCTTCGCGCGGGCGGTGTTGAACACCTTCTCCAGCATGTACGGGATGGTCAGCAGGCAGGTCGGCCGGAAGCTCGCCAGGTCCGGCAGCAGGTCCGCGGGTGCCAGGCTCGGCGCGTGCCCGAGGCGCACCCGGGCGCGTACGCAGGCGACGGCGACCATCCGGCCGAAGACGTGGGACATCGGCAGGAAGAGCAGGACGGAGGCGTCTTCGCTGGTCCGGGTCTTGAAGACGGGGTAGAGCAGCTCGATGGCGTTGTCGACCTCGGCGAAGAAGTTGCCGTGGCTCAGGGCGCAGCCCTTGGGGCGGCCGGTGGTGCCGGAGGTGTAGATGAGGGTGGCGAGGGTGTCGGGGCCCAGCACACCGCGGCGCACCTCCACCTCCTGGTCGGCCAGGTGCGCACCGGCGTCCGCGAGCGCGTCGACGTGCCCCTTCTCGACGACCCACACCCGCCGCAGATCGGGCAGGTGCGGGAGTTCGGGGCCCAGGGCGGCGGCCTGTCCGGTGGTCTCCGTGATCAGGGCGACGGCGCCGGAGTCGTGCAGGATCCAGCGGGCCTGGAAGACGGACGAGGTGGGGTAGATGGGAACGGTGACCAGCCCCGCGGCCCAGGCGGCGAAGTCGAGGACGGTCCACTCGTAGATGGTGCGGGCCATGACGGCGATCCGGTCGCCGGGCATCAGGCCCTCGGAGATGAGCCCCCTCGCGACGGCCAGCACCTCGGCGGCGAACCCCGCCGCCGTCACGTCCTGCCAGCTGCCGTCCGCCGTCTTCCGGCTGAGCACCACCGCGTCCGGCGCCGTGTTCGCGTTCTCGAACGGCAGGTCGGCGAGCGACCCGTGCCGCACCGGCCGGGCGAACGGCGGTACGGACGCTTCCCGTACGACGCCGTCCAGCCGCCGGGTCTGCGGTTCGACCAGGACGGGCGCCCCGTAGACGTCGTCGTCCAGGGCGGAGGAATGCGGGGTGGACACGGGGCGGCTCCTGGTGCGTGCAGTGAAACTGCTTGATGCCACGACGTACGTGCCTCGCCCGCCGAGGCGCTCACCGAAGGCCGGTGGGGAAAGCGATCACTCACCGGTCGGTGCCGGGATCGTACGGCCCTGACGTGGGGGGTCTGTGCGGGTACGGGGAGGGTCCGGGGCCGGGCGTGTGCAATGTCGGAGGTTACGTGAGGGTCGTTCACGTCCGTTCCAGTACGGCGGTCACCCCCTGGCCGCCCGCCGCGCAGACCGAGATCAGCCCGCGCCCGGGCCCGTCCCGTTCGGCGAGGAGTTTCGCCAGGGTGGCGACGATGCGGGCGCCGGTGGCGGCGAAGGGATGGCCGGTGGCCAGGGACGAGCCCGCCACGTTGAGCCGGGCGCGGTCGACGGGCGCGAGACCCCGCTTCTCCCAGGCGGCCAGGGTGGCGAGCACCTGGGAGGCGAACGCCTCGTGGACCTCGACCAGATCGAAGTCCGTCATGCCGAGACCGGCGCGTTCCAGCATGCGCGGGACCGCGTGGGCGGGGGCCATCAGCAGGCCGTCCTCGCCGTCGGAGACGTCCCCGTGCACGAAGTCCACGGCCGCCGTCTCGTACGCGGTGAGGTGGGCCAGGGGTTCCAGGCCGCGCTCGGCCGCCCACTCCTCACTCGCGAGCAGCACCAGCGCGGCACCGTCCGTGAGCGGGGTCGAGTTGCCGGCCGTCATGGTCGGGCCGGGGCCGTCGAGGCCGAACACCGGCTTCAGCGCGGCGAGTTTCTCCACCGTCGAGCCCGGCCGCAGGTTCTGGTCGCGGGCCAGCCCCCGGAAGGGCACCACCAGGTCCTGGAACAGGCCGCGTTCGTACGCCGCCGCCA
Source organism: Streptomyces sp. NPDC048584 (assembly GCF_043199595.1). NCBI lineage: Bacteria > Bacillati > Actinomycetota > Actinomycetes > Kitasatosporales > Streptomycetaceae > Streptomyces > Streptomyces sp. NPDC048584. Next base: position 84,697 of record NZ_JBICWF010000017.1, read on the forward strand.
GCCGCTGGTGACTGGTCGCCGCCAGTTCGTCCTGGGCCTCGCGGGCGATGCCCCAGGCGCGTGCGGTGACAGCGGCGTGCTCACCCATGGACAGACCGGTGCGCGGTTCGGCGTTGCGCGGGATGTCGGGGACGAGTTGCCCCGGACGCAGCTTCGCCAGCGCCCTCAGACGACCGCCAAGGGACGTGGCCCGCCGCGCCTCCAACAGCACCTTGCGCAGCTGGTCGTTGACGCCGAGCGGCGCGTCGCTCGCGGTGTCGGCGCCGCCCGCGATCGCGGCCTCCGTCTGGCCCAGGGCGATCTTGTTGGCGGCGGCGACGACCGCCTGGAGCCCGGTGCCGCAGGCCTGCTGGATGTCGTAGGCGGGCGTACGGGCGTCGAGAGCCGAGCCGAGGACGGTCTCGCGGGCGAGGTTGAAGTCGCGGCTGTGCTTGAGGACCGCCCCGGCGACGAACTCCCCCACCGCACCCGGCGCCTGGAGTCCGTACCGCTCGACGAGGCCGTTCAGGGCGGCACTCAGCATCTCCTGGTTGGAGGCGGTGGCGTAGGGGCCGTCGGAGCGGGCGAAGGGGACACGGCTGCCGCCGATGACCGCCACGCGCCGGACGGTGCCCGGCTTCAGGATGCTCATCTCGACCTGCTCCTCACCGTGACATAGGCTTACCTCCAGTAACCTTACTCCAGAGTAAGAAGTTGGCACAGGCACGCCCGGAGCAGGCACGGAGGAATCCCGAATGGCCGACCGCTATCTGAGCTTCACCGGCACCGCGCCCGGCCGCTTTCTGACGCGCCGCCTGGGTCTGCCTCGGCCGGCGCCGCTGCGGCGCTGGTCCCCGGAGCGGCCGGACCTGGACGGCGGACTGCTGCACCTCACGGCCGGCAAGTCCGCCCTGGACCTCGCCCCCGTACTCGCCCGCACCGGGCTCGGCACGGACGACAGCACCGGCCACCCCGCCGCCGTCGTCCTGGACGCCACCGGCGTACGCGACGTCGAAGGGCTCGCCGAGGTGCACGCGGCCCTGCACCCCGTCGTACGGTCGGTCGCCACGAGCGGCCGGATCGTGCTGCTCGGCGCCCCGCTCGACCCCGCCGACCACCATCAGGCCGCCGCCCAGCAGGCGTTGGAGGGATTCGCCCGCTCCCTCGGCAAGGAGACCGGCCGGGGCATCACCGTCAACCTGGTCCGCCTCACCGACGCCCCCGCCGCCGAGTCCACCCTCCGCTTCCTGCTCTCCCCCAGGTCGGCCTACGTCAGCGGCCAGGTGATCGGAGTCGACGCCCCGGACACCCCGGCCCCCTACGACGTGGACCGTCCCCTGTCCGGCCGTACCGCCCTGGTGACCGGCGCCGCGCGCGGGATCGGCGAGGCGGTCGCCGAAACGCTGGCCCGGGACGGCGCCAAGGTCGTCGTCCTCGATGTACCGGGAGCCGAGGCGGACGCCCGCCGGGTCGCCGAACGGCTCGGCGGCATCGCGCTCCCCCTCGACATCACGGCCGCGGACGCGGGCGCCCGGATCGCCGGGGCCCTCCCCGACGGTCTCGACGTCCTCGTGCACAACGCGGGCATCACCCGTGACCGGCGGCTGGTCAACATGCCCGCCGAGCGCTGGACACCGGTGCTGGAGGTGAACCTGGCGAGCGTGCTGCGCACCACCGACGCGCTCCTCGCCGCCGGGACCCTGAAGCGGGGCGGCCGCATCGTCACCACGGCCTCCATCGCGGGGATCGCCGGAAACGCGGGCCAGACCAACTACGGTGCGAGCAAGGCGGGCATCACCGGTCTGGTCCGCGCCCTCGCGCCGCACGCGCGGTCCGCGCACGGGGTGACGGTGAACGCGGTCGCGCCGGGCTTCATCGAGACGAGGATGACGGCCGCCGTCCCCCTGTTCATCCGGGAGGCGGGCCGCCGGATGAACTCCCTCGCCCAGGGCGGCCTGCCCGCCGATGTCGCCGAGACCACCGCCTGGCTCGCCCACCCGGCCTCCGGCGCGGTCAACGGCCAGGTCGTCCGGGTCTGCGGCCAGAGCCTGCTGGGAGCGTGAGACGCCCATGACGCCCACGGTGGAACTCCCCGCACCGCCCGCCCTCGCCCCGCTCCTCGCCCGCGGCGCCCTGCTCTCCCCCTTCAAACGCCCGCGCTCCGACGGCAGTTGCCCGCGCACCCGCCTGGTGCTGCGCGGTCTGCGCGTCGACGCCGGCCGGCTCGCCGCCTACGAGCGGGTGTGCGGCTTCCCCACCGGCGAGGACACGCTGCCGGTGACGTATCCGCATGTACTGGGCTTCCCGCTCGCCATGCGCCTGATGAGCCGACCGGACTTCCCGCTCCCTCTCCTGGGCCTAGTCCACACCTCGATACGGATCACCCGGCACCGCGCGACGGCGTCCCCGGGCCCGTACGAACTGGCCGTCCACGCCGAAGGGCTGGCCCCGCACCGACGCGGCACGGAAGCCACCGTGGTCACCGAGATGCGCCGGCACGGCGAGCTCGTATGGGAGTCACGGAGCACGTATCTGGCCCGGCACCGGACCGCCTCCCGGCAGCCCGCCGGGCGGCGGGAGGAGGAGCCGGAGCCGCTGCCCGCCGTCGAGGAGTGGCGGCTCGCCGGGGACGTCGGGCGGCGCTACGGTGCCGCGTCCGGCGACCGCAACCCGATCCATCTGCACCCGCTCACCGCCCGCCTCTTCGGCTTCCCCCGCGCCATCGCGCACGGCATGTGGACCGTGGCCCGCTGCCTCGCCGCCCACAGCACCCCGGACGCGGCGCATGTCAGCGCGGACTTCCGGGCGCCGGTACTGCTGCCGGGGACGGTGACGTACGCGGCCGAGGGCGGACGCTTCGCTCTGCGCGGCGACGGCGGCCGGGTTCACGTCGCCGGCGAGGTCAGCCCGCTCTGAGCCGTCTCCGGGCCCGGCTCGTCTTCGGGCGGGGTCCAGCGGCGGCCCGCCATCAGGTCGCCGAGCCCCGCCCAGGCGAAGTTCATCAAGGTCGCCGCCGACTGCCGGACCGTGACACCGGGCGTCGTGTTGGCCCAGTCCGCGAGGGACTCCGCGGCGCCCACCAGCGCCTCCGCGAGCCCGGCGACCTCGCGCTCCGGGAGGTCGGGGTCGCGGTGGGCGTCCCGCGCGGCGGCGAGGATCAGCTGCGTCACGAACTCCACGATCTCCGCCCGCATCGCGGCCACCTCGGCCGCGAAGACCACACCGTGCGTACGGGCCTGAAGATGCAGCACCGCCCAGCCGTCGGGGTGCCGGGCGGTGTGCGTGAAGAACGCCGTCAGACCCGACCACAGCTGCCGGTCGGCCGGCAGCCCCGGCCGGGCACCGGCACGCACCGCCGCCACGAGGGCCGTCGCCTCACGCCGGATGCACGCCGTGAACAGGTCCTCCTTGGAGTTCAGATACAGGTACACCAACGGCTTGGACACACCCGCCAGTTCGGCGATCTCGTCCATGGACGCCGCCATGTACCCCCGTTGTCCGAAGGTCCGCACGGCGGCGTCCAGCATCTGCTGTTCACGGACCGCACGCGGCATCCGCTTGGTCTTCACGGCACCCATGGGACACAGCGTACGGTCCGTCCGTCACCCGGAGTCCCGGCCGCCGTGGTTCCCGTCACCGGGAGCGGGCCGCGCGCCGCCCGTCAGCCCCGGCAGCAGCTGCGCCGTGAACAGCGTCGACAGCGCCGAGGTGTCGGTGCCGCCGTCGGTGCGCACCACCACCGGCTGCGGAGCCTTCCCGGCCAGCCCGGCGCCCACCTCGAGCCGTCTGCGGGCCAGTTCGTACTGGAGCACCGCCCGGTTGTCCCGGTACGCCTTCGCCAGCGCACGCTGGGCGCGGGCCTCGTTCTCGGCCGCGATGAGCCCGCTGCGGCCACGCGTCTCGATCTCGAACCTGACGCGCTGCGCCTCGGTCTCCTGCCGCTCCAGCAGCTGGGCGACCTCCTCACGGGCCCGGTTCAGCGCGGCCTTCACCTCGACGATCCGGGCGTCCCGCACCTTCTTGGCCCGCTCGATGTCCATGCCCAGACTGTCGATACGGCGCTTGCGGGTCAGGCCCCACTCCTGCTCGTACGCGGTGCGCTCCTTGGCGATCCGCTCCCGGGTCGCCAGGTGGTGCTGGTACTGCGTCGGCAGCTGCACATCCGGGATGTTGCAGCCCGTGATGCGCACCCCGTAGCCGGACAGCTGCCGGTTCAGCAGATCCTGCATGTCGGCCACGTCCGAACCGCGCAGGTCGTAGGCGCGCTGCGTGCGCATCTGCCGGGCCCGCTGCCGGATCGCGTCCTGCACGGCACTGGACAGCACCAGGTCGAAGTTGCCGGCGCCGATGGTGCGCACGAACAGCACCGCGTCGTTGATACGGAACTTCAGGAAGAACTCGATCGAGCGCAGCGGCACGTTCTCCCGCGTCGGACAGGCCATGACGGGTGCCGAGTACGGGATCTCGGTCGCCGTGTCGACGACGAAGTCGACCCGCGACCACGGGTGCCACAGATAGTGCCGGCCGGCGTCCAGCGTGCGGGTGACGGCGCCGTAGCGCGTCAGCACACCGTTGGTGCCCTGCTCGATCTCGACGATCGAGGACCGCCACCACCACAGCGCGCCGATCAGCAGCAGCACCACCCCGCCGACGTAGGAGAGGGTGGCCAGCGCACCGTAGGCGAGGTCGCCCAGACCGTCGGAGCCGGCCTCCGCCAGCGTCAGCATCACGCCCGTCAGCAGGGCGTAGACACCGAGCCACAGCGGCAGCATCCACCACAGCCGGCGACGGTGCCGCGGAATGATCACCGGGATGAGGGTGTCGGCCTCACCGCCGCGCAGCAGCCGGGCGATGTCGCTCCAGGGGGCGACGGCCTCGGAGATGACCGAACGGCGTCGGGTACGTACGGAGCTCACTGCTGGGCCTCCTCGGCGGACTCGGACACATCGCCTGCCGCGACGGCCTCGGGCATCTCCGGCACGGTCGGCCGGTCGGCCGCCAGCAGCGCGCCGATCTCCTCCTCGCGCGCGGCGATCCGCTCGGACACCTCCGACAGCCGTCCCCGTACGGCGGCCATGTCCGCCTCGGTGAACAGCTCGGCCCCGCGCTCCCCGACCAGCTCACGGGCCAGTTCGAGAAAGTCGATCCCGGCCGCCCCGGTACCGTCCGCGCCGCCGATGCGCACCAGCCGCGGCAGATGGTCGGCGACCTGCTCCAGCGTGTCCAGCACCTGCTGCTGGTAGCGGTACTCCAGGATCTCCGGCGCCTGCGCCGCGGTCACCGCGCGGATGTCGAGCGCCTGCGCCTCCAGCAGCGCCGCGTTCGCCTTGGCCTCCGACTCCGCCTGGACATAGCGCTGGCGGGCCAGTGCCTCGGCGCGGTTGGTCTCGCGCTCCACGGCGGTGTCCATCTGGGCCTGGTACTGGGCGATGTCGGCCTGGATCGCGGACAACGTCTCCTGACTGGAGGCGAGTTCCTTGCTCAGGTCGCCCTCGTCCTGCTCCTTGCGCAGCTGGAGCGCGTACTCGTGGGTGTACGCCTCCTTGGCCATCCGCACCATCTCGGGGGCGGCCAGGTCCATCCGGTACCGCTGGTCGGACGGCTCGGCGTGCGTGATGTTGGCGTTGGTCAGCTCCACCGCCGGACGGAACTGCTGGTTCAGCTGCTCCAGCAGCCGCCCGCTGTCCTCGCCGACCATGTCGTAGATACCGGCCGCCTCCTGCTCGTAGATCAGGCTGCGGATGGTCTCGCTGACGGCGTTGCCCAGCTTCTCCTCGAACCCGCGCACGGCACCGAGCGTGTAGACGAACTCGACCGGATCGCTGATCCGGAACTGGATGAACAGGTCGATGGAGGCCTTCACCCCGCCCTTGGTCGGGGCCTCGCGCACCGGCGCGTTGAACGGGTACTCGCGTGTCGTGTTCACGATGTACGACACCCGCTTCCACGGGCTGAGCAGCGTGACCCGGCCGGGACCGACGACCTTCTCCAGCTTGCCGAACCGGGTGATCATCGCCTGGCAGCCGTCCGGCACCATGACCAGACCCTGCCGCCACCACACGAACAGCACGGCGAGCAGCGCGACGACCCAGTAATGCGCCCCGAACAGCGGATTGGTGAACCCGTCACCCCCGGTCGCCGACACCACCGACGTCCCCACCGCGCCGATCACCAGCAGCGACAGCACCGGCAGCATGGAGAGCAGGGAGCGGCCCTTGGGCATCACCATCGGGCAGATGGCGTGCACCACCTCGCCGCCCTCGCGCAGCTGCTCGCTGCGGCCGAGCGCCTCCCCGGCCTCGTCCAGCGGCACCGTCTTCTGCCGCATGACGGTGTCGACGGAGCTTCCGTCCTGTTCCCGGGCGGCCGGGAAGTCGGCCGGGTCCATCCCGTCGCCGCCCTCGGTCCCGGTGCCCTGCGACGCCCTGCCGCCGCTCCCGCCGTTTCCCGCGCGGCGGCGCAGTTCGTCCTGGGCCGCCGTACGTGGATCGGTGCCGGAGGCGACCGCCTCGGCTACGTTGCGCAGACTCTGCGCCCGCGTGCGTGCCACGGGTTCCCCCTTCGCGTGTGGTTCAAGTGATTCCAGTGATTCCACACCATGGGGGGGTACGGCGATAAGGGGCGCCCCCAGCAACGGACACCACTCGGTGGTTGCCGGAAAGCGCCCCTGCCGGGCCGTCGGTCAGGCGGCCACGGCCACCTGCTGGGGCTCGTCGACCGGGGAGGCGTGGACCGAGTCGTACGCCTTCCGGTCGAGCAGGCCCTCACGGGCGGAGACGATGACCGGGACCAGCGCCTGGCCGGCCACGTTCGTCGCCGTCCTGATCATGTCCAGGATGGGGTCGATGGCGAGGAGCAGGCCGACGCCCTCCATGGGGAGGCCCAGGGTGGAGAGGGTGAGGGTGAGCATGACGGTGGCGCCGGTGAGACCGGCCGTGGCGGCGGAGCCCACCACCGAGACGAACGCGATCAGCAGATAGTCGCCGACGCCGAGCTGGATGTCGAAGATCTGGGCGACGAAGATCGCGGCGATGGCCGGGTAGATCGCGGCGCAGCCGTCCATCTTGGTCGTCGCGCCGAACGGGACGGCGAAGGAGGTGTACTCCTTCGGTACGCCGAGGCGTTCGGTGACCTTCTGGGTGAGCGGCATGGTGCCGACGGAGGAACGGGAGACGAAGGCGAGCTGGATCGCGGGCCAGGCGCCCTTGAAGAACTGCACCGGGTTGACCTTGGCGACGGTCGCGAGCAGCGCCGGGTAGACGCCGAAGAGGACGAGCGCGCAGCCGATGTAGATGTCGGCGGTGAAGGTGGCGTACTTGCCGATCAGGTCCCAGCCGTAGGTGGCGATGGCGTTGCCGATGAGACCGACGGTGCCGAGCGGGGCGAGCCGGATGACCCACCACAGGGCCTTCTGGAGGAGTTCGAGGACGGACTCGCTCAGGGTGAGGATCGGCTGGGCCTTCTCGCCGAGCTGGAGGGCGGCGATACCGGCGACGGCGGCCATGAACACGATCTGCAGGACGTTCAGTTCGGTGAACGGCGTGATGACGTCGGTGGGCACGATGCCGGTGAGGAAGTCGATCCAGGAGCCGGACTTCTCCGGCGCGGCGCCGTCCGCAGGGGTGAGGCCGGTACCGGCGCCCGGGTTGGTGACGAGGCCGATGACCAGGCCGATCGCCACCGCGATCAGCGAGGTGATCATGAACCAGAGGAGGGTGCGCGAGGCCAGCCGGGCCGCGTTGTTGACCTTCCGCAGGTTGGTGATGGAGACCAGGATCGCGAAGAAGACGAGCGGGGCGACGGCCAGCTTCAGCAGGCCGATGAAGGTGCCGCCGACCTTCTCCAGGGTGGTGACCAGCCAGGAGAGGTCCTGGCTGCGGGCGAGCCAGCCGAGCAGGACGCCCAGGACGAGGCCGGCGAGTATCTGGGCCCAGAAGGGCGCGCGGACGGGCAGCTTGAACTGCGTGTTCGTGGACACGGACATGCTCCGGTAAGGGGACGCGTGGGGATGGTGACGATGACGTGGAACGGGGGAACGCGGGTGGCGGCGAACGTCAGGGACGACAGTTCGCGGCGGTGACCCGGCAGAGGTCCACGTGCAGGCGCGCCACGAGCGGAACACTCCGGGGCGTGGGGAACACGGCTGCTGACTTCACCCCGAGACCGTAACACCCGAGCTTTGAGATCCTCAAAGCGCTGCTTTGAGAGGTGGGGGGTCATAGTCGTCCATACAACGCAAAGCGCCCTGATTCCCATGGGAGTGGGGAGTCAGGGCGCGTGGTGCGTGGTGCGCGGCTGTGACGGAGGTTACGAGGGCCGGGCCTCCGCGCGGGCGGTGTCGTCGGCCGCGTCCTCCTGGTTGCGGTGGGCGTCCAGGTTGGCCTTCGCCCGGTCGACCCGCCGCACGATCCGCTCGGAGGCACGGTCCCGCTCCGTGCGGAGCACGACGAAGCTGATCGGGGCCGAGAGCAGCAGCGCGAGCAGCACGATCCACAGGCCGTTGGAGTCGCCGAGGCCGCGTGGGGCGAGGCCGGAGTAGACGAGGCCCCAGACGACCACGAGGCAGCCCACGAAGATCCCGAGGCGCATCAGCGTGTAGCGGAGCATCTCTTCCACTCTTCCCTGCGTACGGTCAGAACGTCCCGAAGGGACAACGTCCAGTGAAGCACGGCCGGCCGGGGATCTTCCGGCGGGGTACGGGCGTCAGGTGAGCGGCAGCAGCATGACGACGTCGTCCCGGTCGTCGCCGGGGGCGACACGGATGGCGTCCGGGATGCGGCCGACCTCCTTGTAGCCGCAGGAGGCGTAGAAGCGTTCCAGGCCGAGTCCGCCGCGGCAGGTGAGACGTATCGCCTCGACGCCGTCGAGGGTGCGGGCCGCCCGGGCGGCGGCGGCCATGAGGTCGCGGCCGTAGCCCTTGCCCTGGTGACGGGGGTGGACCATGACCGTGTAGAGCCAGATCCAGTGGGTCATGAGGGGGTGGGTGTTGAAGGTGAGGAACGCGGTGGCGGCGACGTCGCCGTCCTCGTCGTGCCCGACGAGCAGCCGGGACCGCTCCTCGGCCATCGAGACGAACTGGCGGACGAGCGCGGGGCGGATGTCCTCCCGCCCGACCGGCGGCACGAACCCGACCGCCCCGCCGGCGTTGGTGACGTCGGTCCACAGGTCGAGGACGCCGTCACGAAGGTCGGGGGTGACGACGGGGTCGAGGGTGAAGGTAAGGGGCATATGACGATGCTAACCATTACGCAAGCGGCGGTGCGTCGCCTTCTCGAGATGCCGAGCCGGGTGGTGGGGTGGGCGTACACCGGGGATCCAGGGGGCGGGAGCCCCCTGGCGGGGTCGAAGGGGCGGAGCCCCTTCCCCTCACACCCGCATGGGCTGGGGCGAGTCCCGACGCGCCGGGTCGGCACCGTCGTACTCCCGGATCACCTCGTACCGGGTGTTCCGCTCCACCGGCCGGAACCCCGCGTCCCGGATCAGATCCAGCAGATCCTCACGCGTCAGCTTGTTCGGCGTACCGAAGTTGTCCGCGTCATGCGTGATCTTGTACTCGACCACCGACCCGTCCATGTCGTCCGCCCCGTGCTGAAGGGCGAGCTGCGCGGTCTGGACGCCGTGCATGACCCAGAAGACCTTGACGTGCGGCACGTTGTCGAACAGCAGCCGCGACACCGCGAACGTCTTCAGCGCCTCCGCCCCCGTCGCCATCTGCGTCCGCGCCTGGAGCCGGTTGCGTACCTTGCCGTCCTTCATGTCCACGAAGTCGTGCTGGTACCGCAGCGGGATGAAGACCTGGAACCCCCCGGTCTCGTCCTGGAGTTCACGCAGCCGCAGCACATGGTCCACCCGGTGGCGGGGCTCCTCGATATGCCCGTACAGCATGGTGCACGGGGTCTTCAGCCCCTTCTCGTGCGCCAGCCGGTGGATGCGCGACCAGTCCTCCCAGTGGGTGCGGTGGTCGACGATGTGCTGCCGCACCTCCCAGTCGAAGATCTCCGCGCCGCCGCCGGTCAGCGACTCCAGACCCGCGTCGATCAGCTCGTCGAGGATCTCGGAGGCGGACAGCCCGGAGATGGTCTCGAAGTGGTGGATCTCGGTGGCGGTGAACGCCTTCAGCGAGACGTCCGGCAGCGCGGCCTTCAACTCCCGCAGCGAACGCGGGTAGTAACGCCACGGCAGATTGGGGTGCAGCCCGTTGACGATGTGCAGTTCGGTGAGGTTCTCCGACTCCATCGACCTGGCGAGCTTCACCGCCTCCTCGATCCGCATCGTGTAGGCGTCCTTCTCCCCCGGCTTGCGCTGGAAGGAGCAGTACGCGCAGGAGGCGGTGCACACGTTCGTCATATTGAGGTGGCGGTTGACGTTGAAGTGCACGACGTCGCCGTTCAGCCGCGTCCGCACCTCGTGCGCCAGCCCGCCCAGCCAGGCGAGGTCGTCCGACTCGTACAGCGCGATGCCGTCCTCACGGGTCAGGCGTTCGCCCGCCCTGACCTTCTCCTCCAGCTCGCGCTTGAGCCCGACGTCCATGCCGATCCCTCTTTCCGTCGTCGAACAGACCCGGTCAACCGTACCCCCCGGCCCTTCGGGCGGAAGGACCCCCGAACGGCGCTCCGCGCCCCGCCTACTCCACCTCTTCGGGCAGCTCACCGACCCGGTTCTCCCACTTGGTGGAGAGCACGATGGTCGTACGGGTCCGGGAGACGCCCTTGGTGCCGGACAGCCGGCGGATGGTCTTCTCCAGGCCGTCCACGTCGGTCACCCGCACCTTGAGCATGAAGGAGTCGTCGCCGGCGATGAACCAGCAGTCCTCGATCTCCTTGAGGTCCTTCAGCCGCTGCGCCACGTCCTCGTGGTCGGCGGCGTCGGAGAGCGAGATGCCGATCAGGGCGGTGACACCGAGGCCCAGCGAGGCGGCGTCCACGGTGGCGCGGTAGCCGGTGATGACCCCGGCCGCCTCCAGCCGGTTGATGCGGTCGGTGACGCTGGGTCCCGACAGGCCGACGAGGCGCCCCAGCTCCGCGTAGGAGGCCCGGCCGTTCTCCCTCAGGGCCTGGATGAGCTGCCTGTCCACCGCGTCCATGCGATCGAAGCCTTCCACTGAAGAGGTCTGAAGTTCTGAGTGCCGGAATGGTGCCGCAGGGCTCAGCCGGGCCGGGATCCGCCGCCGAGTTCGCCCTTCCAGCGGCGGTAGAGCCGGTGCTCGACACCCGCCGCGTCGAGTACGCGTCCGGCGACGAAGTCCACCAGGTCCTGGATGTGCGTCGCGCCCGCGTAGAAGGCCGGCGAGGCGGGCACCACGGTCGCGCCCGCGTCGTCCAGCGTGACCAGATGCCGCAGGGTCTGGCCGTTCAGCGGGGTCTCCCGTACGGCCACGATCAGCGTGCGTCCCTCTTTCAGGGTCACGCTCGCCACCCGCTGCAGCAGGTCCTTGGACAGCCCGAGCGCCACCCCGGCCACACAGGCCGTGGAGGCGGGCACGATCAGCATGCCCTTGCTCGGATACGACCCCGAGGACGGCCCGGCCGCGAGGTCACCCGCCGCCCAGTGCCGTACGCCGTCGAGGTCGACGGTGAACGTGTCCGGCTTGCCGTCCGCACCCCGGGACAGCCATTCCCGCAGGTCGTCACGCCAGTGGGCGTCCCGGAAGGCGATACCGGTCTCGTCCAGCAGCGTGAGCCGGGAGGCCCGGCTGACGACGAGGTCGACGCTCTCCCCCGCCGCCAGCAGCGCACGCAGCACAGCGGCTGCGTAGGGGGTCCCGGACGCCCCCGACACCCCCACGATCCAAGGCTTGCGCCGCGTTTCTCCTGCGTTCACATCTCGAGCCTACCGGCGGGCACTGGACGCCGGCCGTCAGGACCGGCTCGGACGGCCAACCGCTGCTCAGACGGTCAGACCCCGCACCAGCAGATCCAGCAGCGCGCACACGAACAGGGCGATGCCGATGAAGCCGTTGACGGAGAAGAAGGCGCGGTTGAGGCGGGTCAGGTCGGTCGGGCGGACGATGGTGTGTTCGTAGACGAAGGCGCCCGCCACGATCAGCAGGCCGAGCCAGAAGAAGGCGCCGGCGTCGGTGAGCAGGGCGTACCAGACGAACAGGGCCGTCGTGACGGTGTGGCAGGCACGGGCGCCCCAGATCGCGGCGGGGATGCCGAAGCGGGCCGGGACCGACTTCACACCGATCTCCCGGTCGGTGTCGACGTCCTGGCAGGCGTAGATGAGGTCGAAGCCGCCGATCCAGACACCGACCGCGAGGCCGAGGACGACGGCGTCCCAGGACCAGGAGCCGGTGATGGCGAGCCAGCCGCCGATCGGTCCCATCGCCTGGGCGAGACCGAGGATGGCCTGCGGGAAGTTCGTGAACCGCTTGCCGTACGGATACACCACCATCGGGATGACGGCGACGGGCGCGAGGGCCAGGCAGAGCGGGTTCAGCAGGGCCGCCGCGCCCAGGAAGACGGCCAGGGCGACCAGCGCGCCGGTCCAGGCGTGCTTGACGGACATCGCCCCGGTGACCAGTTCGCGGTGTGCGGTGCGCGGGTTACGGGCGTCGATCTCGCGGTCGATGATCCGGTTGGCGGCCATCGCGAAGGTGCGCAGGCCGACCATGGCGACGGTGACCAGGAGCAGCCGGCCCCAGTGGATGTTCTCGTCCCACTCGTACATCGCGGTGAGGGCGGCGATGTAGGCGAAGGGCAGGGCGAAGACCGAGTGCTCGATCATCACCAGGCGCAGGAAGGCTTTCGTGCGTCCCGGCTGCTGCGGCAGGGCGGCGGAGGCCGAGGTCACAGTCCGTACTCCTTCCAGCGACGGTCGACCAGGGCGGCCGTGTCCGGGTCGGACTCGACCATGTCGGGCCAGCCGCCGTCGCGCGTGTACCCCTCCTCGGGCCACTTCCTCGTCGCGTCGACGCCCGCCTTGCCGCCCCAGAACTGCTGGTAGGAGGCGTGGTCGAGATGGTCGACGGGGCCTTCGACGACGGTGAGGTCACGGGCGTAGTCGGTGTTGCCGAGGGCCCGCCAGGAGACCTCGTGCAGATCGTGGACGTCGCAGTCGGAGTCGACGACCACGATCAGCTTGGTCAGGGACATCATGTGGGCGCCCCAGATGGCGTGCATGACCTTCTGCGCGTGCTTGGGGTACTTCTTGTCGATCGAGACGATCGCGCAGTTGTGGAAGCCGCCGGACTCGGGGAGGTGGTAGTCCACGATGTCCGGGACGATGATCTTGAGGAGCGGGAGGAAGAAGCGCTCCGTGGCCCGGCCCAGCGGCCCGTCCTCGGTGGGCGGGCGGCCGACGACGATCGACTGGAGCAGCGGCCGCCTGCGCATGGTCACGCAGTCGATGGTGAGCGCCGGGAACGGCTCCTGCGGGGTGTAGAAGCCGGTGTGGTCGCCGAAGGGCCCCTCGGGCAGCATCTCGCCCGGTTCCAGCCAGCCCTCCAGGACGACCTCCGCCTGCGCGGGCACCTGGAGCGGCACGGTCTTGCAGTCGACCATCTCGATCCGCTTGCCCTGCACGAACCCGGCGAACAGGTACTCGTCGATGTCGCCGGGCAGGGGTGCGGTGGAGGCGTACGTCACGGCGGGCGGGCAGCCGAAGGCGATGGCGACGGGCAGCCGCTCGCCGCGCCGGGCAGCCACCTGGTAGTGGTTGCGGCTGTCCTTGTGGATCTGCCAGTGCATGCCGATGGTGCGCTTGTCGTGCCGCTGGAGGCGGTACAGGCCGAGGTTGCGGACGCCGGACTCGGGGTCCTTCGTGTGGGTGAGGCCCAGGTTGAAGAAGGAGCCGCCGTCCTCGGGCCAGGTGAACAGCGCCGGGAGCTGTTCGAGGTCCACGTCGTCGCCGTGCAGGACGACCTCCTGGACGGGCGCGTCCTTCACCTTCCTCGGCGGTACGTGCGTCATCGCGCCGAGTTTCCCGAACGCCTCGCGCACCCCGACGAACCCGTGCGGCAGCTCGGGCTTCAGCAGCCCGCCGATCCGCTCGGAGATCTCCGCGTACGACTTCAGGTCCAGCGCCTTCAGCAGACGGCGGTCGGTGCCGTACACGTTCATGGCGAGGGGCATGGAGGAGCCGCGCACGTTCTCGAAGAGCAGCGCGGGACCGCCGGCCTTCTGTACCCGGTCGACGATCTCACCGACCTCCAGATGCGGGTCGACCTCGGCCTTGATGCGCTTGAGGTCGCCCTCGCGCTCCAGCGCCCTGAGCAGGGAGCGAAGATCGTCGTAAGCCATGGGGTCAAGTATCCCCGAGCGGTTACCCTGGGCCTGTACCGCCCACCGTTTTCGCTGGAGAGGCCCCATGCTGCGGGTGCTGATGTTCCTCGTGCCACTGGCCCTGAGCATCTACGCGTTCATCGACTGCATCGGCACGAAGGACGACGACATCCGTCATATGCCCAAGCCACTGTGGGCGATCCTCGTGCTGCTGTTCCCGCTGGTCGGCTCGATCTCGTGGCTGATCGCGGGCAAGAAGCGGCACCCCGCGGGCGGCTCCGCGTGGGGCGGGGGCGGCGGCCGGCAGCAGTGGGTGGCGCCGGACGACAACCCCGACTTCCTGAAGTCGCTGGACGACGACAAGGACAAGGACGACCGGCCGGGGGACGGCGATCGCGGCGGGGCCGGCTGACCGTCCCGCCTGCCGCGTCGTCGTGTTGTTCCGCTGATGCGGGCCCGCCCGTTCCCCCGTGACGGGCGGGCCCGCACGTCGAACAGGGGTCAGTCTGGACCAGCGCGGGCTAGAATTGGAAGTGGATTCTAGAAATTCACTCGAGAAGCGGCCGGAAGGTACGACGACCCTGCGATGAGCCCCAAGCAGCACCGCGGTGAGGTCACCGTCGAACAGCTTCTGGACGCGGCGCTGCGCGTCTACGGCGAGTCCGGCGAGCAGGGGCTCACGGTGAGCGCGGTGACGGCGGCGAGCGGCGTCAGCCCCGGCAGTCTCTACCACCATTTCGGCAGCATGGACGGCCTGTTGACCGCCCTGTTGACGCGCTGGCTCGAGCGGCTGCTGGACCGGATGGTCACGGCGCTGGAGCGGTCGGATTCCGCCCGGGACGGCGTACGGGCCCTGGTGGAGGCGTATCTCGCCTTCATCCGCGACCACCGGGCGGCGGGCCTGCTGCTGCACTCCGCCCGCGCCGACGAGCTGGGCATGCGGGAGGCCGGGCGGATCCGTGACGCGCAGGAGGCCCGGCTGTCCCCGCTGTCCGCCTGGGTGAGCGGGCACGTCGAGTCGGGCGAGATCGCGCGACTGCCGGTGGCCGTGCTCGAATCCCTCGTCCTCGGACCGGTCATCGGCGTCAGCCGCCGCTGGCTGACGCTCGGTGACGTCGACCTCGACACGGCGGCCGCGGTCCTGCCGGACCGGATCTGGCGGTCGATCACCGCGGATCCGCGGTGAGTACGGCGGTCAGCCGAGCTTCTTGATCCGGGCGGGCGCGAGGGCCCGGTCGAAGACCCGTACGTGGCTCGCGGGTGCGATCCGGATGCGGATGTCGGGGCGACATCCGGCTCTCAGCACATGCGCGCACCGGCCGCGCATCACTTGCGGGCCACCGATGACGGTCCGTAGGCAACTCTATTCCAATACAACGTGGTGGAGCGGACCTTCGGCATCCAGAGACTCCCCGTGCTGGTACTGCTCGGGTCTGGTCCGGCAGTTCGGCATCTCCCGGGTGGTGATCGGCGAGGCGGTCACCTTCCACGGCGGGCACGACTGGCTGGCCGACCACGGCGTGGAGATCGTGCTGCTGGACGATCCCGGGTGCGCGGCGCTGATGCGAGAGTCACCGCCCGTCATCCACAGCTGTGGAACGAGGACATCGGCCGTCAGAGGGCCGACCGCGGCCGGCTGCGGTCAGGTGCTGGTGAGGGAGATCCTTCCCGCGTGCAGCCGTCCGTCGCCGCCGTCGAAGTACACCCGGTCGCCGTCGACGGTCGCGTCGGGGTCACCTGACGACAGGCGCGTTTCGACCGGGGGCGCTCCGGTACGGGCGTCCGCGGCGTACAGTCCGCCGGCTTTGGTGCTGAAGAGCACCGAGCCGTCCAGCAGACCGTGCAGCTCGGGTTCGCGTTCGGTGTGCTCGGTCCGGAGCAGTCTGCCGGAGTCGGCGGCGACCGCGTGCACGGCTCCCGAGTCATAATCGCTGGTGGGGCTTCCAGTCCCGCCGTAGACGACGCCGTCGGAGACCACGAGCGGTTCGAGCCATTCCTCCAGACCGTCGGTATCCGGTTCGCAGGTCCACAGCTTCGTGCCCCGCCGGGCGTCGACGGCGTGGAGGACACCGCGGCTGTCGCCGAAATAGACCGTGCCGTCTGACACCGTGATCGCCGTCACCTCGCCCGCGTAGTGTCGGCTCGCGCTCGCGTGGTATCGCCACAACTGGTCCCCGCTGTCCGCGTCCCAGGCGTGGAAGTAGGTGCCGCCTGCCTCCTTCACCCCGCCGTAGAGGACCCCGTCCACGACCGCGAGCGCCCCGGACAGAGTGTGCTCGACCGTCCGGGTCCACTTCAGCCGTCCCGTGGCAGTGTCCAGCGCCGACACGGCGTACGTGCCGGAACGTTCGGCCCCCTCGGGCAGGTCGTACATGGCGTTCACGTACACGGTTCCGTGGGCCACGACGACCCGCAGGTGGAGATGCCACGACGTGCCGGGTGCCGTGTGAGCCTTGGCGGGCACGCTCCAGACCCGCTTGCCGCGGTCCAGGTCAATGCCCTGGATCGTGCCGTTCTCGCTGCTGGAGGCGATCACCAGGCCGTCGCTCACGCCCTCGAAGGACGACGCGTCCGGATCGTCGTACGTCCACACGATGTCCCCGCTGTCGGCGTCCACCGCGTGCAGCACGCCGTCGCTCTCGCCGACCACCTTGCCGTCGGCGGCCACCGGTTGCCACAAGTCCTTCTCGGCCGACCACTGTCCCCGTACCGCCAGCTGTTTCGCAGCGGCCGTGGGGCTGCCGCTGCTCGTGGTGCCGTCGCCCCCGCCCGAGGCCCCGGAGAAGGCGCGCGGCAGGAGCAGGCCGGCGACTACGGCCAGGACGACGAGGGTGCCCGACACGGCGAGGACCGCAGCACGCCGCTGCCGGGCCACCGCACGCAGCCGGGCGGCGAGCGAGGGCCGCACGTTCGGCGCGCCGAGCCGCGCCGTGGCGACGGCGGTCGGCGGCGCCACCGTGACCGTCGGCAAATCCGCGTCCGCCGTAGTCGCGGTGGCCTCCTCCGGCAGCGGGGCCGCGCGCAGCGCGGTGACGTCGGCGGCGACCGGCGCGGGCAGCCAGGTGACAGGGGTGAACGTGCTCCGGGTCCCGTCCGTCCCCTCCCACCGGCCGAGTTCCTCGATGAGTTCCGGCACCCCGGGTCGCCGCCCGGGGTCCTTGGCCAGGCACCGGACGACCACGTCGGCGAGTCCGTCCGGCAGGCCCGCCAGGTCGGGATCCTCGTGGACGACGCGGTAGTTGACGGCGTAAGCGGGCCCGCCCCCGAACGCTCCGGTCCCGGTCGCCGCGTACACCAGCAGCGCGCCCAGCGCGAACACGTCACCGGCGGGCCCCACCTCGCGGCCGACCAGTTGCTCGGGCGGAAGGTAGCCAGGGCTGCCGACCACGGCCCCCGTGGTGGTCAGTTTGGTGTCGTCGGCGGCCACCGAGATCCCGAAGTCGATCACCCGAGGGCCGTCCGGTGCCAGCAGCACGTTCGACGGCTTCAGGTCACGGTGCACGACGTGAACCCGGTGGATCGCCTCCAGCGCCTCCGCCAGCCCGGATCCCAGGGCGCGTACGGACCGCTCGGGCCAGGCACCGTGCGTGGCGACCGCCGTGCCCAGTGGAACGCCCGGCACATGGGCGGTGGCCAGCCACGGCTGGTCCGCGTCCGGATCCGCATCGACCACGGGCGCGGTGAACGGGCCCGTCACCCGCCGTGCCGCCACCACCTCCCGCCCGAACCGCTTGCGGAAGGCGGCGTCATCGGACAGTTCCTCGTGCACCACCTTCACCGCGGTCGCCCGGCCGCCCGGCGACCTGGCCAGGTACACCCGGCCCATCCCGCCCGAGCCGAGCCTCCCGACGATCCGGTACGGACCGACCCGCTCGGGATCCCCCGCCTCCAACGGCCTGAACACCTGCATTCGCCCCCCTTGTCGCCGCCAAGGCCCTGTTCGGTGCTGATCAGGTCGCGGCCCGATAGGCTGTCACCCGGCTGTCACGCTCGACGTACACGGTGTTTCCGACGAGCCAGAGATGCTCGCCGTCGCCCATGATCAGCCGTTCCCGCCATACGGGGTTTCCGCTGCGGGCGTCCAGTGCGCTCAGGTACCCGTCCGAGTCGTGGGTGAGGACGGTGTCGTCCACCACGGTCAGGGACGTCACCTCATCGGCCTTCTGTTTCCGCTGCCACCGCAGCGCACCGGTGTCCGCGTCGAAGGCGGACACGTAGCCGTCGTTCTCGAAGTACACGGTTCCGTCTACCACTTCCGGCATGCCCGCTCCCCCGCCGAGCCTGCCGTCCCACAGCTCCCCCTCGAACGTACGGCGCCACACCTCGTCGCCCGACCCCGCGTCGACCGCGTACAGGGCGCCGTCCTGGGTGCCGAAGCAGACCTTGCCGTCCGCCACCACGAGGCCCGTCTCCGCGTCGCTCGCGGCCTGGTGGGTCCATTTCTGCTTGCGGGTACGGGTGTCGACGGCGATCAGCTTCTTCTCGCTGTGCACAAGGAGCGCGTCACCGGTGACGGCTATGTTGCTGCCGTCCGCGTTGACGCCGTACCCGTAGTCCCACAGCTTCTTCCCCGTGCGCGTGTCGAGGACGTAGAAGAACGAGATCATGTGTGCGTAGGCGGCGTCGCCCACGACGACGGGGGAGGCGTGGAAGGAGTCGTCCATGTATCTCCAGCGATATGCGCCGCTGTCCGCGTCCAGCGCGTAAAGGTGATCGCCGCTGCCGTAGTACAGGAGGCCACCCGCGAGGCCGGTGACTTGGACGCCGTTGCCCACGGTGTCTCGCAGATACGCACTGTCCTGGCGGATTTCGGCGACCTCGACCTTGCGCCCCCAGCGCTTCGTGCCGTCGGTGACGTCCAGGGCGGTGATCTCGTGACGGTCCTCGTTCTGGAGATAGACCATCTCGTCCGAGGTCACGGTCGTTCTCTGTCCCTCGGCCAGCGTGTGGGACCAGAGCTGCTCGAGGTTCGGAGGGCGGACGGGCCCGGTGTCGTCCTCGCTCGCGGCCACCCTCCACAGCACGGTGCCGGCCACAGTGACGGCCAGTGCGGTCGCCATGGCGAGGGCCGTCCGCAGGCGGCGGCGCCGGCTGCGGGGCGGTGCGGCGGCGGTCGAGGGCTCCGGCATACCGTCGTCCGCCCGGGGCAGGGGCTCGGTCGGCACGTCGGCGCGCAGCCGGGTTGCCGAGTCGGCCACCGGGCCGGGCATCCAGCCGACCGTGGCGACGCCCCCGTCCGGAGCCGTGGCGCCCTGAGCCGCATGCCGGTCGTCGTCCGCGGGGGCCGGGTGGCCCAGTTCGTCCAGCAGCCACGTCACCGTGGGCCGCTCCGCCGGATCCTTCGCCAGACACCGGGCCACCACATCCGCGAGTAGGGGCGGCAGGCTCCTCAGGTCGGGGTCCTCGTGCACGACCCGGTAGTTGACCGCGTGGGACGCGCCGCCGCCGAACGGGCCGACGCCCGCGGCCGCGTACGCCAGCACCGCCCCCAGGGCGAACACGTCACCGGCAGGTCCGGAGCTCTCGTGGCGCAGCTGCTCGGGAGGGATGAAGCCGGGCGTGCCGATCACCGTTCCGGCCTCGGTGAGTGCGGTGTCGTCGGCCGCCGCCGAGATACCGAAGTCGATCACCCGCGGCCCGTCCGGCGCCAGCAGGACGTTCGACGGTTTGAGGTCGCGGTGCACCAGGCCCGCCGCGTGCACGGCTCCGAGCGCCTCGGCCAGAGCGGCACCGAGGCCGCGTACCGCCTGCTCCCGCCACACCCCGTGCCGGGTCACCGCCTCCTGGAGGGAGGGGCCGGGGACGTACTCCGTGGCCAGCCAGGCCGGGTTCCCCTCCGGGTCGGCGTCGACGACCGCGGCGGTGAAGAAACCCGTCACCCGCCGTGCCGCCGCCACCTCGCGCACGAAGCGCCGCCGAAACCCCTCGTCGCGCAGCAGCGTCTCCCGCACCACCTTCACCGCCACCGCACGCCCGCCGGGCGAGCGGCCCAGGTACACCCGGCCCATGCCGCCCTGGCCCAGCCTGGCCAGCAGCCGGTACCGGCCCACCCGTACCGGATCCCCCGCCGTCAACGGTACCGACGCCACCCGTCCCGCCCCTCCTGCCGCCCCGCCGTCTCAACGGGTCTCCCCTCCACCGGACTACCGGCGCCACCCCCACGGTTCCCACCGCTCACACCTCGCACCACCCGTTCGGGAAACCCTCCCCGGAACCATCACGTCTCCGGAGCACGAAAGACCGGTCCCCGTGACGCGAGTCGCGGGAACCGGCCTTGTGAGGTGCGTGATCAGAAGCCCACGGACCGCAGCGCGCCCAGGCCGACGTCGGCGTACGAGTGCTTGCCCGAGACGAAGATGTTCACGCCGTAGTAGTTGAACAGCCAGCAGCCGAAGGCGAGCAGGGCCAGATAGGCCGCCTTGCGGCCCTTCCAGCCGGCCGTGGCACGCGCGTGCAGATAGCAGGCGTAGGCGACCCAGGTGATGAAGGACCAGACCTCCTTGGGGTCCCAGCCCCAGTAGCGGCCCCACGCGTCACCCGCCCAGATCGCGCCCGCGATGATCGTGAACGTCCACAGCGGAAAGACCGCCGCGTTCACCCGGTACGCGAACTTGTCCAGCGACGCGGCCGCGGGCAGCCGCTCCAGGACGGATGTGGCGAAGCTGCCCGGCCTGCCGCCGCCCACGAGCTTGCTCTCGTACGAGTCCTTGAACAGGTACAGGATCACGCCGACCGCGCCGACGTAGAACACCGCACCGCACAGGATCGCCGTGGAGACGTGGATGTACAGCCAGTACGAGTGCAGCGCGGGAACCAGCTGGTCGCTCTCGGTGTAGAGGACGGTGACGGCCAGACCGAGGTCGAGGAGGACCGAGGTGGTCAGGAACAGACCGAGCCAGCGCACGTTCTTCTTCAGCGCGAGCAGCAGCAGGTACACACCGACCGCGGTGGTGGAGAAGGTGATGTTGAACTCGTACATGTTGCCCCACGGCGCCCGCTCCACGGACAGCGCGCGGGTGAGCACACCGGCGAAGGAGAGCAGGAACGCGAGCACGGTGAGGGAGATGGCGATCCGCCCGTAGAGGTCGCCCTTCTCGTCGCCGCCGTGCGCGCCGGGCCCGTCGGGCACGTCCCGCGATCCGGCGGCGGCGCGTACGACGACCTTCGGCCGCTCCAGTACGGCGGTGCCGCCCCCCTGCTTCACGGTGACGGCCGGCCCCGTCCTCGCCTGCGCCGCGGGGGTGAGCGCGGAGGCGGTACGGGCGACCTTGCTGCGGCTGCCGAAGGTCCACTCCGCGATGTACGCGAAGAACGCGAGGGTGTAGACGGCCATCGCGGAGTAGATCAGCACATTGCTGATACTCGCGAGGTTCTCGTTGGTCGCGGCGGCGAGAGTCACTGCTGCTCAGCCCCTTCGGCAGGTACGGCTTCAGGATCGGTGGATTCGGACGGTTCCGGGTCGGGTACGCCCGGGGCCTGGTCGTACAGGATTCCGGCGAGGTCGCCGAGCTCCTCGGGGACCTTCGCGGACTCGCTGCGGCCGAGGCCGGCCATCTCGACGACGGTCACCCCGTCGTCGCCGCGCACCGCGCGGACCCATACGCGGCGGCGCTGGATGAACAGGGAGCCGGCGAGGCCGGCGATCGCGACGACGGCGCCGCCGAGCGCCCAGCCGCCGCCCGGCTCCTGGACGATCTGGAAGCCGGCCCACTCCTTGACGTCCTTCTCGAAGGTGACCGTGCCGGCGCCGTCGGGGAGCGTCATGGTCTCGCCGGGGGTGAGCAACTTCTTGAAGAGCTCGCCCTCGGAGTCCTTGAACTCCTTCATCTTGGACTTGTCGAGCTGGTACACGCTCTGCGGAATGCCGGAGTCGGCCCGCAGGTCGCCGTGGTAGGCGGAGAGGGCGAGCACCGGGTAGTCCAGGGCCGGGAACTGGGAGAGCATCGTGCCGCTCTCGGAGCCGCCGAAGGTCGGCACGAAGAAGGCGTTGAAACCGAGTTGCTCCTTCTCGCCCTTGGAGTCGCGGTAGCCGTCGAGGACCTTGACCACTCCGGAGGACGTCACATTCGCGTCCAGCGGCAGCAGCGGTACCGCGTCCCGGTAGACGACCTTCCCCTTGCCGTCGCGGACCGTGATGACGGGCGCGTAGCCGTGGCTGACGAGGTAGACCTTGGCGTCGCCGATCTGCAGGGGCTTGTTGACCTTGACGAGGGCCTTCCTCTCCTCGCCGCCCGCCCCCGCGGTGTACGTCAGCTCCGTCTGGTACGTGCGCGGGGTGCCCTTGTTGGGGCCGGTGCGCTCGTAGGTGCCGGTGAACGACTTCACGTCGAAGCTGAACGGCTCCAGGTCGTCGTTGGTGAAGAGGTTGCCGGACTTGAAGTCGTCGTACTGGGTGAGCGTGTTGGCGAAGCCGTCGCCCTCGACGATCAGCTTGTTGCCCTCGGACTTGTACAGCTGGCCCCAGCCGAAGGCGATCAGCATCACGATCAGCGCGATGTGGAAGAGGAGGTTGCCGACCTCCCGCAGATAGCCCTTCTCGGCGGCGACGGCGTCACCGGCGAGGTGGGCGCGGAAGCGGCGCTTCTTCAGCAGGGCGAGCGCGGCCTCGCGTACGGCCTCCGGTTCGGCCGCGGTGCGCCAGGTGGTGTGGGCGGGCAGCCGGTCCAGCCGGCGGGGCGCGCCGGGCGGGCGGCCGCGCAGCTGGCCCACGAACTGCCAGGTGCGGGGCAGGATGCAGCCGATGAGGGAGACGAACAGCAGGATGTAGATCGCGGAGAACCACACCGAGCTGTAGACGTGGAAGAGGCCGAGCCTGTCGTAGACCGGCGCGAGGATGTCGTGCCGGTCGCGGAAGTCGGCGACCTGGGTCTCGTCGACCCCGGTCTGCGGGATGAGGGAGCCGGGGATCGCGCCGAGCGACAGCAGCAGGAGCAGCAGCAGCGCCACCCGCATGGAGGTGAGCTGCCGCCAGAACCAGCGGGCCCAGCCAATCACGCCGAGGGACGGCAGGTTCGGCGCGTCCTCCGTGGGCGCGGTGGACAGCTGGGAGCCGGCGGCGCCGAGTTCCCGGTCGTCGGCGGCCTGCGGGGTGTCGTCGGTTGTCGTCTCGCTCATCGGGTCAGATCCCCACAGTGAAGCCGTTGGACCAGGTCTGCATCTGCGCCACGAGGCTGCCCCACGCGCCGGTCAGCAGCAGCACACCGGTGAGGATCATCATCGTGCCGCCGACGCGCATGACCCAGACGTAGTGCCGCTTGACCCAGCCGAAGGCTCCGAGGGCCTTGCGGAAGGCCACGGCGGCGAGCACGAAGGGCAGGCCCAGTCCCAGACAGTACGCGACGGTCAGCAGGGCGCCGCGTCCGGCGCTCTCCTGCTGTGCGGAGAGGGTGAGGACGGAGGCGAGGGTGGGGCCGATGCAGGGGGTCCAGCCGATGCCGAAGAGGGCGCCGAGGACGGGGGCGCCGATCAGCCCGGTCGCGGGGCGCTTGTGGAAGCGGAACTCGCGCTGGGTGAGCCAGGGCATCAGGCCCATGAAGAAGACGCCCATGAGGATCATGAGGACGCCGAGCACCTTGGACAGGACGCCCGACTGCTCCTGCAGCGTCTGTCCGAAGAAGCCGAAGAAGGCGCCGCCCGAGACGAACACGGCGGTGAAGCCGAGGACGAAGAGGGAGGCGCCGGCGACCATGCGGCCGCGCCGGGCCTCGGCGAGGTCGGTGCCGGAGACGCCGGTGACGTAGGAGAGGTAGCCGGGGACCAGCGGCAGGACGCAGGGCGAGAAGAAGGAGACGAGGCCGCCGAGCAGGGCGATGGGCAGGGAGACCAGCAGGGCGCCGTTGAGCACCGTGCCGTTGTAGCCCGCGTCGGCCAGCGTGTGCAGTGCCGTCACGTCACTTCTCCGCGACGACCGGCTTGAGCATCTTCAGCAGCCGCTCGTCGTCGAGCTGGGCCAGTGCGCGGGCGGCGATCTTCCCGTCCCGGTCCAGGACCAGGGTGGAGGGTACGGCCTGCGGGTTGAGGGTGCCCTTCTCGAAGCGGAGCATCAGCTTGCCCGTGGGGTCGTACAGGCTGGGGTAGGGGATGCCGAAGTCCTTCTCGAAGGCGAGGGCGGCGGCGGTGCTGCCGTCCCGGGTGTTGATGCCGACGAACTGGACACCCTGGTCGGCGTACTGCTTCGCCACCTTGGCGAAGTACTTGGCCTCCGCGCGGCAGGGGTTGCACCAGGAGCCCCAGACGTTGAGGACGACGACCTTGCCCTGGTAGTCGGCGACGTCGAGCTGTTCGCCCTCGAGGGTCTTCCCGGTCAGCTCGGGTGCGGCGGCCCGCTTGCCGGCGGGGACCGTGGAGATGCCGTCGCTGCCGGTGACGAAGTTGGTGTTGCCGCCCCCGCCGGACGTTCCGCCGGAGCCGCAGGCGGAGACGAGCAGCGCGGCCGCGGCGGCGCCGGCGGCCAGGGTGGCGCGGCGGCGGGCGCGCGGGACACGGAGGGCGCGGTCCGGGCTGTGAACGGCTCGGTTCGAGCGCTGGGGGGCGCGGCTGGCGGCACTCATGTGAAAAGTTTCGCATGCCCGTTCTGGGGATCTTGCGCACCCCCCGTCCGGGCCGAATTCCGCATTTCAGGCGGCGTCGCCGGCGCCCGCTCCGGCGGTGTCCTTCGCGAACGCCTTCCAGCCCCCGGCCGGTTCCTGGCCCACGTCCAGGGTGCGGAACCGCTCCAGGACCTCCGGCTTCTGCACGTCGAGCCAGTCGGTGAACTGCCGGAAGGAGACGAGCCTCACGTCGCCGCCCTTCTCCTTCTCGCGCGCGATGTGCTTGAGCGCCTGCTCCACGGCGTCCATGTAGATGCCGCCGTTCCACTGCTCGAAGTGGTTCCCGACGAAGAAGGGCGCGCGATTCGACTCGTATGCCCGCTTGAAGCCGGATATGTACGACTGGGCCGCCTGCTTTCGCCAGCCCGGGTAGTTGTGGGCGGGGGCGTTGGTCGAGTTGACCGACTGGTTGGCGAGCATGTTGTAGTCCATCGACAGGACCTCGAAGGAGTGGCCGGGGAACGGTATCTGCTGCAGGGGCAGGTCCCATATGCCCTGCCGCTTCACCGGCCAGACCTGGCGGCCGCCGGGCGAGGAGGCGTCGTAGCGCCAGCCGAGCTCGCGGGCGGTGGGCAGCAGTTTGTCCTGGCCGAGCAGACAGGGCGTACGGCCGCCGACGAGTTCCTTGTCGTAGTCGAACGGCAGGGACTCCAGGTCGGTCCAGCCGGAGTTGGTGCGCCACTCCTTGACGAAGGACTTGGCCTGGTCGATCTCGCTGCGCCACTGCTGGGACGTCCAGTTGCCGACACTGCCGGAGCCGCCGCAGAAGTGGCCGTTGAAGTGGGTGCCGATCTCGTGCCCTTCGAGCCAGGCACGGCGGATGTTCTTGAGGGTGTCCTTGATGTGGCCGTCGGTGAGGTAGCCGATGTCGGAGGCGCCGCGCGGGTTGTTCGGCGGGTCGTAGAGCCGCTTCTTGGACTCGGGGAGCAGATAGACGCCCGAGAGGAAGAAGGTCATGGCCGCGCCGTGCTCCTTGGCGAGGTCCAGGAAACGCGGGAAGAGGCCGTTGCCGACCTCGCCGGCCCCGTCCCAGGAGAAGACGACGAACTGCGGCGGGGTCTGCCCCGGCTCCAGCGGCACCGGCGCGTCGGGCTGGTGGGGCTGCTTGCCGGTGAAGGAGGTGGAGCCGTCGCCGATCGGGCGGGCGGTCTTCGTCGGCTTCGGGCCGGGCTTACGGGTCCCGCCGCCGCCGGGCCGGGAACCGCCGGCGCCGCCGCCGTCGTCCGAGTTCTTGTGGCCGCCGCAGCCGGCCAGCGGTACGGCGGCCGCGGCCCCCGCGCCGAGCCCGAGCATTCCCCTACGGGAGAGACTGCGCATGGCAACCCCGTTCGTCACGTCCTCTGGTGGTCACATAATCAGAGGACATGACGAAGCGGGAGGTTCCCGTCGTATGCGAAGGTTTCGCAACGAAGTGCGAACGAACCTTTCCGCACCGGCCGGTTTACGGCCTTACGCCCCGAATGCCTTGCTCTTGCCCTTCACCGGCTTGGCACCGGCGAGCAGATGCGCGGGGACGAGATCACGGGCCGGCTCGCTGTAGCCGACGGAGACGATCCGGTCGCCCTGGTAGGTGAACGAGGTCAGCGAGGCGAGCGTGCACTGCCGCTTGCGCGGATCGTGCCACAGCCGCCGCTTCTCGACGTAGGACCGCACGATCCAGATCGGCAGCTGATGGCTGACCAGCACCGCCTCATGACCGCGTGCCGCGTCCTTCGCCGCGTGCAGCGCGCCCATCATGCGGATGACCTGGTCGACGTACGGCTCGCCCCAGGACGGCTTGAACGGGTTGACGACATGCTTCCAGTTGGCCGGGCGGCGCAGCGCGCCGTCGCCGATGCCGAAGGTCTTGCCCTGGAAGACGTTCGCCGCCTCGATCAGCCGCGCGTCCGAGCCGATGTCCAGGCCGTGCGCCTTGGCGATCGGCTCGGCCGTCTCCTGTGCCCGCTCCAGCGGGGACGCGACGACATGGGTGATGTCGCGGGAGGCGAGGTGCTCCCCGACCCGGTCGGCCATGCGCCGGCCCAGTTCGGAGAGGTGGTAGCCGGCCAGCCGGCCGTACAGGACACCGTCCGGGTTCTCGACCTCGCCGTGCCGCATCAGGTGGACGACGGTGACGTCGTCGCTCTTCGGGGTGCTCACGCTGTCGCCTCCGCTGCCGCTCGCGCCGCCGCCGGGAGGGCGTCGGCGATCCGCTGGACGGCCCGCTCGTCGTGCGCGGCCGACACGAACCAGGACTCGAAGGACGACGGCGGCAGATAGACGCCGTTGGCGAGGAGCGAGTGGAAGAAGGCGGTGAAGCGGTACGACTCCTGCGCCTTCGCCTCCTCGTAGTTGCGCACCGGGTGGTCGGTGAAGAAGACGGAGAACATGTTGGAGGCGTTCTGCAGCGTGTGCGCGACGCCCTCCTTGGCCAGCGCCTCGGTGACGAGGGACCGGAGCTGTGCCGAGACGGCGTTCACCTTCTCGTAGGCGGCGTCGTCGAGCAGCCGCAGCTGGGCCAGCCCGGCCGCGGTGGCGATCGGGTTACCGGAGAGGGTGCCGGCCTGGTAGACGGGGCCGGCCGGGGCGAGGTGGCCCATCACGTCGGCGCGCCCGCCGAAGGCCGCGGCCGGGAAGCCGCCGCCCATCACCTTGCCGAACGTCATCAGGTCGGGCCGGACACCGTCGACGCCGTACCAGCCCGCCCGGCTGGTCCGGAAGCCCGTCATGACCTCGTCGGAGATGTACAGCGCGCCGTTCGCGGCGCACGCGTCCTTCAGCCCCTGGTTGAACCCGGGCAGCGGCGGTACGACGCCCATGTTGCCCGGCGACGCCTCGGTGATCACGCACGCGATCTCGCCGGGGTGCGCGGCGAACGCGGCGTGCACCGCCTCGAGGTCGTTGTACGGCAGCACGATCGTGTCACCGGCCTGGGCGCCCGTGACGCCGGGCGTGTCGGGCAGCGCGAACGTGGCGACACCCGAGCCGGCGGCGGCGAGCAGCGAGTCGACGTGCCCGTGGTAGCAGCCGGCGAACTTGACCACCTTGGTGCGCCGGGTGAACCCGCGGGCCAGCCGGATCGCCGACATGGTGGCCTCGGTCCCGCTGGAGACGAGCCGTACCTGCTCCAACGGCTCGATCCGGGCGACCATCTCCTCGGCGAGCGCGACCTCGCCCTCACCGGGCGTGCCGAAGGACGTACCGCGCGCGACGGCGTCCTGTACGGCGGCGATCACCTCGGGGTGGGCGTGCCCGAGGATCATCGGCCCCCAGGAACAGACCAGGTCGACGTACTCGCGTCCGTCGGCGTCGGTCAGGTACGGGCCGGTGCCCGACACCATGAACCGGGGTGTGCCACCGACGGCGCGGAAGGCGCGTACCGGTGAGTTCACCCCGCCGGGCGTGACGTCCGCGGCACGGTCGAACAGCGCCTGCGAGACCGGGGCTTCGTATGGATATGGCAGTTCGCTCATGACCTGCGACTTCTCCGACCTTCTCCGACTTTCCGGGGGGCTTCCCGGCTCCGGGTGCGTATGACGTGTCCAGCGTAGGCCAGGGGCGGCCTGCGGCATCCGGCCCCCGATCCGCCGTGATCTGCGAAACTGACCTCTGATACACACAGCTCACACGGCCGGGGCGGGCCGGAGGCTGCGAAGCCCCCGCGGGCAGTTGTCACACCGTACGTTTCGGCGGGCGGCCGTGGGGGAGGTCACTGACACGATGATCGGGTTGCGCGGCGGGGGCCACGCGTCCTAGAAAAGCAGTCGGGTGGAGATATGCATCGCGGTGGCGGACTGGGCGAGGGGACTGACGACCTGGGTCCTCGACGTGCCCGGCGGGGAAGGCACCGGCGCGAGGCGGAAGACCCGGACGAGACGCGCCTGGCCCGTGGCGGGCCGGAGCGGAGCGGCCCCCCGGCGGGGGCAGGGAGCAGGAATGGTGGTCGGGTGGGGGTGACGTACAAGTACTTCGGCGCGCCGGACGGCGCCACCGCGGCCCGCGTCCCGATCTCGATGCGCCCCGAGGAACTCGGCGGCGACGAACTCGGCATGGGCGGCATGTTCACCAAGATCAAGCCGGAGACCATGGCCGCGATGGTCCTCACGGGCATCGAAGGCGTCCCCCTGCACAAGGTCCCGCCCCTGGAACTGGTCGTCCTCCACCCGGACTACGCGGTGGTGAAACTCCCCATGACGGTCGTCGACCCCCTGCGCGGCATAGGCGAGGAGGCGGTCGGCGCGGCGGCGTTCATCTGGTCCACGGTCCCGGACCGCGGAGGGCCGCGGGACGCGTTCAACGTGTACCAGCTGCTGCACGAGTGGCAGGACTTCTCGCATCGGCTGCACGAGGCGGGGCATCAGCCGTACTGCCTGGTGTGGCCCTGAGCCGGGGTCGTCGCAGGAGTCGGGCGGGGTCTTCGGGCCTCGCCCTTTTCCGTGCCGGGGAGGAGCCGTCAGACGGCCAGGGCGTATCGAGGAGTTCGGCCTCACCCGCTTCACCGACTTCCTCGTCCGCCACCACGTCGACGGCCTGTCCGTCCCCGAGACCCTCCGCCGCCCCACCCGCGCCACCATGGCAACCGCCTGCGGACGACACCTCCATCCTGCTGTGCGAATGGCTCGGCCCTCGATCCGACGAGGTCACGAGCGCCGCAGCTCTGGCAGACGTACCCGGCACCGCAGTCAGCGGTTGAGAGGATCGGCAGGGTCGGCCAGTGCTTGCACCCAGCACAGTTCTGTCGGGCATCCGACGCCGCCGTCCGTACCGCTGTGTGGCCCCGCGCCGGTGGCGTCCGGTGGCCCGATTCGATGGTGTGTGGCGGTGAGCACCATCGCGGGCGGTAGGCACCGGGCACGGTCCGGCGGTCCGCTGGCATGCGAGAAGAGCGGACGGAGCCTGAGAGAGTGGGTGGTATGGACATCGAACGCAGGAACAATGTCACCGTCACCGGAAACCCTCGGGGCCGAGCGGTGGTGCTGGCTCATGGGTTCGGCTGTGATCAGAACATGTGGCGTCTGACCGTGCCTGCTCTGGCTGAGGACCACCGGGTGGTGCTGTTCGACTACGTCGGTGCGGGCCGCTCGGACCTGACCGCGTTCTCGGAGAGCCGTTACGCCTCGTTGGACGGTTACGCCCGTGATGTGGTGGACGTGTGCGAAGCGCTTGACCTGCGCGATGCGGTGTTCGTGGGCCATTCGGTCAGCGCGATGATCGGCGTGCTGGCCGCCAGAATGGCCCCGGAACGCGTCGGAGCGCTGGTGATGGTCGCCCCGTCTCCGCGGTACATCGACGAGGCGGGCTACCGGGGTGGGTTCAGCGCCGAGGACATCGACGAGCTGCTGGAGTCCCTGGAGTCCAACTATCTGGGCTGGTCGGCGGCGATGGCGCCCGTGATCATGGGGAACGCGGACCGGCCCGAACTCGGTGAGGAACTGACGAACAGCTTCTGCGCCACCGACCCGGACATGGCGCGGGTCTTCGCCCGCACCACGTTTTTGTCGGATTCGCGAGACGACCTGAGGACCGTGACGGTGCCCACTCTGATCCTGGAGTGCGCCCAGGACGTCATCGCCCCCCGGGAGGTCGGTGCTTTCGTCCACCGGACGATCGCCGACTCCAAGCTGGTCACGCTCGATGCCACAGGGCACTGCCCACACCTGTCCGCGCCCGAGGCCACCAACGAGGCGATCACCGATTTCCTGGCGCGCCTGCCGTGATGTGTCGCAACGGGCCGGAGCCCGACTGCGAGAAGGCGCCGGCTGCGGCATTCGCCGCCCTGCTGGAAGACAGCGTCGAGGAACTCTACGAGAACGCACCCTGCGGATACCTCTCCACGCTGATGGACGGCACCATCGCCAAGATCAACGCCACCCTCCTGGGCTGGCTCGGCCTGGAGGCCGACGCGGTGGTGGGCCGGATGCGTTTTGCCGACCTGCTGACCGTGGGCGGAAAGCTGTACCACGAGACGCACTTCGCGCCCCTGCTGCGGATGCGGGGCGAGATCAGCGGCATAGCCCTGGAGATCAAGCAGGCCGGAGGCGGCCGTATACCGGTACTCGTGTCCTCCGTCGTCAAGAACGGCGGAAACGGCGAGCCCTTGCTGATCCGCACCACGGTCTTCGACGCCCGGGACCGCCGTGCGTACGAGCGGGAACTCCTGCGAGCCCGTAGAGCGGCCGAGCAGGCACACGAGCAGGCCGAAGCCGACCGGACCCGGCTGCAGGATGCCCTCGCCGTACTGCAGCAGTCGCTGCTGCCCGCCACCCTGCCACCGGTGCCGGGGGTGGAAGCCGCAGCCCACTACCGCGCCGCCTCTCCGGACCGCCTCGGCGGCGACTTCTACGACCTCTTCGCCATCGACGGCAGGCGCTTCGCCTTCTTCCTCGGCGACGTGTGCGGAAAGGGCCCCCAGGCCGCCGCTGTCACCTCACTGATCCGCTACACCCTGCGAGCCGCGGCCCTGCACGACCCCGACCCCGTTGCCGCCCTGACGACGCTCAACCATCTGCTGCACGAGCGCTACACCGGGGACGACCCGCGCTACTGCACCGCCATCTTCGGCACCCTCGAACCCGGCCCCACGACGGGAGAGGTCACCGTCCGCATCGCCTCCGGCGGCCACCCGCCGGCACTTGTCCTGCGCGCCGACGGTACGGCCGGCTTCCTGGCCACCCCCGGCGGACTCCTCGTCGGCGTTCTGCCGACCGCGCCCTTCACCGCCGCCGCCACCACTCTCGGCCCCGGCGACACCCTTGTGCTGTACACCGACGGCCTGACCGAGGCCCGAACCGGCGAAGACCGCACCGCCCTCTACGGGGACGAGGCCCTACTCGCGTTCGCCGCCGGCCACGCGGGCAAGGCCCCACAGGCCGTGATCCAGGCATTGAAGGACCTGCTGGACGACCTGGGTGACGGCCTCGACGACGACACCGCCCTCCTCGCCATCGGCGTACCCGCCCCCAGCACACAATCGAGAACCGCCACATGAACCCGCTGAGCATCACCACACAAGAGGCCACCACCGGTCCCGTGCTGGAAATCTTCGGCGACCTCGACTACACCACCGTCGGCGAGCTGCGCGAACGGCTCACCGCACTCACCCTCCGACCAGGCCAGCGCCTCGTCCTGGACCTGGCCGGAATGACCTTCTGCGATTCCAGCGGCATCACCGCCCTGATCGCAGCCCGCAACCAGACCCACGCCGCCCACGCCGACATCGCACTCGCCGCCGTTCCCGCCCACACCCTCCGTGTGCTGCGCATGGTCGGCCTCGACCAGATTTTCGTCGTTCACCCCGACAGTGACGCCGCCACTCGGCCCTGATCCCCGAGGAGGGCGGTGAGTCCGATGAACGGCAGCGAGAACGCCCGCGGTGTGCCGCCGCGCGACCATACGACGAAAGTGCTTATTTCCTCCCGCATCGGGCATGAGCGCACGCTGGAAGTCACCCGGTCACTCACGCGGGGACTCCCGGTCGACGGCTGAGGTGGGGGAGTTCGGGGAGCATATGCCGGCACATGAGCGGCCTCGCGGTGTGAAGGGCGATTCCGGTGTCGTCGAATGAGACGGCCGCGCTGATCTCGTGCAGGGCGACATCGGCCGGGCTGAAGTTCGCCCAGGCGTCCGGCGGTCGAACGCGACGTAGCGAGCCACTTCCCTTGGCCGCCCCAGCTCACGATCTGCGTCAGGCAGAGGGCAGGTGGGGCGGCGCGGGGCCGCGACCGGTCCACTGTTCCGGTCGCGGCCCCGCTGTCACGGGTGTTGAGGCGGGTCACGAGCCGCAGCAGCCGCCCGCCGGTGCTTCCTCGGCAGCCGTGCCTCCCGCCGCGGGCGCGACGAGCGTCACGAGCTGCGGTTCCGGCGCAGCACAGCATCCGCCACCTCCGGTCTGCTGGGCGTCCGGGGTGTCGAACAGGCCCGCGCCGCCGCAGACCCCGGTTTCCGGGAGGGTGAGTTCCACGCGGTCCGCGGAGTCGAGGTCGCCGGCGATCGCTGCGGCGACGGAGCGGACCTGCTCGTAGCCGGTCATGGCCAGGAACGTGGGGGCACGGCCGTAGGACTTCATGCCGACCAGGTAGACACCCTGCTCGGGGTGGGAGAGCTCGCGGTGACCGTGCGGGTGGACGGTGCCGCAGGAGTGCTGGTTCGGGTCGATCAGCGGGGCCAGTCCCACCGGAGCCTGAAGACGCTCGTCCAGGCCCAGGCGCAGCTCGTCCAGGAACGAGAGGTCCGGGCGGAAGCCGGTCAGCACGATCACATCGTCCACCGGGTCGAGCCGGCGACCGTCCTCGCCCACCAGGACGAGGCGTCCGTCGCCGTCGCGCTCGAACGCCTCGGTGCGGAAGCCGGTGACCGCGTCCGCGTGACCGTCTTCCACGGCGGCCTTCGCGGCGAGGCCGAGGGCACCGCGGGCGGGCAACTGGTCGGCGGTGCCGCCGCCGAAGGTGGAGCCGGAGATGCCGCGGCGCAGGATCCACACCGCGTGCGTGCCCGTGCCGTCCTCGGACTCGGCCAGCTCGGCGAGGTACGCGAGCGCCGTGAACGCGGAAGCGCCAGAACCGATGACGGCCGTGCGCTTGCCCGCGTAACGGGCGCGGACGGCCGGGTCATTCAGGTCCGGGACGCGGTAGGTGACGCGCTCGGCCGCCGCCCTCTCGCCGAGCGCGGGCAGGCCGCTGCCGCCGGCCGGGCCGGGCGCGGTCCAGGTCCCGGAGGCGTCGATCACCGCGCGGGCGAGGACACGCTCCTCGCGGCCGCCGGCGTACTCGACGTGCACGACGAAGGGCTGATCCTCGCGGCCGGCGTCGACGATACGGTCCCGGCCCGCACGGGAGACACCGGTGACGGCGGCCCCGGTGCGGACCTTGTCGCCGAGGGCGTCGGCGAGCGGCCGCAGATACCGCTCGGCCCAGTCGCCGCCGGACGGGTACGTCGCCGGGGCGGGGCGCGTCCAGCCGGTCGGGGCCAGCAGCTTCTCGGCGACCGGGTCCACGACCTCACCCCAGGTGGAGAACAGCCGTACGTGGCTCCACTCGCGAACGGCCGCACCGGCCTGTTCCCCCGCCTCCAGAACGAGGGGCTCGATGCCGCGCCCGACGAGGTGGGCGGCCGCTGCGAGCCCGACGGGACCGGCTCCGATGACGACGACAGGGAGCTGCTGGGCGCTCATGATGCGGTCTCCTTGAAAGGTCACCTTGATTCGACATTCGTCGATACAAGCGAGCTTGCACCTCATATCGACGAGTGTCAACATAGACACATGTCGAAGTCTGAGGTCGTGGAGCTGCCCGTACCGCGGGGCGGCGACGTCGTACCGTGCTGCCCGCCGATCACGGCCGGGGAACTGTCGCAGGCGGACGCGGAGAAGATGGCCGTGATGTTCAAGGCGCTGTCGGACCCGGTGCGGCTGCGACTGTTCTCGAAGATCGCCTCCCATCCGGGCGGGGAGGCGTGCGTGTGCGACATCGCGGACGTCGGCGTCTCGCAGCCGACCGTCTCCCACCACCTCAAGAAGCTCCGCGAGGCCGGACTGCTCACCTCCGAGCGGCGCGGCACCTGGGTCTACTACCGGGTCGCCCCGTCCGTGGTGGCGGGCATGGCGGCGCTGCTCGACCTGCGCGGCTGAGCGCCGCCCGAGCCGGTTTGCGGTCGGGCACTGCAGGCGGACGGACGGCAGCGCAGCAGGAATGCCTCGAGAGCGTCCAGGTGACGAACCATGGTGGTGCCGTCGGTGCGGCAGAGGACCGGCTTACCCTCCTGACTGGAGAGAACCGGGCCGCCGCGACGCAGGAGGCTCAGATACTCGGAGGCTGTTGACGGCTCGAGGTCACACCGCTCGGCGATCCCTCCGGCGGTCACGGCTCCGCCGGCGGCGGCAGCGTCCCCAGCGTCTGGCCGCGTCCGTATGCTGCGTCACGCACGCTGTCGTTGCGCCCTGCACGCGCCCTGTGCCTCCGGTTCACTCCATCAGGGCTGACCTGCCCGTTTCGCTGTCCCTGGGCTCTCCCGTCTCTCAGGATCGGTCCGCGGTAGGTACGACGGACGGCGATCCTCTTCCGTTGCGTGGTGCCCGCCGCGTGGGTGCAGCGACGCAGAGGAGAGGGGGACCAGCGTGCATCTGACACCGCACGAGCAGGAACGTCTGTTGATCCACGTGGCGGCCGATGTCGCCCAGCGGCGGCGTGAACGCGGTCTGCTGTTGAACTATCCCGAAGTCATGGCGCTGTTGACGGCGCACGTCTTCGAGGAGGCGCGGGCCGGGGCGACGGTCGACGCGGTGATGGAGTCCGGGCGCCATGTGCTGAAGCGCAGCGAGGTCATGGACGGCGTGCCGGAGATGGTCGACAACGTCCAGGTCGAGGCGACGTTCCCGGACGGGACGAAGCTGGTGACCATCAGTGATCCGTTCGACGAGGCGTCCACGAAGGTGGATGTCCATCCCGGCAAGCCCGAACTGCTGCCGGACGAGGACGAGTACCGGGTGGCCTTCAACGACGACGTGACACCCGTGCCGCTGGTTGTGCGCAACCCGAAGGATCGCCCGGTCCAGGTGGGATCCCACTTCCACTTCGCCGACGCGAACAAGGGACTCAAGTTCCGCCGCGAGACGGCCCACGGCATGCGGCTGCACATCCCGTCCGGCACCTCGGAACGGTTCGAACCCGGCGACGAGCGCACCGTGATGCTGGTGCCGATCGCCGGCGAGCGGATCGTCCACGGGCTCCAGGCCGACAAGAGCGAAGAGGAGAAGCACCTCGATGCCGAACACGGCTGAGAAGAACAACCCCTGGGACCCGCTGCCGCGTTCCCGCTACGCCGACCTGTACGGGCCGACCGCCGGCGACCGGGTCCGGCTCGCCGACACCGATCTCGTCCTGCGCATCGACGCGGACTGGTGCGGTGGCCCGGGGCGCAGCGGTGACGAGATGGTCTTCGGCGGCGGCAAGGTGATCCGCGAGTCGATGGGCCAGTCACACATCCCCCGTGATGACCCCCGCGAACCGGTCGACACCGTGATCACCGGAGCGCTGATCCTGGACCACTGGGGAGTGGTCAAGGCCGACGTCGGGTTGCGCGACGGCCGCATTCACGCCATCGGCAAGGCATACAACCCGGAGACCATGACGCCTCGCCCCAACGACGACCCGCGCGCCGCGGACTTCATCGTGGGTCCTGAGACGGAAGTGATCTCCGGCAAGGGCCGCATCCTGACCGCCGGCGGCGTCGACACCCACGTGCACTTCCTGTGCCCGGAGCAGATCCACGAGGCGGTCGCTTCGGGCGTGACGACGCTGATCGGCGGCGGCACCGGTCCGGCCGAGGGCAGTACGGCCACCACCGTGACGCCCGGCAAGTGGCACATTCAGCGGACCTTCGAGGCGCTGGACGCCTTCCCGGTGAACATCGGCCTGCTCGCCAAGGGCAGCACCGTCTCGGCCAAGGCGCTGCACGACCAGGTCACGGCGGGCGCCCTCGGCTTCAAGATCCACGAGGACTGGGGTGCCACTCCGGCGGTGATCGACGCCGCGCTGAGCGTGTGCGAGGAGACCGGTGTACAGGTCGCGCTGCACGCCGACTCGCTGAACGAGGCCGGGTTCGTGCAGAGCACTTTCGCCGCGACCAGGAAGGACCGCAGTGCCAAGAAGGCGAAGTATCGCAGTCTGCACATCTTCCACATCGAGGGCGCCGGCGGTGGTCACGCTCCCGACATGATCAGTCTCGTCGGCAAGCCCAACGTGCTCCCCGCGTCGACGAACCCGACCCGGCCCTTCACGGTCAACACCGTCAAGGAGCACCTCGACATGATGATCGTGTGCCATCACCTCAATCCGGAGGTCGACGCGGACATGGCGTTCGCCGACTCCCGGATCCGGCCCTCCACCATGGCCGCCGAGGACCTGCTGCACGACATGGGCGCCATCTCGATGATGTCCTCCGACGCCCAGGCCATGGGCCGCATCGGCGAGATGATCCTGCGGACCTGGCAGACGGCGCACGTCATGAAGTCCCGTTACGGCCACCTGCGCGAGGACGACGCGCACGCGGACAACTTCCGTGCCCGCCGCTACGTCGCCAAGTACACGATCAACCCGGCCATCACCCACGGCATCGACCACGAGATCGGCTCCGTCGAGACCGGCAAACTCGCCGACCTGGTGCTGTGGGAGCCGAAGTTCTTCGGCGTCAAGCCGCACCTGGTCATCAAGGGCGGCCAGATCGCCTACGCCCAGATCGGCGACGCCAACGCCTCCATCCCCACCCCGCAGCCCTACCTCCCGCGCCCCGTCTGGGGCTTCCAGGGCCGCGCCCCGGCGGCGAACTCCTTCAACTTCGTGGCCGAGGCCGCCCTCGACGGCGAACTCTCCGCGATCGGGCTGCTCAAGCCCCTGCGCGCGATCCGCTCCACCCGGGAGGTCACCAAGGCCGACATGGTCCACAACAGCGGTGTCCCGAAGATCGACATCGACCCCGACACCTTCGACGTCACCATCGGCGGCGCCACCACCTCCGACGTCCGCACCACGGTCGACGGGCATGAGGTCGGACGGAACTACGCCACCGAGCTGCCCTTGGCGCAGCGGTACTTCCTGTTCTGACCACCATGGCCGGCCCCAGCACCTCCTCGCGAAAGGCGGTCCCGCCACCTCATGAGCCGTACTGCCCTGCTCGTCCTGGCCGACGGTCGCTTCCCCGCCGGCGGGCACGCCCATTCCGGCGGGATGGAGGCCGCCGTCGCGTCCGGCCGGGTGCACGACACCGCGAGCCTGGAGGCGTTCTGCCGGGGACGGCTGCACACCGCAGGACTGGTCGCGGCCGGCCTGACCGCAGCCGCCGCCAACGGTTACGACGCCCTCGCCCTGGACGAGGCCGCCGACACCCGCACCCCCGTACCGGCTCTGCGCCGCATCTCACGCCGCCTGGGCCGGCAACTGATGCGCGCGGCCCGGGCCACCTGGCCCAGCACCGACCTCGACGACCTCGCCCGCCACCTGCCTCAGGGCGCCCACCAGCCGGTCGTGCTCGGCGTCACCGCACGCGCAGCCGGACTCACCCCGCTCGACGCCGCTCAGGCCTCCGCCTACGAGAGCGTCGGCGGCCCGGCGACCGCCGCGGTGCGGCTGCTGGGCCTCGACCCGTTCGACGCCACCGCCGTCCTGGCGCGGCTCGCCGCCGATCTCGACACCGTCGCCGACACCGCGACCGACGCGGCGGCGCGGACGGCGACGGAGGGGGTCGGCGTCCTGCCCGCCGCGTCCGCTCCCCTGCTGGACATCACAGGTGAGCAGCACGCCGCCTGGGCCGTCCGGCTCTTCGCTTCCTGACCAGCCCTGACCCACCCCTGGAGCACCGCCGTGCATCTCGACCACCCCGTGACCATGCCGCACCGCCACACCCACAGCGCCGAACCGCTGCTCGCCGACGGCAGCCGCCGCGCCCTGCGCATCGGCTTCGGCGGGCCCGTCGGCTCGGGCAAGACCGCGACCGTGGCCGCCCTGTGCCGCACCCTGCGCGACCGGTTCTCCATCGCCGTGGTCACCAACGACATCTACACCCAGGAGGACGCCGCCTTCCTGCGCCGCGAGGCCGTCCTGCCGCCCGAGCGGATCACGGCCGTGGAGACCGGAGCCTGCCCGCACACCGCCATCCGCGACGACATCTCCGCCAACCTCGAAGCGGTCGAGGAACTCGAACAGGCCCTGCACCCGGTCGACCTGATCCTCATCGAGTCCGGCGGAGACAACCTCACCGCGACCTTCTCCCGCGGACTCGTCGACACCCAGGTCTTCGTCATCGACGTGGCCAGCGGCGACGACATCCCCCGCAAGGGCGGCCCCGGCATCACCAACGCCGACCTCCTCGTCGTCAACAAGACCGACCTGGCCCCCTACGTCGGCGTCGACCTGGACACCATGAGGGCCGACACCCGCAAGCAGCGCAAGGACCTGCCCTACGCCTTCACCAGCCTCACCTCCGCCGACGGCGTCCGCCCGGTCGCCGACTGGGTCACCAGCTGCCTCGCCACCTGGCACGCCGCCGGATCCACCCGGTGAACGTCACCACCGCGCGGACGCCGACCGCGATCCCGGCTCCGGCCGCGGAGCCGCTCCGAACCGACGGCGGACCACATGGCCCGCGCGGCACCCGAGCCGCCCCGGCGCACCCGTCCGCAGTCACCGCCACCGCTCGCATCCTGGCCACCCACAACGGCCTCACCACGACGGTCCCGCTCCTGCACAGCGACGGCCCCTTCCACCTGCGCCGACTACGGGCCCGCGGAGATCAGGCACGTGTCCGCGTACTCTCCGCGATGAGCGCGCCGCTCGGCGGAGACCGGCTCGCCCTCGACATCACCACCGAGCCATGCGCCCGGCTGGAGGTGACCAGCGCGGCCGCCACCATCGCCCTGCGCGGCCCCACCACCGCCCCGGCCACGTACGACGTACGAATCAGGGTGGCCGACCACGCGACCCTGCACTGGCTGCCCGAGCCCCTGATCAGTACCCGGGGCAGCACCCTGCACCAGAGGTTCGCCCTCGACCTCGCCCCCACCGCCCACCTGCTCATGCGAGAGGAACAGCTCCTCGGCCGCTCGGGCGAAGCACCGGGCCACCTCACCACCCGCCTGACCGTCCACCGCGGCGGACGACCACTCCTCGACCAGCACACCTCCTACGGTGACCCGGCACCGGCGTGGGACGGCCCGGCCGTCCTCGGACCCCACCGCGCGACCGGGCAGCTCCTCCTGGTCGACCCGGAGCTGAACACGCCCCAGGAGCCGCACGTCATCGGCGACGACCCGGCGGAGGGACACGCGGTACTGACCCCGCTCGCCGACTCCCAGGCCCTCGTCACCACCGCCATCGCCCCGACACCGACCCGGCTGCGCCACCTCCTGGACACCGCCCTCGCATACGTCTACGAGACACCGGGACCGGAGGCGGAGGACAGGGCCGGGCAGTAGACCCGTAACAACGTCGACGCCGAACGGAAGGACAGGAACATGGGACGAGCACTGATCGTGGTGGACGTGCAGAACGACTTCTGCGAGGGCGGCAGTGTCGCCGTGGCAGGTGGCGCCGAGATCGCCGGGAAGGTGCGTGACCTGGTCGAACGCGCGACGGAGGCCGGGTACCGGCGTGTCGTGGCAACCCGCGACCACCACATCGACCCCGGGGACCATTTCTCCGACACCCCCGACTTCAGGACCTCCTGGCCCGTGCACTGCGTGGCCGGCACGCAAGGCTCCGACTTCCACCCGGACTTCCTCCCCGCCGTACACGCCGGAGCCATCCACGCCGTCTTCTACAAGGGCGCCTACGAGGCCGCCTACAGCGGTTTCGAAGGCGCCACCGAAGACGGGACGGGGATGACCGCGTGGCTGCGGGCGCAGGGCGTCACCACCGTGGACGTCGTCGGTATCGCCACGGACCACTGCGTGAAGGCCACCGCCCTGGACGCCGCCGCAGCGGGGTTCACCACACGGGTCCTGCTGGACCTGACCGCCGGCGTGAACCACGACACGATCCGGCTGGCCCGCGAGGAGCTCCGGCGAGCAGACGTGGAAGCGTCCGGCACGCCCGTGGTCGCGGAGGCTTGAAGCCGCGCCGGCAGCCTGTCCTCGGCGTGGGACCGGAGGGCGAGCGATCCGCCCCGGATCACCGTGATCTCCGCAGGACCGTCCTCGTGAGTGCGCCTGCACGGGCTCCTGGTTCGAGCACGCTTCGCCGAGGGGGACCAGGTCGGCACCCCGCCGCGTTCAATCGCCGCACGAGTGGCAGGACTTCTCGCACCGGCTGCGTGAGGCGGGGCATCAGCCGTACTGCTTGGTGTGGCCCTGAGCCGGGGGTTCCAGCCGTCGCGGGTAGCGGTCGGCCCCGCCACCGGTACGGGTCCGGATGTCACGGATGGCCCGCGCCGCCGCAGACCCCGGTTTCCGGGGGACCTGGCCGACGGCCGTACCGGGGGCCGCTCCGCCGGCTCCGCCCGGTTGCCGAGGTCGACCCGGCCGCCGTCGAGGCGATGCCCGAGGCCGGCATCGGCAGCTCCACCGAGATCGACGCGCGGCCCGGCGCATGACCGCGGGTGGAGGGCACGGTTTTCGTCCTCCGGTCCCCGCGGGGTGCCGATGTGCTCCGGGCGCGGTCAGTGGCTGCCGGTGAGTTCGCCGGTGAGGCGGGCGTGGAGGTCGGCGCTCGGTTCGTTCAGGCCGGTGATCCGCACCGTCTTGCCGCGCTGGGCGTATCTCGTCTCGACGGCGTCCAGCGCGGCGACCGAGGAGGCGTCCCAGACATGGGCCCCGGACAGGTCGACGACGACCCTGTCGGGGTCCCCGGCGTAGTCGAACCGGCCGACGAGGTCGTTGGAGGAGGCGAAGAACAACTCGCCGGTGACGGAGTACACGACCGTGCTTCCGTCCGGGTCGGTGACCGCGGTGACGTCGGCGAGGCGGGCGACGCGCCGGGCGAAGACCACCATCGCCGTGACGGAGCCGACGACGACGCCGATGGCGAGGTTGGCGGTGGCCACCACGCAGACGACGGTGACGGCCATGACGGCGATCTCCCCGGCCGGCATCCGCTTCAGTGTCCTCGGGGCGATGGAGTGCCAGTCGAACGTCGCGAACGACACCATCACCATCACGGCGACCAGGGCGGCCATGGGGATGTCGGAGACGACCGGGCCGAAGACGATGCACAGCACCATCAGGAACGAGCCCGCGAGGAAGGTCGACAGACGGGTGCGCGCGCCGGACACCTTCACGTTGATCATCGTCTGGCCGATCATGGCGCAGCCGCCCATGCCGCCGAAGAAGCCGGTGACGATGTTGGCGACGCCCTGGCCGATGGACTCACGGGTCTTGGAGGAGCGGGTGTCGGTGATGTCGTCGACGAGCTTGGCCGTCATCAGGGACTCCATCAGGCCGACCAGCGCCATGGCGAGGGCGTAGGGGGCGACGGTGGTGAGGGTGTCCGGCGTGAACGGCACATCGGGCAGGCCCGGGGCGGGGAGGGACGAGGGCAGCTCGCCCTTGTCGCCGACGGTGGGCACCGCGATGCCGGCGGCCACGGTGATGACGGTCAGGACGACGATGGAGACCAGCGGCGCCGGGATCACCTTGGTGAACTTCGGGAAGAACACCATCAGCGCAAGCCCGCCGAGGATCAGCGGGTAGACCGCCCACGGCACGTCGTACATCTCCGGCACCTGGGCCATGAAGATCAGCACGGCGAGCGCGTTGACGAAGCCGACCATGACCGAACGCGGCACGAACCGCATCAGCTTGGCCACCCCCAGCGCGCCCAGGACGATCTGGAAAACACCGGCGAGGATGACCGCGGCGACCAGATAGCCGAAGCCGTGCTCACGGTTCAGCGGTGCGATGACGAGGGCGACGGCGCCGGTGGCGGCGGAGATCATCGCCCGCCGGCCGCCGACGACGGAGATCGTGACGGCCATGGTGAACGACGCGAACAGGCCGATCGCCGGGTCGACCCCGGCGATGATCGAGAACGAGATCGCCTCGGGGATCAGGGCCAGCGCGACGACCAGGCCGCCCAGCACCTCGGTGCGCCAGACCTTCGGATCGTTCAGCCA
This sequence comes from Streptomyces sp. NPDC048584, assembly GCF_043199595.1. Lineage (NCBI taxonomy): Bacteria > Bacillati > Actinomycetota > Actinomycetes > Kitasatosporales > Streptomycetaceae > Streptomyces > Streptomyces sp. NPDC048584. The sequence goes on from NZ_JBICWF010000017.1 coordinate 127,061, forward strand.
GTCGGGCTTGAGGCCGCGCAGCCGCGCGGCGGGGGACAGTACGGAAGAGGACAAGGAGCCGGGTACCTGTCGTGCTCGGGCACGCCTGTGCCGGGACGGGAAGGAAAGGGGCGGGCCGGGCCGGTGGTGCGTCGGCTCGTATCGCGGAGTCGGGGAATCAGGGAGTCACGGCGAACAGGCGGCGGCGACCGACGTCATGGGCTCGCGCACGCTCTCCCCTGCGAGAATCGGAACTTCGCCGGAGGCGCCATCGGCCCCGGCACGACAGCGGCAACTCTACCCTAACGTTAGGGTAGGGATCGGTGGGCCGTACGCGGGAGGACACAGTCGTGGACGACAGGCACATGCAGATCGGCGAGGTCGCCGCGCGCACGGAGCTGTCCCTGCGCACCATCCGGCACTACGAGGAGACCGGTCTGGTCATCCCCTCGGCCCGCTCCCAGGGCGGCTTCCGCCTCTACACGGAGGCCGATGTCGCCCGGCTCATGGTCATCCGCCGGATGAAGCCGCTCGGTTTCACCCTGGACCAGATGCGCGACCTGCTGGACGCCACCGACCGTCTCGACGCGGCCGGCGACACGCTCGACGCGGGCGAGCGCGCCGCCCTGCTGGACCGAGTCCGCGCCTACCACCGGACCGCCGCCGACCAGGTCGAGAGGCTACGCGTCCAGCTGTCCCGCGCCGAGGAGTTCGCCACCACCCTGAGCGCCCGGCTGGAGCGGACCGGGTCCGCGGCCCGCTCCTGAAGCACGGTGCCCCGCGGGCCGTCCGCGGCGTGGAGGTGACGGCCGTCGCGGTACACGGTGCGCTCCCCGACCGCCCGGCGGCTATGTGGTCCCGACGGTTCGCAGCACCGTCAGGACGAGGGTCCGGGCCGTCTCCGCCGTCTCGCGCAGGGACACGTGTTCGCGGTCGCTGTGGGCCACCGCGATGTCGCCCGGGCCGTACTGGAGGGTCGGGATGCCGGCGCCGGTGTAGTGGCGCAGGTCGCTGCCGTACGTCGCCGCGCGCCGCCTCGGCCGGGGGCGGCCCGTCGCGTCGGCGTACGCGTCGCGGACGACGTCCGGGAGCGGGTGGCCCTCGGGCAGCCGGCCGCTCGCGAACTGACCGCCCGGCCAGGTCACCGTCGCCGGGTGATCGCGCAGCCAGGGGTCCGCGGCGCAGGCCTCCGCGACGTGGTCCTCCAGCGCCGCGCGCGCGTCCGCCGGGTCCTCGTCCAGGCGTACGCCGAGCCTGCCCTCCGCGACCAGCAGGTCGGGCACGCTGCTCGCCCAGTCACCGGCGCGTACGGTGCCGACCGACAGGGCGTACGGGATCGGGTACTCGGCGAGCAGCGGGTCCGGGGCCCGGTTCCGTTCCGTCTCCAGGGCGGTGAGCGCCGTGTGGAGCGGGAGGTAGGCGTCGACGGCGCTGACGCCCTGGTCGCGTGAGCTGCCGTGTGCCGCCCTGCCGGGGACGGCGATACGGAAGGTGAGCGCGCCCGCGTTCGCCGTGATCAGGGTGCCCGCGGTGGGTTCGGCGATGACGCAGGCGTCGCCCCGGTGGCCGCGGCGCAGGGTGGCGAAGGCACCGAGGCCGCCGTCCTCCTCGCCCACGACGAAGTGTGCGGCGACCCGGCCGCGCAGGCGTATGCCGGCGGTGCGTATCGCGGCGAGGGCGGCGAGGTGGGCCGCGAGGCCGGCCTTCATGTCGCAGGCGCCGCGTCCGTGGACGAGGTCTCCGGTGACGCGGGGGACGAACGGGTCGCCGTTCCATGCGGACGGGTCGCCCGGCGGTACGACGTCGACGTGGCCCTGGAGGATCAGGGTGGGGCCGTCGCCGGCGTCGGGGGTGGTGCCGACCAGGCCCCAGGCCTCGTCCCGGGGGGCCTCCGTGCCGGGGAAGCCGGGGGCGGTGCGGAGGTCCGGGAGGTCTATCTGCCAGAGGTCGGTGTCCATGCCTAGCCATTCCAGGCGGCCGGCGAGTTGGTGCTGGAGTTCTGATTCGGCGGGGGTGCCGGTGATGCTGGGGACGGATATCAGCTCGAGGAGTGTGCGGGTGAGGGAGTCCTCGTCCAGGGCCGTGAGTGCGGCGGCTTCCTCGTCTGTCAGCACGGTGGCCTTTCGTCGGGCGGGGGGTGCGGGATGTGTGGCGCACCCGCAGTCATCCTGCGCAGCCTGTTGTGGGGGTATGCGTCGTAGGGGCCGGGGTTCGGTGGGGGGGTGGAGGGGTGGGTGTCAGTCGCCGCCCACCGTGAACCCCGTCACCGTCCCGCCGCCCTCGCGGGGGAACGCGTACGGGGCGCCTCCGTGGGAGAGGGCTACCTCGCGGACGATGGAGAGGCCCAGGCCCGAGCCCGGTAGGGAGCGGGCGTCGGCGGCCCGGTAGAAGCGGTCGAAGACGCGGGTCAGGTCGTCGGCGGAGATGCCCGGCCCCCGGTCCCGTACCTCCACCCGGACCCTGCCCGGACGCGCCGGGCCCGCCACCCGGATCTCCACCGGGGCCCGGCCGTCCCGGTCGAACTTGACCGCGTTCTCCACCAGGTTGGACAGCGCCCGCGTCAGCATCGCCGGCCGCCCGTCGGTCGTCGTGTCGCCGCTCACCTCGACCACGAGCTCCCGCCCCGTACGCCGCCGGGCGAGCGCCGCCACCTCCTCGGCGATGTCCGCGAGGTCGACCCGCTGCGGCGGCTCGGTGTCGGACTGGCCTGCCGCGAGTTCGACGAGCTCGTTGACGAGGTCGGTCAGCTCGCGGGCCTCCTGCGTGAGATCGGCGACGAGTTCCTCACGGGTGCCGGGCGGGAGTTCGTCGATGCGGCGCAGCAGCGAGATGTTGGTGCGCAGCGAGGTCAGCGGCGTACGGAGTTCATGGCCCGCGTCCTGGACCAGCCGGCGCTGGTCCTCCTCGGACTGGGCGAGCCGGCCCAGCATCCGGTCGAAGGCGCGGCCGAGGCGCCCCACCTCGTCGTATCCGGCGACCGGCACCTGGATGCCGAGGCGCCGGGTGCGGGCGACGGCCTCGGCGGTGTTGGTGAGGACGACGAGGCGGCGGGTGATGCGCCGGGCCAGCCACCAGCCGAACAGCCCCGCCCCGACCACCACCGCCGCCATCAGGATCAGCGTGCGCCGCTGCAGGGCCCGCAGCAGGTCCTCGGTGTCGCTGAACTCCTGCGCGACCTGTACCGCGCCCCGGCTTCCGCCCAGCGCGACGGTGGCGACGCGGTAGACGTCGTCGCCGACGTCCACGCCCGCGTGCACGACCACCCGCCCGGCGGTGGCGGCGCCCGCGACCCGCCGGTCGGCGTCGACCACCGGCAGCCCCGGATCGCCGGGATCGAGGACGCCGCCGTCCGGTCCCAGCACCTGGACGTCCGTCCGGGCGGGCCGCACCAGGTCGTGGCCGGGGGCGGCGGAGGAGAAGTCGAGCGGTGACATCCGGTTCTCCCGGACCTCGTCCCGCAGATCCTGCACGACCTCGTCGAACACGGACTGCTGGTCCACTCGCACCAGCCGGGCGGCCGCGTTGTACGACAGGATCCCGACCAGCACCGTGACGGTGGCCGTGACCGCCGCGAACGCGACCGCGAAGGTGGTGCCCAGGGACAGCAGCCGCAGCCGGCGGCGGGAGACCGGCCGTCCGTACGACACTCAGCCCTCCCGCAGCACGTAACCCACCCCGCGCACCGTGTGGATCAGCTGCGGCGCGCCGGGCTCGTCGAGTTTGCGGCGCAGGTAGCCGACGTAGACGGCGAGGTTCTTGGAGCCGGGGCCGAAGTCGTAGCCCCAGATGCGGTCGTAGATCGTGGAGTGGTCGAGGACGATGCCGGCGTGCCGGATCAGGAGCTCCAGGAGTTCGAACTCGGTGCGGGTCAGCTCCAGTTCGCGGGTGCCCCGCCAGGCGCGGCGGGCCTGTGGGTCCATACGCAGGCCGGCCGCCCCGAGGTGGCGGCCGGAGGGGTCCGGTTTCGGCTCCACCGCGGGCTCGGCCACGGCTGGGGCCGCGCGGCGCAGCAGGGCGCGGAGGCGGGCGAAGACCTCCTCCACGTCGAACGGTTTGACGACGTAGTCGTCGGCGCCCGCGTCCAGGCCCGCGATCCGGTCGGCGGTCTCCACCAGGGCCGTCAGCATCAGTACGGGGGTGCTGTCGCCCTCGGCGCGCAGGACCCGGCACACCTGGAGTCCGTCGATGCCGGGCATCATCACGTCCAGGACCAGGATGTCGGGGCGGCTGCGGTGGGCCTGGGCGAGGGCCTCGACGCCGTCGGCCACGGCCGTGACGCGGTAGCCCTCCAGGGTGAGGGCCCGCTCCAGGGCGTTGCGGATCGCGCGGTCGTCTTCGGCGAGGAGAACGGTGTGCGGCACGCGGTCAGTCTGCCAAGCCCCGGCGTCCACCGGCCGCGGCGGAGGGGATCGGGGGGTGCTTCTTACCTCGCTCTCACCCGGTGGGCCGCACATGGTGGCCATGGGCCGTCCGGCCGCGTTCGCCTTCGTTCGCCGGTGCGGCGGCCGCGGGTGGGAGGGGCTCGAGCCGGGGGTTGTCGCCCCCGCCGCCCCTTCCCGTCCGGTCCCCGGGTGCTTCGCCCCCGGACCCCCTTCGCGCCCACGCGGCGGAGCCGCACATCGACACAGCCCCGCGCCCCTCGAGCTCCCTCAGCCCGCCGGTCGCAGCGCCGCCAGCCGTTCCTCGAACGGGGTGACCTCCTCGAAGGAGTCCCGCCTCGGGAGCGGGCGGGCCGTGGAGAGGCCCGCCATCAGGGTCGCCAGTTCGCCCGCCGCGCGGTCGATACGGCCGTCCAGGCCCTCCGCGCCCCAGTCCTCCGAAGCCGCGTAGACGCCGGTCGGGACGACGACGGCCCGCAGGTAGGAGAAGAGCGGCCGCAGCGCGTGGTCCAGGACCAGGGAGTGCCGGGCCGTGCCTCCGGTCGCCGCGATCAGCACCGGCTTCCCCGCGAGCGCGTCGGGGTCACTGACGCTCAGGGCGTCGAAGAACGACTTGAACAGCCCGCTGTACGACGCCGAGAACACCGGCGTGACCACGATCAGCCCGTCGGCCCCGGCCACCGCCTCGAACGCGGCGGCCAGCGCACCGGCCGGGAACCCGTTGGTGAAGGTGTGCGCGATCTCCACCGCGAGGTCGCGCAGCTCGATCACCCGCACGTCCGCCGGCCCGGGTTCCGGCGCGGTCGCGGCCGGGGCGGCGACCGCGGCGAGGCGGTCGCCGAGCAGCCGGGTGGAGGACGGGACGCTCAGCCCCGCCGACACGACGACGAGCTTCATGCGCCGACTCCTTCCTTCTTCTTCACGTCTGCCAGCAGCGAGGCGTGGACGGGCGCGTCCGGCACGTCCGCCGGACGGTCCTTCGCGAACTCCTTCCGCAGCACCGGCACGACCTCCTCGCCCAGCAGGTCGAGCTGTTCAAGGACGGTCTTCAGGGGCAGTCCGGCGTGGTCCATCAGGAACAGCTGGCGCTGGTAGTCACCGGCGTACTCGCGGAACGACAGCGTCTTCTCGATGACCTGCTGCGGCGAACCCACGGTCAGCGGGGTCTGCTGGGTGAACTCCTCCAGCGACGGCCCGTGCCCGTAGACCGGCGCGACGTCGAAGTACGGGCGGAACTCGCGCACCGCGTCCTGCGAGTTCCGCCGCATGAACACCTGCCCGCCGAGCCCGACGATCGCCTGCTCGGGGGTGCCGTGCCCGTAGTGGGCGTAGCGGGCCCGGTACAGCTCGATCATGCGCTTGGTGTGGTCGGCCGGCCAGAAGATGTTGTTGTGGAAGAAGCCGTCGCCGTAGTACGCGGCCTGCTCGGCGATCTCCGGCGAGCGGATCGAGCCGTGCCACACGAACGGCGGTACGCCGTCCAGCGGGCGGGGCGTGGAGGTGAAGCCCTGCAGCGGGGTGCGGAACTTGCCCTCCCAGTCGACGACGTCCTCACGCCACAGCCGGTGCAGCAGCGCGTAGTTCTCGACGGCGAGGTTGATGCCCTGGCGGATGTCCTTCCCGAACCAGGGGTAGACCGGGCCGGTGTTCCCGCGCCCCATCATCAGGTCCACCCGGCCGTCGGCCAGGTGCTGGAGCATCGCGAAGTCCTCGGCGATCTTCACCGGGTCGTTGGTGGTGATCAGGGTGGTCGAGGTGGAGAGGACCAGCCGCTCGGTGCGGGCCGCGATGTAGCCGAGCATGGTCGTCGGCGAGGACGGCACGAACGGCGGGTTGTGGTGCTCACCGGTCGCGAAGACGTCCAGGCCCACCTCCTCGGCCTTCAGCGCGATGGCGACCATGGCCTTGATGCGCTCACGCTCGGTCGGCGTACGACCCGTGGTCGGGTCGGGCGTGACATCCCCGACGCTGAAGATCCCGAACTGCATCCCGCTCACCCTCCAGGTTGTTTACGGTTCAACTATACCCCTGGAACGGCTCACCCGGCCGGGCTATTCCACCCACCCCGTACTACCCCTCGGCGAACCCCGACCGCAGCCGCGCCGCCTGCTCCGCACCGAACTCCGTCGTACGCCGCATATGGTCGATGAACAGCGCCAGCTGCCCGTCGTCGAGATCGTCGAACAACGCGAACCACCCCCCGCCGACCCGCTCCCACACCCGCCCGAACTCGGCCGCCTTCTCCGGCACCACCGCCACCAGCACCACCCGCCGGTCCCCCGCGTCCCGCTCCCGCACCACCTGCCCCGCCCGCTCCAGCCGGTCCACCAGCCGCGTCGCCGACCCCGTCGTCAGCCCCGTCAGCTCCGCGACCCGGCCCGTGGTCACCGGGCCGCCCTCCAGCGTCAGCAGGTTCAGACACTGCACATCGGTCGGATGCAGCCCCAGATGATCCGCAAGCGCCTGGTTGAACAGCGCGTACGCCGCCATGTACCGCCGCGACACCACACCCAGCTCCGCCAGCAGCCCGGTCCGCGTGACTCCCGCCATCCGCGGCTCCTCTCCACTCCCGCGCAGGTATCCCACCCCCGGCCCGGCGGCAGGCGCCGCCCATCAGGTGACAGGCGGAATGCGAAGCTGCACCCATGCTCATCCTGCGCTCCGCCGCCCTGTTCGTCCTCGCCGCCGTACTCGAGATCGGCGGCGCCTGGCTGGTCTGGCAGGGCATACGCGAGAACCGCGGCTGGATGTGGGCGGCCGGCGGCGTCCTCGCCCTCGGCGCCTACGGCTTCGTCGCCACCTTCCAGCCCGACGCCCACTTCGGCCGCGTCCTCGCCGCGTACGGCGGCGTCTTCGTCGCCGGCTCCCTCCTGTGGGGCGCGATCGCCGACGGCTACCGCCCCGACCGCTGGGACATCACCGGCGCCCTCGTCTGCCTCACCGGCATGGCCCTGATCATGTGGGCCCCGCGCAACGGCTGACACGCCCGCCGGTCACCCGGCCGGCCCCGCATATGCTGGCCGCGACCGCACCCGCACGCACCCGCCCGAGGAGCAGCCCATGGCCGCCGCCGCACCGCCCGCCGCGTCCCGTATCGCCGTCGTCACGGGTGCGAGCAGCGGAATCGGCGCCGCCACCGCCCGCCGCCTCGCCGAAGCCGGCTACCGCGTCGTCCTCACCGCCCGCCGCAAGGACCGTATCGAGGCCCTCGCCGAGGAGATCGGCGCGGCCGGCCACACGGCCACCGCCTACCCCCTCGACGTCACCGACCGCGCCGCCGTCGACGAGTTCGCCACCGCCTTCAGGACGATCGGCGTCCTCGTCAACAACGCCGGCGGGGCGCTCGGCGCCGACCCCGTCGCCACCGGCGACCCGGAGCAGTGGCGCACGATGTACGAGACGAACGTCCTCGGCACCCTCAACCTCACCCAGGCCCTGCTCCCCAAGCTGGACGCGAGCGGCGACGGCACGATCGTGGTCGTCTCCTCCACCGCGGGACACGCCACCTACGAGGGCGGCGGGGGCTACGTCGCCGCCAAGCACGGCGCCCACGTCCTCGCCGAGACACTGCGCCTGGAGATCGTCGGCCGCCCGGTGCGCGTCATCGAGATCGCGCCCGGCATGGTGAGGACCGACGAGTTCGCCCTGACCCGCTTCGGCGGCGACACGGAGAGGGCCGCCAAGGTCTACCAGGGCGTCGCCGAACCCCTCACCGCCGACGACGTCGCCGACACCATCACCTGGGCGGTCACCCGCCCGCCCCACGTCAACATCGACCTGATGGTGGTCCGCCCCCGCGCCCAGGCGTCCAACACCAAGGTCCACCGGGAGCCCTGATGCCCGCCGACGAGATCGAACAGCGCCGCCTCGCCCTGGAGAAGAAGCGCGAACGCTACGTCTGGTACTACCTCGGCTACTTCCTCTTCGGCATCCACATCGTCGCCTTCGTCATGATCTACGCGGTCATGCACGCGAAGTAGCGGACTCCCGCGAGGAGTCCGCCACTTGAGTTTCACCGTCGCGTCAGCCCTTCACGCAGACGACCTGCTTCAGCTTCGCGACGACCTCGACGAGGTCCCGCTGCTGGTCGATGACCTGCTCGATCGGCTTGTAGGCGCCCGGGATCTCGTCCACGACGCCGGAGTCCTTACGGCACTCCACGCCCCGTGTCTGCTCCTCCAGGTCCTTCGTCGAGAAGCGCCGCTTCGCCGCGTTGCGGCTCATCCGCCGACCCGCGCCGTGCGACGCCGAGTTGAAGGACGCGGCGTTCCCGAGACCCTTGACGATGTACGAACCCGTGCCCATGGAGCCCGGGATGATCCCGTAGTCGCCGGAGCCCGCGCGGATCGCGCCCTTGCGGGTCACCAGCAGGTCCATGCCGTCGTAGCGCTCCTCGGCCACGTAGTTGTGGTGCGCGCTGATCTCCTGCTCGAAGGTCGGCCTGGCCTTCTTGAACTCCTTGCGGATCACGTCCTTCAGGAGCGCCATCATGATCGAGCGGTTGCGCTTCGCGTACTCCTGCGCCCAGAACAGGTCGTTGCGGTACGCCGCCATCTGCGGGGTGTCCGCGATGAAGACGGCGAGATCGCGGTCGACCAGACCCTGGTTGTGCGGGAGCTTCTGCGCGATGCCGATGTGGTGCTCGGCCAGTTCCTTGCCGATGTTGCGGGAACCGGAGTGCAGCATCAGCCAGACGGAATCGGACGTGTCGACACAAACTTCTATGAAATGATTTCCGGATCCCAGCGTTCCCATCTGCTTGGTCGCCCGCTCCTCCCGGAACTTCACCGCGTCCGCGACCCCGTCGAAGCGGCCCCAGAAGTCGTCCCAGCCGGCCGTCGCGAAGGCGTGGAAGCGGGCCGGGTCGACCGGGTCGTCGTGCATGCCCCGGCCGACGGGGATCGCCTGCTCGATCTTCGAGCGGAGGCGGGACAGGTCGCCCGGGAGGTCGTTGGCCGTCAGGGACGTCTTCACCGCGGACATGCCGCAGCCGATGTCCACGCCCACCGCCGCCGGACACACCGCACCCCGCATCGCGATGACCGAGCCGACCGTGGCGCCCTTGCCGTAGTGCACGTCCGGCATGACCGCCAGGCCCTTGATCCACGGCAGGGTGGCGACATTGCGCAACTGCTGGAGCGCGCCCTCCTCCACCGTCGCCGGATCCGTCCACATCCGGATCGGCACCTTCGCACCCGGCAGTTCCACGTACGACATAACGTCCCCATTCCCCCGTAAGCCATCAGAAGTCATGAACCGCAAAACCGGCGCCAAGGTCGATGAAAAGGGATGACGGACCGGCGTCCACGGCAGTGCGTGCGATACACATTGTCTGCAGGGGACGCCCCCGTGCGGCAAGCGATTAACCAGCGGGGACACTGGTACGACCGGCGGGCACCGGCCCGCTCCCCACCGTCGAGAGGAGCCCGAACGTGCAGCGCAAGGCGTACGTATCCGGCGTCGCCGCGCTCCTGGCGGCCGTCCTGACCGGCTGCACCGGCAGCCCGGACGACGGCGGTCAGTCGGACAACTCCAACCCGGGAAGCGCCGATACGGCCACGCAGGCGGCCCAGCCCGGCCGGTACGCCACGCTGCCCGAGCCGTGCGGTGTGGTCGACGGCGCGACGCTCGACCAACTCCTGCCCGGCATCGGACAGATGGCCGACCTGGACAAGCGCGAGAAGGCGTACGCGGGCGCGGCGACGCTCACGTACGACACCGACCGCAAGGTGGGCTGCCGTTGGAAGGTGGAGTCGGCGGAGGCCACCGACCATCTGCTGGTCGACTTCGAGCGGGTCGTGTCGTACGACAACGCGGTCAGCGACGACGCCCAGGCCGGGGAACTCTTCGCGACGAAGCAGTCGGCGGCGCGGCTGCCGGAGCCGGCGGTGACGTCCACGGAGTCCGGTACGCCGTCCACCGACCCTTCCGCCGACCCGAGTTCGCCGGGTTCCGCGTCGCCGGACGCCACCTCGCCGTCCGCTGCGCCGACCGATCTCCAGCCGCGACTGCTGGAGGATCTGGGCGACGAGGCGTTCCTCGACGACGAGCTGGACAGCTCCGGTTCGACCGCCCAGCAGCGCACGGTGACTGTGGCGTTCCGCACGTCCAATGTGATCGTGACGATCGAGTACGCGGAGCAGCCGATGACCGTCGGCGTCGTCCCGGACAGCAAGGAACTGCAGGACAGGGCAAGGAAACTGGCCGCCGAGCTGGCCGACTCGCTGGGCGGCTGAGCCCGGTTCACGGCTCCTTCACCCCCGCTCGCAAAGCACCCGAAGGTGGGCCGCTCGGGTGGCTCACCGCGTACGGTGACCCCTCGGACCCCGTTTTGACCGCAGGGAACACGAGCGTCATGAGTGAAGGAACCATGCAGCGACGAGTACAGCGAGACCCGCGTAACAAGCAGGCGAAGCGTTTCACCCGCGTCCTTGTCTGCGCGGTCGCCGTCCCCCTGGTCGCCGCCGGCTGCTCCTCGGACTCCGGCTCCGGCGACGGCAAGGACAAGGCCGCCTCCGCGTCGGCCTCGAAGTCGGCGAGCCCGTCCCCGACCGTGCGGGCGGCGGCGTACAGCAGGCTTCCGGAGCCGTGCGCGGTGCTGGCCGAGAAGACCCTGGACGATCTGGCGCCGAAGGCGAAAAAGGGCAAGGAGGGCTCCTCGGACGACGTCTCCACCCGGGGCAGTTGCTCCTGGAGCAGCCTGGACAACAACGGGGTGAAGGGTTCGCAGTTCCGCTGGCTGAACGTGTCGCTGCTGCGCTTCGAGTCGGACACCACGCGTGGTGCGGGCGACGAGCTGGCCGAGAAGTACTACGACAAGCAGGTGCGGGACGCCCAGTCCGCCGAGGGTGCGAAGAACTCCCAGGCGGAGCCGGTGAGCGGGACCGGTGACGAGGCGACGGCGGTGCGGTACGACCTGAAGAAGAAGGAAGGCACCTTCAAGCAGCAGACGGTCGTGGCCCGCGTGGAGAACGTGGTCGTCACCGTCGACTACAACGGTGCCGGTCTCGCCGGTGACAGGACGCCGTCCGCGGACGATCTGATGAAGGACGCGCAGAAGGCGGCGAAGGAGGCGGTGGCCTCGGTGACGAAGGCGAACGGGACGGACGCGGAGCCGTCGGAGCCGTCCTCGAAGTCGCCCTCCGCGAAGCCTTCGGCGTCCGCTTCGGAGTCGTCGGCCAGGAGCTGACCCGGCTCCGAATCGGCACCGGCCACCCGTCCACCGCACACATGTGCCACTCTGTTGCGCGCAACAACAGGCAAGGGGAGGGGAGTACGGGTGGCCGCGCCACTACAGCTGACCCGGACGCATCGCGTTCTCATCGGCATGGTCGTCTTCGGTGCCGTCATCATCGCCGGCATCGGGTTCGCGGGTTCGTACGCGGCGGTGCGGGAACTGGCGCTGCAGAAGGGCTTCGGGAACTTCAGTTACGTTTTCCCGATCGGCATCGACGCGGGTATCTGCGTACTACTGGCCCTGGATCTGCTGCTGACCTGGATTCGCATCCCGTTCCCCCTGCTGCGGCAGACGGCGTGGCTGCTGACGGCGGCGACGATCGCGTTCAACGGCGCGGCGGCGTGGCCGGATCCGCTGGGTGTGGGTATGCACGGCGTGATCCCGATCCTGTTCGTGGTGTCGGTGGAGGCCGCCCGGCACGCGATCGGCCGGATCGCCGACATCACCGCCGACAAGCACATGGAGGGCGTCCGGCTGACCCGCTGGCTGCTGTCCCCGGTGCCGACGTTCCTGCTGTGGCGCAGGATGAAGCTGTGGGAGCTGCGCTCCTACGAGCAGGTGATCAAGCTGGAGCAGGAGCGTCTGGTGTACCAGGCCCGTCTCCGTTCCCGTTTCGGCCGCGCGTGGCGCCGCAAGGCCCCGGTCGAGTCCCTGATGCCCCTGCGCCTCGCCAAGTACGGCGTCCCCCTGGCCGAAACGGCCCCGTCGGGCCTGGCGGCGGCAGGCATAGAGCCGGCCCTGATACCCCCGGCGCCGGTTCCGGAGATCGACCCGGCTGTGGGCAGTCGTGCCGCTGGGGCGGCACAGGTGGGCACAGCCGCACCTCAGAGCGAGCAGCGCCTGGAGCTCGAGGGCAACCAGAACCCCGCGGCCTCGAAGGACACGGCCCCGGACCAGAACCAGTGGCTGCACGCCCGCGACCCCCGCACCGTCGAGTACCAGGGCGGCTACGACCCCACGTACGACCCCGACGAGGAGTACGCCCGCTGGTACGCGGAACAGCAGCAGGCGGAGCAGTACCAGGACCAGTACCAGGAAGAGCCCCCGCTCCAGGAGCCCTCTCCGGAGGAGACCGGCAGCTTCCCCATCCCCGTCGTACCCGGCGGCCGCACCCGCGAGCTGGGTGAGGGCGGCGGCACCCCCGACCCGGACGAGGAGGCGTACTACCAGGTGTTCCGTCAGTCGATAGACGGCAGCTACCCCACGCCCCGTGTCCTGGGCGACAACATCCAGGCGACCTACGGCACGACGCTGAACCCGAGCGACCTGAAGACCCTCGCCGAACGCTTCCAGGCCCGCCACACGGCGGAACTGGAAGAGGACCACATCGCCTGAGAGCGGATACGACGGAGGGGGCGCCCGGTACGACACCGGACGCCCCCTCCGTCGTAAACCTGAAGGCCCTACTCCCCGAGCAGCCCCCGCACCCGCTCCTGGCCCACCGCCAGCAGCAGCGTGGGCAGTCGCGGACCCGTGTCCCGCCCGACCAGCAGCTGGTAGAGCAGGGCGAAGAACGACCGCTGAGCCGTCTTGATCTCCGCCGGCAGTTCCTTGGGCGTGGCGTCGGCGGAGAAGCCCGCCTGGACCTTGGGGACGCCGTAGACGAGGTGGGTGAGCCCGTCGAGCGACCAGTTGCCGGCGAGCCCGTCGAGGAGGAGCCGCAGCGACTGCTGTCCCCGTTCGTCGAGCGACTTCAGCAGTTCGGCGTCGGGCTCGGCGCGGACGATGGTGCGCTGGTCGGCGGGGACCTGCGTGTTGATCCAGGCCTCGGCCTTGTCGTAGCGCGGGCGGGCCTCGTCCAGCGAGCCGAGCGGGTTCGCCGGGTCGAGGTCGCTCAGGATGCGCAGCGCCTGGTCGGCGTGGCCGGCGGTGATGTCGGCGACCGAGGCGAGCGTGCGGTACGGCAGTGGGGTCGGCGTGCCGGGCAGCGCACCGCTCGCGGTGCGTACGGCACGGGAGTGGGCGGCGATGTCGGCGGGCAGGGCGGAGCCGTCGGCGACCTTGCCGTCGAGGCGGTCCCACTCGTCGTAGAGGCGCTGGATCTCCTGGTCGAAGGCGATCTTGAAGGATTGGTTGGGGCGGCGGCGGGCGTAGAGCCAGCGCAGCAGCTGCGGCTCCATGATCTTCAGGGCGTCGGCCGGGGTGGGCACGCCGCCCTTCGACGAGGACATCTTCGCCATGCCGCTGATGCCGACGAATGCGTACATCGGCCCGATCGGCTGCTTGCCGCCGAAGATCCCGACGATCTGGCCGCCGACCTGGAACGAGGAACCGGGCGAGGAGTGGTCCACGCCGCTGGGCTCGAAGATCACGCCTTCGTAGGCCCAGCGCATGGGCCAGTCGACCTTCCAGACCAGCTTGCCGCGGTTGAACTCGCTGAGCCGGACGGTCTCCGAGAAGCCGCAGGCCGTGCAGGCGTAGGTCAGCTCGGTGGAGTCGTCGTCGTAGGCGGTGACCGTGGTGAGGTCCTTCTCGCAGTTGCCGCAGTACGGCTTGTACGGGAAGTAGCCGGCGGAGCCGGAGCTGCCGTCGTCCTCGGCGGCGGCGCCGGAGCCCTCGGCGGCCTCCAGCTCGGCCTCGTCGACCTGCTTCTGCTGCTGCTTCTTCGCCGGGGCCTTCTTGGTGCGGTACTGCTCGAGGATGGCGTCGATGTCCCGCCGGTGCTTCATGGCGTGCAGGATCTGCTCGCGGTAGACACCGGAGGTGTACTGCTCGGTCTGGCTGATGCCGTCGAACTCGACGCCCATCTCGGCGAGGGACTCGACCATGACGGCCCTGAAGTGCTCGGCCCAGTTCGGGTGGGGGGAGCCCTTCGGGGCGGGCACGGAGGTCAGGGGCTTGCCGATGTGCTCGGCCCAGGACTCGTCGACGCCGGGGACACCGGCCGGGACCTTGCGGTAACGGTCGTAGTCGTCCCAGGAGATCAGGTGCCGGACCTGGTGGCCGCGGCGGCGGATCTCGTCGGCGACGAGGTGGGGCGTCATCACCTCGCGGAGGTTGCCGAGGTGGATGGGGCCGGAGGGGGACAGCCCGGACGCGACGACGACAGGTTTCCCCGGGGCCCGACGCTCCGACTCCTCGATGACGTCATCCGCGAAACGGGAGACCCAGTCGGTGGTCTCGGTGCTCTGAGCCACGATCGGCACGTCCTTCTTTCTGCTCGAGCAGCCCATACGGTCGCAAGGCTGACCGCCCCATTCTCCCAGCAACGACGGCAACGACGAAAACGCCTTTTCACCAGCGCCCCGAAGGGGCGCGGGACCGTACCGACATGCGGCTCCGCCGCGCGGGCGCGACCGGCCCCCGCCGTCCCGCGGCCGGGCACCTTTCCCCAACGCCCCAGGGGACACGGGCCGCGTCACGGGCACGGCCGGCCACCGGCCCGCGGCCGAGAAAACGGCTTTACCCCCCGTGGGATACTGACCGTGTCTATCTGAACCCACGAGGAGAACGGCACCCACCCCTATGGCCTCGGTCACATCGCTCACCGATCTCGTCAACCAGCAGCTGACGTCCGCCCTCTCGGCCACCCAGCCGGACGCCGACCCGCTGCTGCGACGAAGCGACCGGGCGGACTTCCAGGCCAACGGCATCCTCGCGCTAGCCAAGAAGGCGAAGGCGAACCCGCGGGAGCTGGCCACGCAGGTGGTCGGCGGCATCGTCACCGGCGACGACCTGATCAAGGACGTCGAGGTCTCCGGCCCCGGCTTCCTCAACATCACCCTCGCCGACCGTGCGATCACCGAGAACCTCGCCGCACGGCTGGCCGACGGCGACCGCCTCGGCGTGCCGCTGAAGGCGGACGCGGGCATCACGGTCATCGACTACGCCCAGCCGAACGTGGCGAAGGAGATGCACGTCGGCCATCTGCGCTCCGCGGTCATCGGCGACGCCCTGCGCGGCATGCTCGACTTCACCGGCGAGCGGACGATCGGCCGGCATCACATCGGCGACTGGGGCACCCAGTTCGGCATGCTCATCCAGTATCTGTTCGAGCACCCCGGCGAGCTGGCCCCGGCCGATGACGTCGACGGCGAGCAGGCCATGTCGAACCTGAACCGGGTGTACAAGGCGTCGCGCGCCGTCTTCGACGCGGACGAGGAGTTCAAGGAGCGGGCCCGTAAGCGGGTCGTCGCCCTGCAGTCCGGCGACAAGGAGACGCTCGAGCTGTGGCAGCAGTTCGTTGACGAGTCGAAGGTCTACTTCAACTCCGTCTTCGACAAGCTCGACATGGAGATCCGCGACGAGGAGATCGTCGGCGAGTCCGCGTACAACGACGGCATGCCCGAGACGGCCCGGCTCCTGGAGGAGAGGGGTGTCGCGGTGCGTTCCGAGGGCGCGCTGGTGGTGTTCTTCGACGAGATCCGCGGCAAGGACGACCAGCCGGTTCCGCTGATCGTGCAGAAGGCCGACGGCGGCTTCGGCTACGCGGCCTCCGACCTGACCGCGATCCGCAACCGGGTCCAGGACCTGGACGCGACCACGCTGCTGTACGTCGTCGACGTGCGCCAGTCGCTGCACTTCAGGATGGTCTTCGAGACCGCCCGCCGGGCCGGCTGGCTCGGCGACGACGTCACCGCGCACAACATGGCCTACGGCACGGTGCTCGGCGCGGACGGCAAGCCCTTCAAGACGCGTGCGGGTGAGACCGTACGGCTGGAGGACCTGCTGGACGAGGCGGTGCAGCGGGCGGCCGAGGTCGTGCGGGAGAAGGCGCGGGATCTCACCGAGGACGAGATCCAGGAGCGGGCCACGCAGGTCGGTATCGGGGCCGTGAAGTACGCGGACCTGTCGACGTCGCCGAACCGGGACTACAAGTTCGACCTGGACCAGATGGTCTCGCTCAACGGTGACACGTCCGTCTACCTGCAGTACGCGTACGCCCGTATCCAGTCCATCCTCCGCAAGGCCGGCGAGGTCCGCCCCGCCGCTCACCCGGAGCTGGGGCTGCACGAGGCGGAGCGCGCGCTGGGACTGCACCTGGACGCGTTCGGGGACACGGTCTTCGAGGCGGCGGCGGAGTACGCGCCGCACAAACTGGCCGCGTATCTGTACCAGTTGGCGTCGCTGTACACGTCGTTCTACGACAAGTGCCCGGTGCTGAAGGCGGATTCGCCGGAGCAGGTGGAGAACCGGCTGTTCCTGTGCGACCTCACGGCCCGCACACTGCACCGGGGCATGGCCCTGCTGGGCATCAGGACGCCCGAGCGGCTCTGACTGCCCTGCGTACGACAAGCGAGCGCGGCCCGTCCTTCCCCCCGGGGGACGGGCCGCGCTCGTCCGTCGCTCCGCGGCGGAGGTCTCAGGCCTTCGTGGCGACGGCTCCGTAGACGTTGATGTCGGCGTCGGTCACGTCGTTGATGTCCTCGTAGCGGACCCGTTCGATGGGGTCGAGGCGCTCCAGGTAGGAGTCCTCGGGGCGCTCGGGGACGGGAGCGGCGTGGTCGGGGTGCCAGTGGTGCACGGGGACCACGCCCGGGTCCAGGATGTCCAGGGAGTTCTCGGTGAAGAACCGTTCCACGTCCGCCCGGGTGCGCAGCACGAAGGTGAACCCGCGCTCGGTGTACGTCCGTTGCACTGCCCGGATGTTCTCGGGGTTGAGGTCCTCGGTGAGATGGCTGAGCACCACGCGACTGCCGGAGGGCAGCGCGTCGACGAGTTCGCGCACGATCGGGTAGGCCTGCTCGTCCTCGACGAAGTGCAGGACGGCGACCAGGCACAGGGCGATCGGCTGGTCGAAGTCCAGTGTCTTGGCCGCCTGTTCGAGGATGACGGCGGGGTCCTTGAGGTCCGCGTCGATGTAGTCCGTACGTCCCTCGGGGCCGCTGGTGAGCAGGGCGCGCGCGTGGGTCAGCACCACCGGGTCGTTGTCGACGTAGACGACGCGGGAGTCGGGGGCGACGCGCTGGGCGATCTGGTGCACGTTCTCGGCGGTGGGCAGGCCGGTGCCGATGTCGAGGAACTGGTGAATGCCGTCCTCGGTGACCAGCGTGTTCACCGCGCGGCGCAGGAAGTCCCGGTTGTGGCGCACGTCGAGGAATCCGCGCGGGTTGGCCGCGAGGCCGGCGGCCGCCGCCGACAGGTCCGCCGGGTAGTGGTCCTTGCCGCCGAGGAACACGTCGTAGACCCGGGCCGGATGCGCCTTGCTGCTGTCGATCCGCCGCTGCAGCTCGGCGGGATCCTGACTGAGGGCGTCTCCGGTCATGGGTGTCTCCCTGATGTTCGATCGTCGGGCCGATGTTCAACAACCTAACGTGCGGCCGGACTTGGTGGTGCCCGGTCCGCACGGTCGGCTATTCGAGCGTCGTGGTGCCCTCCGGGACCCACTCCTCGCCGCCCAGCGGGAACTCGTACGCCGGGCGCCCGTTGTTGCCGCTGGTGCGGAAGGGGCGCCCCTTGTCGTCGACGGTGAGGGTGCCGCTGCGGGAGCCGCTGGACCACTCCAGCTCCAGGTACCAACTGACGTCGTACGCCGAGGCGTCGGCGGTGATGTAGTAGATCTCCGGGTCGGATTCGCTCACCTTGAACGGGAAGTCCTGGTGCCCGGCCTCCGGGGTGAGGGCCGGCCGGGCGGCGTCCAGGGCGACGGTGAAGGAACGGGTGGGCACGCCGCCGCCGCAGCCGACGCCGGGGTAGCCCATGGCGAAGTCGTTCCAGGCGAGCGGCGACCGCTTGCCCGCCACCCGCACGGTGAGCCCCTTCACGACCACCGTCTCGTCGCCGGTCCCCTGCACGGTGAGCCGCAGATACTGTTCGTCCGAGGAGACGGCCCCGAACGCGCTGACCCACGCGGGCGCGCCCTGCTCGACGGGCGGCGGCTCGACCTCACCCGCGGGCCTGTTGATCAGATACCGCTGCACGCAGGGGCTCTCCCACACATACGGGTCGGCCTGCACGGTCAGCGGTACGACGTCCGGGTCGCCGTCGTCCGCAGGGGTGCTGGGCGGGTCGGCCGGGGCGCGGGGGGCGTCCTTGTCCTTGGCGGAGGGGGACGCGGAGACCTTGGGGGAGGCGGAGGGCGACGGGGACGCGGTGACGTCCTTGTCCCGGCCCGCCCCGGCATCGAGGGTCGCGGCGCCCACCGGGTCCTTCCGGTCGCCTCCGCCGCCGTCGCCACCGCCGTCCGGCAGCCCCAGAGCAAGCGTGACCCCGCCGAGCACGGCGGCGACGGCGATCCCCGCGAGGACGGCGGTACGGGTACGACGGCGGGGCCGGACACGGGCCGCCCCGGGACCGGTGACCACGGGGACACCGTCGTCCTCCCCGGTCCCGGGGCCCGGACCGTCCTCCCCTGCCGGGGCCCCCACCTCTGAGACCTCCCCCACCGGGATTCCCGCCTCCGGGGCCCCCACCTCCGGAGCCCCCGCCCCAGGGGCCTCCACCTCCGGGATTCCCGCCTCCGGGACCCCCGCCTCTGAGACCTCCCCCGCCGGGGCTCCCACCTCCGGAGCCTCCCCCACCGGGGCTCCAACCCTTGAGGGCCCGGGGGCCGGAGTCCCCGACCTCGGAGTCCCCGCCTCTGAGACCTCCCCCACCGGGGCTCCCGTCCCCGAGGCCCCCACCTCCGGAGCCTCCCCCGCCGGGGCTCCGGCCCTCGAGGGCCCAGGGGCCGGAGTCCCCGACCTCGGGGTTCCCGAACCGGAAGTCCCCTCGGTCGCCGAATCCGGGGGGCCCGCCTCCCGGCTCACCCCCTCCACGCGCTCGGCGTCCGCCTGCCCGGATGCCCACTGTCCGTCCGCCGAAGGGTCGCCTGCCGAAGGGGCGCCGCCCGCTTCCCGCCCCCCGGCCGCCGCATCCGCCCCCGGCTCGCCGGCAGGCGCAGGCGCGGGCGCCCCCTTCCGCCCCCGTACCGCGTCCGCCAGCACCCAGCTCCGGTGCAGTGCGACCAGTTCCTCGGGGCCGGCCTTGCACAGCCGGGCCAGCCGTTCCACCGGGGCGTACTCGTTCGGTACCGCGTCGCCGTTGCAGTAGCGGTGCAGGGTCGACGTACTCATATGGAGCCGTTTGGCGAGCACCCCGTAGCTCAGCCCGGACCGTTCCTTCAGCGCCCTCAACCGCGCGGCGAACTCCGCCGCTGCCGTGTCCCGCGACACCGTTCCTCCCACCCCGTATCCCATTCCACCGTTCCAGGGAACGTTCGTTTCCCCAGGTCAACAGTGGTTCGAGCGTTCCAGCGTCCCGGATGGTCCGTCAGGCCTGGCGGTCGGGACGAATCACCGGACAAGCTCTGGTCATCCAAGCACGCCGCTCCCGGTCACCGGTCGAGCGGTAGTGCCGAACCCCTTGTCGACGCAAAGGAATTCGCCATGCGCAAGTCCCGCATCCGTCTGTTCGCCGCCACCGGTGCCGCCCTCGCCGCCCTCGCCCTCACCGCCTGTGAGGACGGCACGGGCACCGAGGACGAAGGCGCGGGCACCGGCACGTCCCAGCCGAGCGCGTCGGCGACCACGGACACGCCGTCGGACTCCGCCAAGGCCCCCTCGAAGGAGGACACCACCGCGAACGACCCGGCCCAGGCCGGCGGGGGCAAGAACGGCGGAAACAAGGGCGCCGGAGGCTCCGGCACCGGCACCGGCACCGGCACCAGCACCGGAGACAAGGACGACAACGCCCCGGAGAACCGCGTCTCCTGCAACGGCTCCAACACCACCGTCGACGCCCGCCCGGTCCCCCGCCCCGTCAACCACATGCTGATCACGGTCAAGAACTCGGGTTCGAAGACCTGCGACCTCACCTACTACCCGGTGCTCCGGTTCGACGAGATGCAGTGGGTGCCGCAGCCGATCGAGGCGTCGAAGCCGCAGGCCGTGGTCACCCTCGCACCGGGCGAGACGGCGTACGCGGGTGTGCTGCTGTCGGCCGCCGACGGCAGCGGCGACGGCGGCGACACCGCCCACAAGCTCACCGTCGCCTTCCAGGGCAGGACCCCGAACAGCGACGGCGGCCCGTCGGCCGTCCCCGGCCTGCCGGCGGACGGTGTGTACTACGACAGCAGCATGGCGGTGACGTACTGGCAGCAGTCGATGGCCGACGCACTCACCTACTGAGCCCGCCGCACCTACTGAGCGGCACCCAGCCTCTGGGCCACTTCGGTGGCCCAGTAGGTGAGGATGTTGCGCGCCCCGGCCCGCTTGATGCCGGTCAGCGCTTCGTGGATCGCCCGGTCCCGGTCGATCCACCCCTTCTCGGCGGCGGCCTCGATCATCGAGTACTCACCGGAGATCTGGTACGCCACCACCGGCACGTCCACCGAGTCCGCGACCCGCGCGAGAATGTCCAGATAGGGACCCGCCGGCTTCACCATCACCAGGTCGGCGCCCTCCTCCAGGTCGAGCGCCAGTTCGCGCATCGACTCACGGACGTTCGCCGGGTCCTGCTGGTACGTCTTGCGGTCGCCCTTGAGCGAGGAGCCGACGGCCTCTCGGAACGGGCCGTAGAAGGCGGAGGCGTACTTGGCGGTGTAGGCGAGGATCGCGACGTCCTCACGGCCGATCTGGTCGAGGGCGTCGCGGACGACGCCGATCTGCCCGTCCATCATCCCGCTGGGGCCGACGATGTGGGCGCCCGCGTCGGCCTGGACCTGGGCCATCTCGGCGTACCGTTCGAGCGTGGCGTCGTTGTCGACGCGGCCCTGCTCGTCGAGGACCCCGCAGTGCCCGTGGTCCGTCGTCTCGTCGAGGCACAGGTCGGACATGACGAGCAGGTCGTCGCCGACCTCGGCGCGTACGTCGCGCAGGGCGACCTGGAGGATTCCGTCCGGGTCGGTGCCGGGCGTGCCGACGGCGTCCTTCTTGGACTCCTCCGGCACGCCGAACAGCATGATCCCGGAGACCCCGGCCGCCACTGCCTCCGCCGCCGCCTTCTTCAGGCTGTCGCGGGTGTGCTGTACGACGCCGGGCATGGCCTCGATCGGCACGGGTTCGCTCACGCCCTCGCGGACGAAGGCCGGGAGGATGAGGTCGGCGGGGTGCAGCCGGGTCTCGGCGACCATGCGCCGCATGGCGGGGGTGGTACGCAGACGCCGGGGCCGCGTGCCGGGAAAGGATCCGTACGTCGTCATACCACTACGCTACGCCCGCCCCTCCCATGCGTTTGCCGACGCGGAGTCGGCCCGCGCCGCGCGCCGCAAGGCTTCCGCACCCCGCACCCCGCGCGCCGCACGGCTTACGCACTCCGCCCAGCCGCGGGCAGGCGTGCCGCAGGGCGGCACGGGTGGGCGCGACGGCACCCCGCCGGCGCCGGGCTGCGCGACGTCCCCCCGCTCAACAGCCACCCCGGGTGCCTGCTGGACGGGCGTGGGCGTGCGCCGGCCCCGCTCAAGGGGGTGCCGCTGCGCCCACCCTCCCCCATCGCCCCAGCGGCACGACTGCCCGCAGCTGCAGCGAGTGCGGCGGACGGCCCGTTCCCCGGCGCGGACGGGCTGACGGCCGCGGGTGTGTCGGTGGTGCCGGTCCCCGACTGCGGGCACACCATCATGCTGGACAATCCGGAGGCGTTCGCCCGAGCCGTGGCGGAGGCACTGGCCCCTTGGGAAGGACTGCTGTGCTGCTTCGCTGTGCCGTGCTCGACGACTTCCAGAACGTCGCCACCACGATCGCCGACTGGAGCCCCCTCCGGGACCGAGTGGAGGTGACGCCCTTCACCGAGCACCTCACCGATGAGGACGAACTGGCCGCGGCTCTCGCGGACTTCGACATCGTGGTGACCCTGCGCGAGCGTGTCCCCTTCCCCGCCTCCCTGCTGGACCGGCTCCCCCGGCTGAGGCTGATCGTCGCGTCCGGCATGCGCAACTCGGTCATCGACTACGCGGCCGCCGAGCGGCACGGTGTCACGGTGTCCGGCACCCAGAGCTTCCCCACCCCGCCGGTGGAGCTGACCTGGGCGCTGCTGCTCGGACTCGCCCGGGGCCTCGTCACGGAGAACAACGCCCTGCGCGAGAACGGCCCTTGGCAGTCGACGGTCGGCGCCGACCTGCACGGCCGCCGGCTCGGTCTGCTCGGGCTGGGGAAGATCGGCAGCCGGGTGGCGCGGGTCGGGCTCGCCTTCGGCATGGAGGTCACGGCGTGGAGCCCGCACCTCACGAAGGAGCGTACGGACGAGGCGGGCGTGGAACTCGCTCCCTCCAAGGAGGAGTTGCTCAGCACGGCCGACTACGTCTCGCTCCACCTGGTCCTGGGCGACACCACCCGGGGCCTCCTGGCCGCCCCCGAACTCTCCCTGATGAAGCCGACCGCCTACCTGATCAACACCTCCCGCTCGGCCCTCGTCGACCAGGACGCACTGCTCCCGGCACTGCACGAGGGCCGTATCGCCGGAGCGGCGGTGGACGTCTTCGACACGGAACCCCTCCCCGCCGACCACCCGATGCGCACCGCACCCCGCCTCCTGGCGACCCCCCACCTCGGTTACGTCTCCCACCTCAACTACCGCACGTACTACACCCAGGCGATCGAGAACATCGAGGCCTACCTGTCCGGCACCCCGATCCGCCGTCTCGGCTGAGGTCGCGGGGCGCTAGAATGTACATGTCGGCCTTCGGCGCCCGCCCCGGCGGAAGCGTCCGGAGGCTTTTTTCATGCCATCCGACACTTCCTCGCCCACCACCTACCGCGCCCTGCTCCGCAACCGGGAGTTCGCCGGCCTGTACGTGAGTTTCACGCTCACGGTCGCCGCGAGCACGCTGTCGGGCTTCGCGCTCGCCACGCTGGTCGACCGGCGGACCGGCTCCCCGTTCCTGACGGCCGTGAGCATGTACGGCGCCACCTTCGCGACCGTGCTCGGCGCGATGACGCTGATGTCGGTCGCGGACGGGAACCGCCCCCGCCGCACCCTCGTCGCGCTCCAGTGCGTCTCGCTGCTGGGCGTGGCCGCGCAGGCGATCCCCGGACTCCCCCTGACCGCCCGCTTCGCCCTCCTCCTGGTCCTGGGCTTCTTCCAGTCCCTCGGAACTGGCACCCGCATGGGCCTGCTCGCCGAGGTCGTGCCGGCCACCGCGTACGTCACCGCCCGTTCCCTGATGAACATCACCTCGGGCGGCACGGCCGTCCTCGGCTACGCGCTGGGCGCCGCACTCCTGCGCCACCTGACCCCGCAGGAGGTGTTCCTCACCGCGACGGCCCTGACCGGCGCGGGACTGGCCGTGGTCGCGGCGACCGTCCGGGACCACTCGATCCGCCCGCCCCGCCGCCCCGGCCTGCGCCAGACCTGGACCACGAACAGCACCCTCCTGTCCCGCGGGGGCCCGCGCGCCCTGCTGCTCAACCTATGGGTCCCCAACGGCCTGATCGTCGGCTGCGAGGCCCTGTTCATCTCCTACGCCCCCGGCCACGCCGGAATCCTCCTGGCCGCAGGCTCCGCGGGCATGCTCCTAGGCGACCTGACCGTGGGCCGCCTGCTCACCCCCGCCGCCCGCGCCCGCTGCGCGTTCCCGCTGCGCCTCCTCCTCGCCGCCCCCTACCTGCTGTTCGCCCTCCACCCACCGCTACTCCTGGCGACGACCGCCGTGTTCCTCGCGAGCGCCGGTTTCGCCGCCACGCTCCCGCTCCAGGAACGCCTCCTCGCCGTGACCCCCGCCGAGGTCCACGGCCAGGTCCAGGGCGTCGAATCGGCCGGCCGCATGACCTGGCAGGGCATAGGCGCGGCACTGGCAGGCGCCCTGGCCCAGTACGTCACCCCGGCCACCACCATCACCGCCCTGGCCGCGACATCGATCGCCCTCACCCTCGCCTCCCGGCCCTACGTGCGAATGACGATTGCGGGCGGTGTGTAACAGGGGTAACAGCGGCGTAGCAGCAGACAGTTGGACGAAACGCGCCTCTCACCGGCCTCCTCTTGAAGGTCAGAAACGCCCGACCTACACCGAGGAAGACACCATGCGCGTCAACAAGCTCACCATCGCAGCCCTGGCCGTCGTCGCGGGTCTCTCGCTCACCGCCTGCCAGAACGACGACGCGGCCGCCGCCGTGGACCAGAGCAAGCCGTCCGCCTCCTCCACCGAGGGCTCGGACGACTCGGCGCAGGGCGAGGCGAAGGAACCGGCCGCGGAGGAACCGGCCGCAGCCGACAAGTGCCGCACCGACGAGCTGGACATCAAGGCGCAGGACAGCACCATCGACGGCGACGAGCTCAACACCGTGGCGGTGACGTTCACCAACGGCGGCGGCCACGACTGCTCGGTCGGAGGGTTCGCGGGTGTGGACCTCAAGACGAACGCGGGCACGGTCTCCGCGGAGCGCGCGGGCGAGCCGGCTCGGACGACCACCCTGAAGGACGGCGAGTCGGTCTCCTTCTACGTCTCCTACCCCGCCAACGACACCGGCGGCTCCGGCGTCCGCATCACCGGCCTGGTGGTCACCCCGCCGAACGAGACGAAGTCGGTCACCCTCGACTGGCCCGGCGCCGCGTCGCTCCCCGTCACGGACGGCTCCGGCACCCCCGTGAAGGTCGGCCCGATCGGCAGCGCGGGCCAGGGCGGCTGATCCGGACGGGGGGGTGGGACGGCGGCGGCCACGGCGAGGCGGAGACACTGGCCTCCTGCTACCGCCGCTGCCTGGAGGTCGCCGACGAACTCGGCGCCACCAGCATCTCGTTCCCTGCGATCTCCACCGGCGTCTACGGCTACCCGGCGGCCGAGGCCGCGCGGATCGCCGCCACGCCCCTCACCGCCACCCCCACCTCGCTCGCCGAGATCCGCCTGATCGCCTACGACGCGACCTCCCGCGACCTCCTCCGCACCGCCCTGGCATCAGCCACCCGCTGAACCGAGCTCCAGCTCGGCCCACACGGTCTTGCACGGCACCGGGCCCGTCCGTACGCCCCAGCGGTGGGCCAGCTCCTCGACCAGGAGCAGGCCGTACCCGGATTCGGCGGGGTCCGCCCCGTCGTCCGCCCGCTCCTGCGGGGGCAGTTGATCGCCCCGGGGGTCGGTGACCTCGATGCGCAGGGTGCCGGGCGCCGTGACGGTGAGACCGAGCCGGAAACTCCGGCCTGCCACACGCCCGTGCACGACAGCGTTCGCTGCGAGCTCCGCGACGATCAGCCGGGCCGGATCCAACGGCAATCCCCAGGCGACCAGTTGTTCGCCGGCGAGCAGGCGGGCGAGTCGGGCGCCCCGGCGGGTGGCGGAGAGCGGCACGGTGAACTGATGGAGCGGGGTGCGCGGTGTGGCGATTCCTCGATTCATGTCACTCAGCGTGTTCAGCCATGCGCCTGTTGTGAAGGCGAGTGGCCCGTGCGACCGGGGGCTGTCCGGCTCCGTCCAGGCCGCCTTCATGGCGACGACAGCGGAAGGCAGGGCACGTGCGGGTGTCGCAGGTGCTGTCCGCCGTCGTGGACGCACAGGGTGAAGGTCTCCACTCCCGGCCGCCCTGCCGTGTCGTAGGCGTCGAGAACGCGCTCGACCCGTCCCCACAACCGCACCGGACCTCCCTCCCGCACCCGCCAGCCACCGTCACCGTCCGGCGTCAGCGCGGCGGCCGACCCGCTCACCACGTCGATCAGATGCAGGACATCGCCGACGGCGGCCAGTTGGGCATCGGGTACGGCGCTCTGCGCGAGGAAGCGCAGGTGGAAGGCCTCCTCGGTCGCGGCGGTGATCCGCTCGGGACCGTGCCGGGCGACTCGCGCCTCCCCTGGCAGCCGGGCCGCCCAGTGGGCGGGGTTGCCGAAGGCCGGCGCCGCGTGCGTACGCGCCGACATGAAGGAGACCGTGCCACCCAGCAGACGCCCCTCGGCGGTGCCGCCACCGGCGACGGTGAGCAGGACACGGGCGTACCCGTAGAGCCAGCCGGAGAGCGTCAGCAGGATCTTTCCGCCCGGCCGGGTCTGGGCGATCAGGGCCGGGGGCACGGCCCGGAAGGAGCAAGCGGCGACGATCCGGTCGAACGGGGCCTCGGGCCAGTACCCGTACAGCCCGTCCGCGACCGCGAGGGTGGGTGTGTGACCGCAGCCGTGCAGCGCGCTCGCGGCCCGCTCCAGCCGGTGCGGGTCCACCTCGACGCTCGTCACACCCGCCGATCCGAGGCGTTCGCAGGCGAGCGCGGTCGAGTACCCCGTCCCCGTGCCGATCTCCAGCACCGTGTGCCCCTCCCGGACATCGGCGTCGGCCCACATCCGCACCACGAGCGACGGCAGGGTGGAGGACGAGGTCGGGGCTCCTCCGTGCCGCTCGGCCGGGTTCCCCCAGTCGGGTTCGTCGCCGTCGAACTGCGTGACGAGCGTGGTGTCGGAGTACGCGGCGGCCAGCCAGCGCCCGTGGTCGAGCGCGGCGGTGACCGGCTGCCACACGGTCAGCCCCTGCCCGTCCCGCTCCTCGCCGGGCAGGTAGAAGCCGAGCACGAACCGGTGCCGGGGCACCGTCTCGACGGCCGCCCGCCAGGCCGGATCGTCCAGCGCCCCGCGTACGGCGAGGTCCTCCGCCATGACGGCGCGCAGCCGCGCGGCATCGGTGTCGAGGTCTACGGGCATCGTCATGAACAGCCCTTCCTTTCCACGGTGAGAAGGTCGGCGAACGCCTCGGTCATGTCGTCGGCGTCGGGCAGCCAGCCCCACTGTCCGTTCGGGTTGCACTCGATCGCCGTCCAGTGTTCCGGGTCGTCCCCGTCACCGGTGAGCGCGAAGTCGAAGCAGCCGAAGACGAGACCGAACGAGGCCAGGTAGGAGTGCAGTGCCGCCACGACAGGCGGCGGCACGGTGATCGGGGCGTGGAGCAGGGCCTCCCAGTCGCCCCGGCGCCAGTCCAGCGCGCCGTCGGGTGCGGCGATCCGCTGGGCGAAGACACGGCGGCCGATCACGGTGACGCGTACGTCACCGGTCTTGGGGACCTCGGCCTGGAACAGGTGGGCGGTCACGGCGAGGGTGTCGTCGAAGGTCCCCGGGTCGACCCGCTGGGTCCAGATCGCCCCGGCCTGCCCGTCGTCACCGGCGGGCAGACCACGGAACGCCTTGCAGACGACAGGGCCGTGGGCGGCGGCGAACTCACGTGCCGCCATACGGTCGTTGGTGATCAACGTCGGCGGGATCCTCAGGCCGAGCCGGGCGAGCCTGCGGAGCTGGGCGGGCTTGGACTCCGCACGGGCCACCGCGGCCGGGTGGTTGACGTACCGGGCGCCGGACAGGGCGTTCAGGACGCCGCCGAGCCCGTGCCGTGCCTCGGCGGCGGCGAAGTCCCGCTGTTGCCGGGGCAGATGCGCGAACCGGGTGCCGTACGGAGTGGGGCGGCGGTAGTACACCGCCGCCACCTCCCCCGGCTCCACCTCCCGGCTCGCCGTACGCAGTCGCCCGCGCCACGCCGGACGCTCCGCGTCGACACGGAAGCCGAACGTCAGGGCGGGGCCGATGTCGGCGGGGTCGACTCGGACGACGGGCACCTCTCGCGCGTTCAGCGCGGCGACGACCAGGTCCGCGGTGACGTCCTCCAGGGCGGTGACGACCAGGACGGTGGAGGCCATCGGTCAGTCCGATTCGTAGTCGGTGGTGCTGTCGTCCTGCGTCTGGGACTGCGGGCCGTTCCCGTCACCGCCCCCGGACACGGAGGCGGTGACGGCCGTCTTCGACGTCCCGTGCTTGCCCATCTCGACCGGCCGCCCGGTGGTGTCGGTGTAGCGGGCGGTCTGCGTGACGGGGTCGAGCGTCACGGTCGCGTACGGCGGCGGCCCGACCGGCAGCCGGTCGGTGACCAGGCGCAGCGCCCAGGGGGTTTCGGGGGCGAGTGTCGTCATGGGAGTCCTTCCTCTGTCCGCGATGCGGAGTTCCAGATTCTCGCAACACAGTGTGCTCATGCGTGTGCACACTGTGAATACGGGCAGCTCGTACGGCCGACGGCTGTACGCCAGGCGTCCGGTTTTTGTCCGCCCTGCCCGGGGTGACCGGGCTCGGGCGGCCGGAGTTGGTCCGGGGAAGGGCGCGCGACGGGAGGCGGCGAAACATGGGTGAGTGGGAAGCGGGGCTGGACGACGAAGAGGCCGGGGCCGTGATGCGTACGGTCACACGGCAGTTGAAGCTGTGGCGGGAGGCGGCCGGCCTCACCCAGGCGGAGCTCGGAGCGGCGATCAAGTACGGGGAGGAGACGGTCTCCTGCGTGGAGCGAGGGCGGCGGATTCCCCGGCCGGAGTACTTGGACGCGGCGGATGAGGTGCTGGGGGCGGGCGGCAAGATCGCCGCAATGAAGAAGGACGTGGCGGAGATCCGGTATCCGAAGAAGGTACGGGACTTGAAGAACCTGGAGGCGGAGGCCACGGAGCTGTGCGCCTACAACAACTCTGTCGTCCATGGGCTGCTGCAGACCGAGGAGTATGCACGGGCAGTGCTCAGCGCCCGCCGTCCGCCCTTCACCGCCGACCAGTTGGAACAGCAGGTGTCGGCCCGCGTGGCACGACAGGAGATCGTCGGCGATACGACAGCCCAGGCCCTCTTCAGTTTTGTCCAATGCGAGTCGACGCTTCGTCGGCCCATCGGCGGCAAGATGGTGATGCGTGGGCAACTCGAACGGCTGTTGGAAGTCTGCGCGTTCCGCAACGTCGACCTTCAGGTACTGCCTCTGAACCGCGAGGAGAACTCGGGGCTCGACGGCTCGTTCAGGTTGCTCAGGCTCGGGGACGGCACCACGGTCGGTCATGTCGAGGTGGCGCACATCAGTCGCGTGATCGCGGAGCCGAAAGAGGTGCAGCTCCTGGACATCCAGTATGGAATCATCCGGGCACAGGCTCTCAGCCCCCGGGAGTCGATGGCCCTCATCGAGAAAGTGCTTGGAGAGACATGAAGCTGGAGTGGATAAAGAGCAGCTACAGCACGTCCAGCGGTCCCGACTGTGTTGAGGTGGCCACCCCGGACGAGAGTCACGTCTTCGTCCGCGACTCCAAGAACCCCGCAGGCCCTCGCCTCGATCTCACCTCAGCCGCTTGGTCGGCCTTCCTGCCGTACGCAGTCGAACGCTGACGAAGTAAATGCGCGCGGCCTGTACCCGATGTCACGAGTACAGGCCGCACGTCTGAGCACTCAGGCCAACCCCTCCGCCATCTCCTCCGCCTGCTTCAGCACCCGCTCGATCGCATCGGGCTGCTTGCCCGGCGGGTACCCGTGCTTCCGCAGCAGGCGGAGCACGCGGGCCATGATCCGGTCCCGGGCCTGCTCCTTCACCTTCCAGTCGACCGTGACGTCCTTGCGGATCTGCTCGTACAACTCGTGCGCGATCTTCGCGAGAACACTGTCCTCCATCTCCTCCAGCACGGAGGGATCGGCGGCCAGGGCGTCGTAGAAGGCGAGTTCGTCCTCGGTCAGGCCGAGCTTCCTCGCCCTGCCCCGGTCGGCCGACACCTCCCGCGCCAGCTCCACCAGGAACTTCATGAACTCGGCGGCCGTGAGCAGGCCGTTGGTGTATCGGTTCATGGCGGTCTTCATCTTCTTGGTGAAGGTCTCCTGACGGGTGATGTTGTTGGGGTAGGCGTCCTTGATCTCCTTCATCAGCGTGCGCCGCAGTGCCGCGATGGCGAGGTTGGGGTGCTTGCTGTTCTGGAGGTCGCGCAGGACCCGGTCATCCAGGTGGGACAGATCGGGCTTGGTCAGACCGGCGGCGTCGTAGATGTCCACCACGCCGTCGGAGGCGACGAGGGACTCGTTGAACTGTGCGATCACCAGCCGCAGGTCTGCGGCCGTGGCGAGGCCCTGCTCCTCCTTCTCGTCCATGGCGTACTTCTCGCGCGAGGTGCGCACGGCCTCGAAGAAGCGGATGTCGGGGAGCCGGTCCTGCACCCGCCGGTCGGTCGGGCAGAGGGAGAACGCCTGACGCAGCACGTTGGCGTGGTGCATGAACTGCTGCCTGCGGGTGGCCTTACCGGGTTCCAGTCCTGGTTCCGGGGTGATCAGGAACTCCAGTGCCTCCCTCAGGGCTTCCCGATAGGCCCTGGGCCCGCCCGCGTCGCGCGTGCTCCGCCAGGCGCAGCCGGCGAGGAGGGCGTCGAGGTGCTGGTGGCTCTCCCGTACGAGCTTCACGGCCTCCTGGAGGTCCGCGCCGAGCATCCGGTGCTCCTGGTCCTGCTCGGAGTACTCGGCCAGCGCCTCCTTGATCTCCCGGATCACACCCTGGAAGTCGACGACCAGACCGGACGGCTTGCCCGGCCAGGTGCGGTTGACGCGGGCGATGGCCTGCATCAGGGCCGCGCCGCGCATGCGTTTGTCGAGGTAGAGAGTGTGGAGCGGCGGCGCATCGAAGCCGGTCAGCCACAGGGACTGGACGATGACCAGCTCCAGGGGATCGTCCTGATTGGTCACCCGCTTCTGGATCTCCTTGAGCTGGGTGGACGTGCGGACGTAGTCGGCGATTTCCTCGGTGTCCTTGGCGGGGTTACCGGTGAACACCACCCTGATCCGGCCGGTGTCGTCCGTCAGCAGGTGCGTCTTGGGATCGCGCTCGCCCGCCCAGTCCGGCCGCCGACGGATGATCTCCTCGAAGAGCCGGGCGGCGATGACCCGCGACGCGCAGACGATCATCCCCTTGCCCCGGTGACCGGTGAGCTTGACCATCTCGCTGCTGCGCGCGTCCCAGTGGTCGAGCAGCTTCCCGGCCAGTTCCCTGATCCGCTCTGGGGAACCGATCAGGCTCTCGTACTCCCCGAACTGTCGACGGGCCTTGCGCTTCTCCTCCTCCGACAACCCCTCTACCAGGCCCTCGGCACGGGCGTCGAGGTCATCGAGGTCGGCGTCGGCGGGCAGGTCCACCTTGACGAGGTGCGGTTCGTAGAAGACGGGGACGGTCGCCCCGTCGTCCACGGCCTGGGTGAGGTCGTAGGTGTGGATGTCTTCGCCGAACACACCCCGGGTGCTGCCCACCCGGTTCTCGATGGGCGTGCCGGTGAAGGCGATGAAGGTGGCGTTCGGCAGGGCGTCACGCAGGTTGCGGGCATAACCGTCGATGAAGTCGTAGTGGCTGCGGTGCGCCTCGTCGACGACAACGATCACGTCACGACGCGGGGAGACGAGCGGATGCCTGACACCGGCTGCCCGCTCCTCCGGGGTGAGACGGAACTTCTGGAGCGTGGTGAAGATGACCCCGCCGGCCTGCCGCGTGAGGAGTTGACGCAACTGGTCGGCGTCGTCCGCCTTCTCCGGAGCCCCGGTGATCTTCTCCAGGGTGCGGCTGGTGACGAAGGTCTTGTGCAGCTGGGTGTCCAGGTCGATGCGGTCGGTGAGGAGGACGAAGGTCGGCTTGGCCAGCTCAGGGCTACGTGCCGCCTTGCCTACGTAGAACAGCATCTCCTCGCTCTTGCCGGCACCCTGCGTGTGCCAGACCACACCTGCCCGGCCGTCGGTGGCCACGGCGGACTCGGTGGCTCGCACCGCGGCGTTGACGGCGATGTACTGGTGGGCCTTGGCGAGCTTCACCGTGTCGACGGAGCCGCACTCCGGGGCCGAGTAGGACAGGAAGTTGGCGATCAGGTCCAGGAAGCGAACGGGCTCGAAGGCGCCGTAGAGCATCCGCTCCAGGGCACGGCCGTCCTGCCGTTCGTCCTTGCGGAGCATGACGTCGTGCTCGTCGGCATGCCAGGGGGCCATGTGCTGCCAGGGCGTGAACGGGGTGCCCATGCGGGCGGTGACCCCGTCGGAGACGAGGGTGACCAGGAGCGTGGAGAAGGTACCGCTCTCCTTCAGCTCACGCCGGTAGCCCTGAAGCTGGTCGTAGGCGGTACGGGCGCTGTCGTTGCTGTCGGCCTTCTTCAGCTCGAAGACGGCGAGGGGCAGGCCGTTGACGTACAGGACGATGTCGAAGACGAAGGTCCGGTTCTTGGTACTGCGCACCCGTACCTGGGAGGCGGCGACGAGGTCGTTGCCGTGCGGGTCGCCGAAGTCGATGGGACGGATGGTGACGTGCCGCGTCTCGCCGGTGGCGGCGTCTTCGTAGGGAACTTGGACACCGGCCGTCAGGCGCTCGTAGAAGCGGTGGTTCTCTCGCAGATCGTTCTTGGTGTGCAAGCGCAGTAGCTCAGTAGCGGCGTCCTCGGCGACGTGCTCGGGCAGACGCGGGTACCGGTTGCGGATCGCCTTGACCAGACGCGGACGCAGGACGAGATCGTCCCAGTCCGCCCGCACACCATACGCCGGCCCCAGTTCGGGTCCCGAGATGTGTTCCCATCCGTACTCAGCCAGCAGTTCGAGCGCGTGCAGCTCCAACTCCTTCTCAGTGAGCCGGTCTATCGAAGGCTCACCGAGCGGCGGCTCGACACCTGCGGTCATACAACCTCCTCGACGGTACGAACGGCATCCTTGACGCGGAGCTTTCCGGAGAGCAGTTGAGGGAGAAGAGTGTCACGGAGGTCGGCGAGGGTGCGGTTCTCGTTCGTCACGGCAACTGCGCGGTCCATCAGCGCACCCGCACGTGCGGCAAACCCTGCTGCGGCTTCCCCTTGCGGAAGCCGCACCCGAAGGTTTGCGACGCGCTCGGTCACCAGGCGTCCGGTTCCGTGTCCGGCGAGATCGACCATCCCCAGGATCTTCGGCGACTGCGCCCTGATTGCCAAAAAGAGCGTGGCCGGATCAATGCCGGCATGCGGGATCAACGCCTTGCAGTCCTGCCCGAAAGCCACCTCTCGTTGCGCGATTCCAACCCGGAATTCTGTCGTCAAGCTCATACCCCGCACCACGAAGAGGATCGTCCCCTTCGGCACGAGACGGGTGCCGTTTTGCGCCCCCAGTTCAGTTACGGAGCGCTCGGAAGCATAAAGCCATGGAGTTTTGAGGCTTGCTGCGGAGATCCAGGGGATATTGCCCGCCCAGTAGCTCGGCTCGCTGGTCCTCGGCGTACCGCCAGAGAGCCACTTCGCGGTGTCCTTGAGAGCCGATTCAGTCCAACGGTCATGCTCTGCGGATTCACGCTGGTACAGGCAGCCCGCCAACTCCAGGGCCGTCTCCGCGTTCTGCTCGTTGAGCGCGATCTTGTCGTCCAGGGCACCGAGCACTTCGATAATGGCACGCTGAACCCGCACGTCGGGTACCTCAACGAGAAGCTGGCGTTGCTGTGTAAGCGAAACGTAGGCCGCCATGTCGGTTTCGTTCTCTCGCGCACGAAGCTGACTAACGAATTGCGGAGACTTCAAGTAATAGTAGATGTAACGCGGATCCAAGAACGAATGGTTGAGACTACGCCAGAGAGTCGTTTGCGGAGAGCAGACGAATCTAGGCGATCCATTCGGCACAAAGGAGACCTTACCAACCGTCCCCTTATGAGAAAGGATTACATCAAGGTCAGCACCTCTTCCCTTCCTGATGCGCGCTAGAGCAACATCGCTGATTTTCTGCGTTCCATCAAAAGCGATGCGTCCCCCACGCATGTCAGTCGCTCTGACCAACGAGGTTCCGGAGCTCTCGAACTCATCCGATCGAGGGCGGTATTCGCCGTGATTCCCATCTTCTACGAGCAGAGCCCCACGTTGTTGCAGTTCCTCTACCGTGAAGGTGCCGATCTGCATCACACCCTCCCCAACTGCTCGTCCACGACCTTCGCCAACCGCTCCGACTCCGCGAACTGCTCCCGCAGCAGGGCCGTCAGGCGAGCGATCTTCTCCTCCACCGGCTCCGCATCCGGGTCGGCCTCCGCCTCGGCCGCGCCCACATACCGCCCCGGCGTCAGTACGAAGTCGTGCTCCTCGATGACACTCAGCGAAGCACTCACGCAGAAGCCCGGTACGTCCTCATAAGAAGCCGCCCCCTCCATGCCCCGCCACGCCCGCACCGTCCCACCGATCCGCCCAACGATCTCCTCCGGGGTCAGCTCCCGCAGCGTACGGTTCCGCATCTCGCCGAACTCACGCGCGTCAATGAACAGCACCTCCCCCCCACGCCCCGGCGCCCACCCCGAGTGCCGCCCCTTGCCCTCCACAAGGAACCACAGGCACGCCGGAATCTGCGTGGACCGGAACAGCTGCCCCGGCAGGGCGATCATGCAGGCCACCAGGTCCGCCTCGACGATCGCGCGCCGGATGTCCCCCTCCCCCGACTGCTTGCTGCTCATCGAGCCGTTCGCCAGGACCACACCGGCCCGCCCGCCCGGCGCGAGCTTGCTGATCATGTGCTGGAGCCAGGCGTAGTTCGCGTTGCCGACCGGCGGGGTCCCGTACACCCACCGCTTGTCCATGCCGAGCATCTCCCCGCCCCAGTCGGAGATGTTGAAGGGCGGGTTGGCCATGACCACGTCCGCCTTCAGCTCGGGGTGCTGGTCGTTGCGGAACGTGTCGGCCGGCTCGTCGCCCAGTTTGGCCTCGACCCCGTGGATCGCCAGGTTCATGTGGGCCAACTGCCAGGTGGTCTGGTTGAGTTCCTGACCGTAGACGGCGACGTCGAGCGGGTTGCCGCCGTGCGTCTCGATGAACTTCTCCGCCTGGACGAACATGCCGCCCGAGCCGCACGCGGGGTCGTAGACCCGCTCGCCCTGCTGCGGTTCCAGGACCTCGACCAGGAGCTTCACCACGCTCTCGGGGGTGAAGTACTCGCCGCCCTTGCGGCCCTCCTTGAGGGCGAACTCGGCGAGGAAGTACTCGTAGACCTCGCCCATGAGGTCCCGCGCGCCCTTGCGCCTGCCGTCCTCACCCAGCTGCTCCTGGAAGACCAGCCGGTCCAACAGCTTCACCAGGCCGGCGAGACGTTCCTCGTCCACCTGCCCGCTGTTGTAGATCTTCGGCAGGGTCCGGTTCAACGCGGGGTTGAACTTCTCGATGGCGCGCATCGCCGCGTCGATGGTCTCGCCGACGCTGTCGCCCTCGACCGTGCCCTTCGCCCGCTCCAGCACGCTCTCCCAGCGGGCGGTCGGCGGGACGTAGAAGATGCCGGAACCGGTGTACTCGCGGCGCTCCTCCAGGGTGGCGAGGATGTCCTCCTCGCTCCAGCCGCCCTCCTCGCGCAGCTCGGCCTCCAGCTGCGTCCTCTTCTCGGCCATGGCGGCGGAGACGTACTTGAGGAAGACCAGGCCCAGCACGAAGTGCTTGTACCCGGCGGCGTCGAGGCTGCCGCGCAGCTTGTCCGCCGCGGCCCACAACACCTTCTTCATGTCCTGGGGTTCAGCCGTCTTCTTCTTCCGTGGCGGCACGGGTGCCTCACTTCTTTCCTGATCGTGGTGTGGTTCGTCGTACGCCGTGGTGGCCGGCGTCGCCGTTCTTCTCGCTGTCGTGCCCAACCGCGTCCTCATGCACCGCCGGGTCTGCGCCGCAGCGTCAGGTCCCCGTCGGCGACACCGGCCGCGAGCCGCCCCGCCAGACTGTCCAGCGCCTCCAGCTGCCGCCGCACGTCCGCGCGCTGGCGTTCCAGCTCGGCCAGGATCGTCTCCAGCTCGGCGATCTCCTCGGACGGCAGCTCCGGCAGGTCCATGTCCCGCACGCTCACCCTGCGCACCAGCGAACCGCTGCCGCGCTGCTGGTTGCGCGGGGCGGCGATCAGCTGGGCCAGCGGATGCGGACGCATCCACACCTCTTCGGGTCGGGCTTCCCCGGCCAGGAATTTCTGATAGGCCGGGATCCGCAGTCCCTGCACCGGCGCGAGCAGGACGCATCCCCCCGCGTCGTCCACGCGCGTGCGCACCCCGTGCTCGGTGAGCAGGAAGACGTCTCCGCGCTCGGTGATCTGGGCCGGGTAGTCGGCCAGATCCTCCAGCGTGATCCGTCGCTGTCCGAGCGGCAGCGCCCCGAGTATCTCCTCCCGGCCGACGACCATCAGACCGGCGTCCCCGATGTCCGACTCCCGGATCCGGTGCCCCGCCAGCAGTCTGAGTTGTCCGGCCCTCAGATACCCGCCGACCCTGCGGTGCGCCACCCCGGCGTCCGCGGGCCGCCTGGCGATGCCGAGATCGCCGATCCATTCCTTCAGCCGGGGCAGCACCACGGCGGCCTCACGCCGTGCGTCCCGGGTGGCCGAGAAGTGGTCCAGGTCCTGTTCCTTCGACGCGAGCCTGTGTGCGGGCAGGATCGAGCGGCCGTCGAGGAGGTTCTCCGCTCTGGGTCCGGCTGCCGCGAGGGAGAAGAATCCGGCTTCCTCGTCCACCGGTGACCGCCCGGCTTCCAGAACCTCGGCGACGTACGCCGGCCACGCCCCACCGACCCGCCGGGCGATCCGGTCGGCGTCGACCAGGAGGACCCGGCCCCGGTTCTCCGGTGCCGCCTCGCCGCGCAGCACGAGCAGCGCGTGCTCCGCGCCCGTGCGGAACGGGTGAATACGGCGCGGCAACTGGATGACCGCCGCCACCACTCCTCTGTGCAACAGCTCCTCACGCATCCAGGCGTTCGGTGTCGGTGTCGTGCCGCGGGGCCGGCTCAAGGTCCAGGACGGTACGACGACCAGACCCCGGCCGTCGGGGTTCAGGCGTTGCATGGCCTGAAGGGCCCAGGCGAGGGGCCCGTCCTCGTCGAACTCCCGCTCCCCCGCGGCATAGGGCGGGTCGGCGAGGACAACGTCACCGGAAGGGACGCCCCAAGGGCGTTCCGGATCCAGGTTGAACTCGCGCTGTTCCCACGGCCGCAAGGTGTCCAGCTCCTCGGGACTCGCGCAGACGTCCACGGCTGTGCGGTGGTGAGCGAAGAGCCGGTAGCGAATGAGCTTGCGGCGCAGGGGATCGGGCTCCACCGCGACGATGCCTCCGCGTCCACGGATGCTGTCGAGTGCGAACAGCAGCTCCCCGATGCCGGCGCACAGGTTGATCACGGTCGGAGGATTCGAGCCGGATGAGACGACGCCCACCGGACCGGCCAGTGCGCTGATCAGCTCCGCAAGAGCCGGCGGCGTTGTGTCCATGACGAGCTTCGACTCCAGGCGCTCGCTCAGACTCAGCACCATGTCGGCGGCGGCACCGGGTGAGCCGAGTTCCCTGACGAGCTGCCGAACGACGCGGACCACGCGGGGGTCGGCGGTCTCCGCGTCCTTCCGCAGGTCGGCGGGCAGCTCCTCGGGGTACCAGTCACCCCCTTCGCCGGCCATGGCGCACACAGCGAGCGCATCGGTGATGAGCCGTTCCGCTGAGCCCAGTTCGTACCGCAGAGCGACCAGTCCGCGCAGCCTCAGGCCTCGTCGGAAGCGGTCACCGTAGGTGGGGAGCGTGCCGTCCTTGGCGGGCTCGGCGTCCGGGATCGGGCGCAGGTCCAGCCAGGACGCCACCTCCTCGGCGTCGAAGAGCGGCCTGCTGTCGCTGCCTCCCACGGGATCGGGGAACGGCGGACGCCTGCCGCCTCCCGTCCGGACGGCGTCCTTGGCGAACCTGCGCCGCCAGTTGCTGACCGTGGGCCGGCCGACCTCGGCGAGCTCCTTGATCTCGCCCAGTGAGACCAGCGACGCCGCGTCCGCCTCTTCCGGCATCCGCGTGGTCATTTCCGCTCCCATCGGTTCCCTTCCCCTCCACGGCGGCTCTCACCGCCGACGTCCGCGGCTTCACAACCGCATGGGCTCCTCGCCGGACAACACCGTCCTCTTGCGTGCCAGCACCTCCGGGACCTGCCCGTACTTCTCGTGACGGTCTGCCATCTCGGGCGAGACGTACCGCAGCAGCGTCAGCGCGGTCTCCAGGTCCTTGTCCAGGTGCCGCTGGAAGACGCACTCGTGGTGCGCGATCCGGTTCCGCAGCGTGAGCATGAACTGGAACTTCTCGTACAGGTCCCGCCGACCGCCGCGGTGCTCACGAAAGAGGTGACGGAGCGAGGGGTTCCAG
Source organism: Streptomyces sp. NPDC048584 (assembly GCF_043199595.1). NCBI lineage: Bacteria > Bacillati > Actinomycetota > Actinomycetes > Kitasatosporales > Streptomycetaceae > Streptomyces > Streptomyces sp. NPDC048584. Next base: position 165,327 of record NZ_JBICWF010000017.1, read on the forward strand.
TACTTCATCTCGTAGTTGTCGCCACCGCCACGCCCCAGGAGACTGACCCAGAAGCCGAACGACAACTGCGCCACGATGTCGCACGGGCCGAACGGACGGTACGGACGCCTGTCCTCCAGGGTCTCCCGCGCCCGGTCCAGCATGTCCTGCCCCTTGTAGTTGGGCCGGGCCCTCGGAACTCCCCACCAGTCCTCCCGGCCGTGCCGCCCCATGAGCTGGCGGTGCAGCCGGTTGCGCAGACTCACCTCGAGGTCGCGCAGCGGGCTCTGCAGTGCCCTGGCCGCCTCCGAGTCCCAGGCGTAGAGCCGCAGCGCCCGGGTGCGGTCACCACCGCACCTGTGCAGGAACGGCTGGAACCGTTCCGGGGAGATGGCCTCGATTAACCGGTCGTCTTCATTCACCTATCGCTCACTCAACGTCATCACACGCCCTTTCCCCCGTGACCCGCCCGTGTTAGGGTCTGTCGAGTAAGCCTTGGATCGCTGTCACTGCTTCGCAAACAGTCCTTGGCAGTGCTTGGTTGTGGCCCTCGAGTCCGCCCGCCGTTGTCAGGCGGACTCGAGGGCACAACTGCTTCTGGCGCAGGACGGCTTGAGCCGAAGCCGCCATGGCTGCGGCGCCACTAACCACAGTAGTAGACATCGGACTCCATGGTCAACAGCTTCGAGCATGGCGCTTGTGAGAAGCACCCTTCTCACAGAGAGCATAATGCTTAACGAAACTCTGAAAATTTCAGCTCCACTACCAAACAAGTAACCCCGCCGTCCAGAAAGACGGCGGGGTTACTTGTTGTCCGGTTATTTATTTGGGGGCAGACCTCGTTCTTACTGCGGTCCCCTGCTCAAGCCTGGGCTGCGACGACCGCTACGTCGTCGACCGGCGTCTCCGGGCCCCGGGCCGCCGCTCGCTCGGCCGGGTCACCGGGTCGCCGGCGTCCAGCGCGGCCAGGCGGCGGCGGGCGCCGAAGTCGGCCAGGGCCTCCGCCAGCTTGTGGACCGACGGCTCCGGGGCCATCACGTCCACGCGCAGGCCGTGTTCCTCCGCCGTCTTCGCCGTGGCCGGACCGATGCAGGCGATGACCGTCACGTTGTGCGGCTTGCCGGCGATGCCGACCAGGTTCCGGACCGTCGACGAGGACGTGAACAGGACCGCGTCGAAGCCGCCGCCCTTGATCGCCTCACGGGTCTCCGCCGGAGGCGGCGAGGCACGCACGGTGCGGTACGCCGTGACGTCGTCGACCTCCCAGCCCAGCTCGATCAGCCCGGCGACCAGGGTCTCCGTGGCGATGTCGGCGCGCGGGAGGAAGACACGGTCGATCGGGTCGAAGACCGGGTCGTAGGGAGGCCAGTCCTCGACCAGACCACGGGCGGACTGCTCACCGCTCGGGACCAGGTCGGGACGTACGCCGAAGTCGATCAGCGCGGCGGCCGTCTGGTCGCCCACCGCGGCGACCTTGATACCCGCGAAGGCGCGCGCGTCGAGGCCGTACTCCTCGAACTTCTCCCGGACCGCCTTCACCGCGTTGACCGACGTGAACGCGATCCACTCGTAGCGGCCCGTCACCAGGCCCTTGACCGCCCGCTCCATCTGCTGCGGGGTGCGCGGCGGCTCCACCGCGATGGTCGGGACCTCGTGCGGGACGGCGCCGTACGACCGCAGCTGGTCGGAGAGCGACGCCGCCTGCTCCTTGGTCCGCGGCACGAGCACCTTCCAGCCGAACAGCGGCTTGGACTCGAACCACGAGAGCTCGTCGCGGCGGGCGGGGGCGCTGCGCTCACCGACCACGGCTATGACGGGGCGGCCGCCGTCCGGGGACGGCAGCACCTTCGCCTGCTTCAGCGTCTGCGCGATCGTGCCGAGCGTCGCCGCCCAGGTGCGCTGCCGGGTCGTCGTACCGGCGACGGTGACCGTCATCGGGGTGTCGGGCTTGCGACCGGCGGACACCAGTTCGCCCGCCGCTGCCGCCACGGAGTCGAGCGTGGCGGAGACGACCACCGTGCCGTCCGACGCGCCGACCTCCGTCCAGCACCGGTCGGACGCCGTACGCGCGTCGACGAACCTGACGTCCGCGCCCTGGGCGTCCCGCAGCGGCACACCGGCGTACGCGGGCACGCCGACGGCGGTCGCGATACCGGGGACGACCTCGAACGGCACCCCGGCCGAGGCGCACGCCAGCATCTCCTCGGCGGCGTACGCGTCGAGTCCGGGATCACCGGTCACCGCACGCACGACCCGCCTGCCGCCCCGCGCGGCCTCCATGACAAGATGTGCCGCATCCCGCATCGCGGGGGCACCGGCGGTTGTTGACGCGCCGTCAACGACCGTGAGCTGGGGCGTGCCCGTGCCCGGTTCCGACGTGTCGGAGTCCGTGTGCACTTCGGCGACGCCCTGCCGCGCGTGCGTGCGTACGACGTCGAGCACCTCGTGCTCGGCGACGAGAACGTCCGCGTTCGCCAGCGCCTCCACGGCGCGCAGAGTCAGCAGTCCCGGATCCCCGGGTCCGGCACCGAGGAAGGTGACGTGCCCGTGTTCCGGAGGGGCGGGAAGGGTGGTGGGGCTCACTGTGCTCGCTCCCCCATCAGACCGGCCGCGCCCTGCGCGAGCATCTCGGTGGCGAGTTCGCGACCGAGCGCCATCGCCGCCTCGTGCGTCTCGGGGACGGGACCGGTGGTGGACAGCTGCACCAGCGTCGCGCCGTCGGTCGACCCGACGACGCCGCGCAGGCGCATTTCCTTGACAACCCGCCCGTCGGCCACGAGGTCGGCGAGCGCGCCCACGGGTGCGCTGCAGCCGGCCTCGAGGGCGGCGAGCAGGGAACGCTCGGCCGTCACGGCGGCCCGTGTGAACGGGTCGTCGAGTTCGGCGAGCGCGGCGATGAGTTCCGCGTTGTCCGCGGTGGTCTCGACCGCCAGTGCTCCCTGGCCGGGAGCGGGCAGAACAGTGTCGACCGACAGGAAGTCGGTCACCTCGTCGCTGCGGCCGACCCGGTTCAGCCCGGCGGCGGCCAGCACCACGGCATCGAGGTCGCCCTTGGTGACGTACCCGATGCGGGTGTCGATGTTGCCCCGGATCGGGACCGTCTCGACATCCATACCGTGGCTGCGCGCGTACGCGTTCAACTGCGCCATGCGGCGCGGCGAGCCGGTGCCTATGCGGGCGCCGCGCGGCAGATCGTTCAGCTTCAGCGCGTCCCGTGTGATCATCACGTCGCGCGGGTCCTCGCGCACCGGGATGGCCGCCACGACCAGCTCGTCGGGCTGCGTGGTCGGGATGTCCTTCAGCGAGTGCACCGCGAAGTCCACCTCGCCCCGCGCCAGCGCCTCGCGCAGCGCGGCGACGAACACGCCCGTGCCGCCGATCTGCGCGAGGTGCTCGCGCGAGACATCGCCGTACGTGGTGATCTCGACGAGCTCGACGGGCCGTCCGGTCACCTGGCTCACGGCTTCCGCCACCTGCCCGGACTGGGCCATGGCGAGCCTGCTCCGCCTGGTCCCCAGCCTCAGTGCCTTCTCAGTCATGCCGGCCCTCGGTTCCTTGCGTTCTTCTCGGTGCTTTCCTCGGCTCGGGAGACGGAGGCCACCGTCTCGGGGTCGAGGTCGAACAGGGTGCGCAACGCGTCCGCGTACCCGGCGCCGCCGGGCTCGGCCGCGAGCTGCTTGACCCGTACCGTCGGCGCGTGCAGCAGCTTGTCGACCACGCGCCGCACGGTCTGGGTGATCTCCGCGCGGTGCTTCTCGTCCAGGCCGGGAAGCCGCCCCTCCAGTCGGGCGATCTCGCCGGCCACCACATCGGCCGCCATGGTGCGCAGGGCGACGACGGTCGGCGTGATGTGCGCCGCCCGCTGTGCCGCCCCGAAGGCGGCGACCTCGTCCGAGACGATACGCCGGACCTGGTCCACATCGGCAGCCATCGGAGCGTCCGCGGACGCTTCCGCGAGCGACTCGATGTCGACGAGCCGGACCCCGGCGAGCCGGTGCGCGGCCGCGTCGATGTCCCGCGGCATCGCCAGGTCCAGCAGGAACAGTACGGGCGCGGGGCGCGGCGGTACGGCCACCGGCTCCGGGCGGCGCCGCTCGGGGATCCGGCCGACGGTGGACGCGGTCGCGGCGAGCGCGCCGATCAGCTCGGCGTCGGCCTCCGGGCCGGTCCGCTCGTTCTGCCGGCGCTCCACGGTCGTGCCCGCGGCCCACGCGGCGTGCTGTTCCAGCGTCGCCGTGTCCATGCCCGCGACGGCGGCCTCGCCCATCACGGAGAAACCGGGCTGTACGGCGGACAGGTCCAGCGGGCAGCCGTCCTCGGTGCCCACGGAGGTGGGCGGGAGGGCGGCCGCCTCGGACGCCTCTTCGTCCAGGTCGATGACCTGCAGCTCGCCCATCCGGCTCTCGACGCCCGCGGCGATCGCGTCGGCGGTCAGAACCAGGCCCGTCGCACCGGTGCAGGAGACGACGACGTCGGCACGTGTCAGCTCGAACGGCACCGATCCCATCGGAACCGCGCGGGCCAGTACGTCCGTGTCGTCACCCTCGGCGAGGATCTCGGCCAGCCGCTCGGCGCGGTCGGACGTGCGGTTGGCGATCACGATCTCGCCGACACCGGCCCGCGCGAGCGTGGCCGCGGCCAGCGAGGACATCGAACCGGCACCGATGACCAGCGCCTTCTTGTCCCGGGCCCAGCCCTCGACGGGCGCGCCGGCGGCCAGCTGCTCCAGGCCGAACGTGACCAGGGACTGCCCGGCCCGGTCGATACCGGTCTCGGAGTGGGCACGCTTGCCGACCCGCAGCGCCTGCTGGAACAGGTCGTTCAGCAGCCGTCCGGCGGTGTGCAGTTCCTGCGCGCGGGCGAGCGCGTCCTTGATCTGGCCGAGGATCTGACCCTCGCCGACGACCATCGAGTCCAGGCCGCAGGCCACCGAGAACAGGTGGTGGACGGCACGGTCCTCGTAGTGCACATAGAGATAGGGAGTGAGCTCCTCCAGGCCGACCCCGCTGTGCTGGGCGAGCAGCGTGGACAGCTCGGCGACACCGGCGTGGAACTTGTCCACGTCGGCGTACAGCTCGATGCGGTTGCAGGTGGCGAGGACCGCGCCCTCGGTGGCGGGTTCCGCCGCGACCGTGTCCTGCAACAGCTTGACCTGCGCGTCCACGCCCAGCGAAGCCCGCTCGAGCACGCTGACGGGCGCGCTGCGGTGGCTCAGTCCGACGACGAGGAGACTCATGCCGGCATCACGGCGGGTACGTCCCCGTCGGGCCCCTGGTCGGTGGCGGAGTCCCGGCGGGCGGCGGCCGGGGCGGGGGCCGGGGCCGGGGCCGGCGTCTGGGCGGCGGCCTCCTCGCCGGCCTTGCGCTGCTCGTGGAAGGCGAGGATCTGCAGCTCGATCGAGAGGTCGACCTTGCGCACGTCGACACCGTCCGGCACGGTCAGCACGGTCGGCGCGAAGTTCAGGATGGAGGTGACACCGGCGGCGACGAGACGGTCGCACACGGGCTGGGCGGCACCGGCGGGGGTGGCGATGACGCCGATCGACACGCCGTTGTCCTGGATGATCGACTCGAGCTCGTCACTGTGCTGCACCGGGATGCCGGCGACGGGCTTCCCGGCCATCGCGGGGTCGGCGTCGATCAGCGCGGCGACGCGGAAACCGCGGGAGGCGAACCCGCCGTAGTTGGCGAGGGCCGCGCCGAGGTTGCCGATACCGACGATCACGACCGGCCAGTCCTGGGTGAGCCCGAGTTCGCGGGAGATCTGGTACACGAGATACTCGACGTCGTAGCCGACGCCCCTCGTGCCGTAGGAGCCCAGGTAGGAGAAGTCCTTGCGCAGCTTCGCGGAGTTGACCCCCGCGGCGGCCGCCAGCTCCTCCGAGGAGACCGTGGGCACCGAGCGCTCGGAGAGCGCGGTGAGGGCGCGGAGGTACAGCGGAAGGCGGGCGACGGTGGCCTCGGGAATCCCTCGGCTACGGGTCGCCGGTCGGTGAGTTCGGCCAGTTGCCACGGTGCTCCTGCGGGTAGAGCGGGGCTTCAGGCGGTCATACGTCCCCGGACCGCCCCGTCGCATGCAGGCTATGTCTTTGTGAACGCGTGCACAAAGATTGTGTCCGATTTGCCCGGCCAACGTGACCGGGGTCACGCGCCCCCGGCGCACTGCTGCGGAACCGGCGCACGAGCACCACCGTTCCTTTCCTTCTGGGGGCAAAACCGCACACTCTCCTCTGTGAATCCCGCCCCCGAGACCAAGACACCATCGATCCTAAGCGACCTTCCCACCATTTTGGACTGGCTGGTCAGTCCGTCAAGGCCTTGCGGAGACGGTCCTCGTTCACACGCCAGAACGTGTGCTGACGGCCGTCGACGAGTACGACGGGGATCTGCTCCCAGTAGCGGTCGTGCAACTCCTGGTCCTGGGTGATGTCCTTCCCCTCCCACGGGACGCCGAGCTCCCCGCACACCTTCTCCACCACCACCTGCGCGTCGTCGCACAGATGACAGCCGGGCTTGCGGACGAGGGTGACGAGCCGGTCCCGCGAGGCGGCCGGGGTCGTGCGGCGGAAGAGAGGACTCATACGGGCCATTGTCGCGCGCGGCTCAAGGCCCGTCCGGCGGATCACGTCGGAGGAAACCGGCGGCACCCTCGCAGCCCGCGCCTCCGGCGCGATCCGCCGGGCAGGCCTTCACGCCACGGACCCGGAGAGTTCACGGCCCGCGAACCTCGCTGCGACGGAACACCCCGGCCGACTGGCTATGCTCACGCCATGGCCGCTCTCGGATGGCTCACTCCCCGTAGGCGCTCCGCCACGGCGCGCAGCGTTTTGGCAGGCGAGGCCTCGGCGGAGGCAGCACGCAAGTCCACCCAGGAAGTTCCCGAACGCGAACCGGAGTTCCCGGTTCCCGGGGACGAACGGGCCGCCGCGTTCTTCGACCTGGACAACACGGTGATGCAGGGCGCCGCCCTGTTCCACTTCGGGCGGGGCCTGTACAAGCGGAAGTTCTTCGAGACCCGCGACCTCGCCCGGTTCGCCTGGCAGCAGGCGTGGTTCCGGCTGGCCGGGGTCGAGGACCCCGAGCACATGCAGGACGCCCGCGACTCCGCGCTCTCCATCGTCAAGGGCCACCGCGTCGCCGAGCTGCAGTCCATCGGCGAGGAGATCTACGACGAGTACATGGCCGAGCGGATCTGGCCGGGCACCCGGGCACTGGCACAGGCACACCTGGACGCGGGGCAGCGGGTGTGGCTGGTGACGGCGGCGCCGGTGGAGATCGCGCAGGTGATCGCGCGCCGGCTGGGGCTGACGGGAGCGCTGGGCACGGTCGCGGAGTCGGTCGACGGCGTGTACACCGGCAAACTGGTGGGCGAACCGCTGCACGGCCCGGCGAAGGCGGAGGCGGTACGCGCGCTGGCGCTGGCGGAGGAACTCGACCTGGGCCGCTGCGCCGCGTACAGCGACTCCCACAACGACATCCCGATGCTGTCACTGGTGGGCCACCCCTACGCGATCAACCCGGACTCCAAGCTCCGCAAGCACGCCCGCCGCATGGACTGGCGCCTGCGCGACTACCGCACCGGCCGCAAGGCGGCCAAGGTGGGCATCCCCGCGGCAGCGGGCCTGGGCGCGGTGGCAGGCGGCACAGCGGCCGCCATCACCCTCCACCGCAAACGCCGCTAGCCCCACCCCCTCCGCCCTCCGCCCTCCGCGGGCAATCGTGCCGCTGGGGCGGCACGGGTGGGCGCGACGGCACCCCGCAAACGCCGGGCCGCGCAAACACCCCCCGCTGCACCCCAACACCGGGCACCTGCCCACCCCCTCCGCACGGGTGGGCGCGACGGCACCCCGCAAACGCCGGGCCCCGCACCCCGCCCCCGCCCAGCCCCCACCCCGGGCCACCAGTCAACGCCCGCGGCCCAGACCCGACCGCCGGTGACAGAACCGGCCAACCGGTCAACACCCGCCCAATCCAACTCCCCCACCCCGCAACCCCTCTGTCCTGCACGGTTGGCTGAACACGGCCACAACCCGCCCCACCCCACCTCCATTCACGACCATTTCCGTTCACCAACCGATCACCACCCCACCCTCAACCCACCACCAACCCGTAGCGAAACAGACGGAATCGGCGATTTAAGCAACTCGGTGTAGCGGCACCTGCACGAAGCGTTATTCTCCTCAGACGCATTCCGGACCCCACCCATCATCACCACGGGTGAACGGTCCCCCACTGCACGTGATGGAAGCTCTGCCTCTGGGAGTCCCGTGTACCCACACGTCGGGGTTGACGCCTCGGGCCTGGCTAAGCTGCGCGCGACAGTCGCGACAGCCCGAGACCTGCTGCGCGGCATCGCCCCCGCCGCGCACACGGTCCCCGCGTTCGCCACCGCCCCCGCCGCCGGCCCGTGTTACGCCCTCGCCGACGGCAGCGCCGCGTTCGGCGGCCGGGGGCGCCACGCCACCCACCCCACAGCCCCCGCCGCCGCGGCCGGAGGAGCCGCCGCCCGGGGAACCGCCGCACGGACGACCTCCGGCACCCCCGCCGCCCGGCGCCCCGCCGCGGACAGCGACAGCGCCCGCATGATGGACCTCGTCGAGCGCGCCCAGGCCGGCGAGGCCGAAGCCTTCGGACGGCTGTACGACCAGTACAGCGACACGGTGTACCGCTTCATCTACTACCGCGTCGGCGGCAAGGCCACCGCGGAGGACCTCACCAGCGAGACGTTCCTTCGCGCACTGCGCCGCATCGGCACCTTCACCTGGCAGGGCCGCGACTTCGGCGCCTGGCTGGTGACCATCGCCCGCAACCTCGTCGCGGACCACTTCAAGTCCAGCCGCTTCCGCCTCGAGGTCACCACCGGCGAGATGCTCGACGCCAACGAGGTCGAGCGCTCCCCCGAGGATTCCGTTCTCGAGTCCCTGTCCAACGCCGCCCTCCTCGATGCCGTACGACGGCTCAACCCCCAACAGCAGGAGTGCGTCACGCTCCGATTCCTCCAGGGTCTGTCCGTCGCCGAGACCGCCCGCGTCATGGGCAAGAACGAGGGCGCGATCAAGACCCTCCAGTACCGCGCCGTACGCACCCTCGCCCGCCTCCTCCCGGACGACGCCCGCTGACCCGACCAGCCGCCCGCCGACCGGAACACGCTCCGCGACATCCAATTCACGGTACGTGAAACCCGGTTGGCTTCCTCATTCGGTCATCCCATGTCCGTAACCCAAGTGCCGCGCCACTCGTTGTGCGGGATACAGGCTCCCTGTGGTCACCCCCTGACCGACTTCGATCACTCGATCGTGTGGCCGTGGTCAGGGCGGGGAACCCTCAGGACCCCCTGGGGAGTCGACCGTGATGACGAGAGGAGGTGCCGCCAGTGATCGCGAACGTATCGGCGCACCGGCGGGCGAACGCCTTCGCCCAGGCCCTGGAGGAGCAGTCCGACCAGGGTTCGGCGGCCGAGCAGTCCGAAGAACCCGCGCCGGCCCCGGCCGGCGGCGCCCAGACGGAGCAGACACAGCTGCTCGCGCTGACCTCGGACCTCGGCGCGCTGCCCAAACCGGAACTGGACCCCGAGGTCAAGGTCGTCCAGCGGGCCCAGCTGGTGGCCGCGTTCGAGGCCATGCTCCAGGAGGGCACCGCGGCGGGCGGGGCGACGGACCAGGCCGTACCGGAGCAGCGCTCGCGCAGAGGCGCCCACCGGGCGACCCCGCTGGGCAGACTGCGACCACGATCAAGGCTGGCCAAGGGGCTCACGGCGGGCGGACTCACCCTCGGTGTCGCCGCCGGCGCCCTCGGCGGAGTCGCCGCCGCGAGCTCCGACGCCCTGCCCGGCGATTCGCTGTACGGCCTCAAGCGCGGCATCGAGGACGTCAAGCTCGGCCTCGCCGACGGAAACGACGAGCGCGGCCGGGTCTACCTCGACCACGCCTCCACCCGCCTCGGCGAAGCCCGTCGGCTGATGGAGCGCGACCGCGGCGGCCCCCTCGACCACGAGTCGCTCGGCGAGGTCCGCCGCGCCCTCTCCGGCATGCGGCACGACGCCGCCGAGGGCCACCGACTGCTGCGCGAGGCGTACGAGCGCGACCCGAAGTCCCTGGGCCCCATGCAGGCGCTCTCCTCCTTCTCCCGGTCCCACCGGCAGACCTGGGGCACCCTGCGCGACCGGCTGCCCGTGCAGCTGGGGGATGTGAGTCAGCAGGTCACGTCGGTGTTCGACGCCATAGACGAAGACGTCGCCCCGCTACGGTCCCTGCTCCCCGAGCCCTCCACCGGCAAGGGCGACGACACACAGCGCCGCGGCACCGAACCGCCCTCCGGCACCCCGTCGGACGCGTCCCCCGCCCAGTCCGCCGGCACCAACCCGTCGGACGGGACCAACACGGACCCGTCCGCATCCACCGCCCCCGACCGCGAGACCGACGGCCTACTGGGCGGCAACACAGGCGACCTGTTCAACCCCCCCGAGCAGAACGACACAACCACCCCACCCCCGCCCACAGACAACGTCACCCCACCCACCACCCCCGACATCACCCTCCCCCCTCTCCTCCCCGGCCTACTCCCAGGCCTGGGAATCGAAGCCGAAGACGCGGAGTAGCGCGGGAAACAGCAGTTCCCCGCGCCCCTGCAACGCCGTGAGGTACGGCGCCTCAAAGGGGCGCGGGGCTGTGCCGACATGCGGCTCCGCCGCGTGAGCGCGACAAGCCCCCACCAGCTCGCACCCACAACACAACACCCAGCGCCCCAACCGCGGAGCCCGGAGCTAGTCAAGGCGCGGCCTTAAAAGAACACCGACCGCCGCTGCACCAGCAGTTTGTAAAGCGTGTGCTGAATCTGCTCCCGCACCTGATCCGTCAAATTGAACATCAGCATCGGATCCTCCGCCGCCTCCACCGGATACCCATCCGTCAGAATCGGCTCACCGAACTGAATCGTCCACTTCGTCGGCAGCGGAATCGCCCCCAACGGCCCCAGCCAAGGAAACGTGGGCGTCAGCGGAAAGTACGGAAACCCCAGCACCCGCGCCAGCGTCTTCGCGTTGCCGATCATCGGATAGATCTCCTCCGCCCCCACGATCGAGCACGGAATGATCGGCGCGCCCTGCCGCAACGCGGTCGAGACGAACCCGCCCCGCCCGAACCGCTGCAACTTGTACCGCTCGCTGAACGGCTTCCCGATGCCCTTGAACCCCTCCGGCATCACCCCCACCAACTCCCCCTGCGCGAGCAGCCGTTCGGCGTCCTCCGCACAGGCCAGGGTGTGCCCGAGCTTACGGGCGAGCTCGTTGACCACCGGCAGCATGAACACCAGGTCCGCCGCGAGCAGCCGCAGATGCCGGTCGGCCGGATGATGGTCGTGGACGGCGACCTGCATCATCAGGCCGTCCACCGGCACCGTCCCGGAGTGGTTGGCGACGATCAGCGCACCGCCCTCCGCCGGAATGTTCTCGATGCCCTTCACCTCGACCCGGAAGTACTTCTCGTACATCGGGCGCAGCAGCGACATCAGGACCTGGTCGGTGAGCTCCTCGTCGTAACCGAAGTCGTCGACGTCGTACTCCCCAGTGAGCCGGCGGCGCAGAAACGCCAGCCCGCTCGCGACGCGCCGCTCCAGACCACCGGAGCCGTCACCGGCGCTCCCCTCGACCTGCTCCTGGGCCTGCTCGTCCGCACCGCTCACCGGTTCATCCTCCGGTACGGACGCCACTCCCGGCAGTGGCTGGACCTCCCCGACCGCCGCGGGCTGCCCTGTGCCCTGGCGCCGGCTCCCCGCGCCGCGGCGGCGCGACGGGCGCTGCGCACCGCCCCCGCGGGAGCGGTGGTCGTCGTCGAACGGAATGACCTTGGCGTCCGCCATCGTTGCAACGCTCCTCAGTTGGCGCTCTGCGTCGGGAGGTGAGAGCTGCCCGGCACGGGCAGCGCGGCGATCCGGTCGACGGCCCTCGCGACCGTCTCCGGCGGAAGCAGCCCGGGGCCACGGCCGCGCACGAAGTCCGCAAACGTTTCAGCAGTCGAGTACTTCGGGGTGAAGCCCAGCGTCTCCCGCATCTGGTCCGTCGCCACCACCCGCCCGTGCGTCAGCAGCCGGATCTGCTCGGGCGAGAAGTCCGTCATCCCCAGCGTACGCACCAGCGAGCCCGCCCAGGTGACCGCGGGAAGCAGCAGCGGCACCGTGGGCCGGCCCAGCCTCCGCGCACACTGCGACAGCAGCAGAACGCCGTCGCCGGCGATATTGAACGTGCCGCTGTTGAGCGTGGAACGCCTCGGTTCGTGCGAGCCGATCCGCAGCACCTCGATGACGTCGTCCTCGTGCACGAACTGCAGCCGCGGGTCGTAGCCGAACACGGTCGGCAGCACCGGCAGCGAGAAGTACGAGGCGAGCGGGCTGTCCGCGGCCGGGCCCAGGATGTTGGCGAACCGCAGCACGCAGACGGCGACATCCGGACGACGGCGCGCGAAGCCGCGCACATAGCCCTCGACCTCGACGGTGTCCTTCGCGAAGCCGCCGCTCGGCAGCGACTTGGGCGGGGTCGTCTCGGTGAAGACCGCGGGGTCGCGGGGCGCCGAACCGTAGACGTTGGTACTGGACTTCACGACCAGCCGCCTGATGTTCGGCGACTTCTGGCAGGCACCGAGGAGCTGCATGGTGCCGATGACGTTGGTCTCCTTGAGCGTGGCCCGGCTGCCGCTGCCCAGCGGAGTGCCGGTCACGTCGAGGTGGACGACCGTGTCGGCGCCCGCCTCCGCGAGCACCCGCGCGATGCCGGGCTGCCGGATGTCCGCCTGGACGAACTCGGCGCCGCCCAGATGATGCCCGGGCGGGACCGCGTCCACGGCGACGACCCGGTCCACCTCGGGATCCCGCAGGATCCGCCGGACGAAACGGCCGCCCAGCGGACGAGCCACCCCGGTCACGAGCACGACCTTTCCCAAGATCAGCGCCTTCCTCTCGCCCTGCCCCCGACGGCCAACCTAGCGGGTCGCCGTAGCCCTGTGGTGTCGACCGGACACGTGAAGTGACGACATCCCCGGACGTACGAACGCCGGACGCACCCATGAGATCCCGGACGTACGAATGACAGCAGCCCCCCACCGGTGTGCGGTGGGGGGCCACTGGACACGCTCTCGCGCTGTCGCTTACTTCTTGTTGCGACGCTGGACGCGCGTGCGCTTGAGCAGCTTGCGGTGCTTCTTCTTGGCCATCCGCTTGCGCCGCTTCTTGATAACAGAGCCCACGACTACCCTCGCTCACTTCTCATCACTCGGTGTTTGGGCGCCATGGGCCCACACGACCTACGAGGGGCTAGCCTACCCGCCCGAGCGCTGAGACCGTAATCGAGGTGACCGGGGAGGCCCATGAGTGCCCGATGAAGACCTCCCCGGATCGCCGTCAGGCGGTTTCCACCCCCACGTAACTCTCGCGGAGGTACTCGTGAACCGCTTGCTCCGGGACGCGGAAGGACCGCCCCACCCGGATCGCGGGCAGATGACCACTGTGCACCAGCCGGTACACGGTCATCTTCGACACTCGCATCACCGAGGCGACTTCCGCCACGGTAAGGAACTGAACCTCGTTCAGAGGCCTTTCGCCAGCTGCAGCCATGACACACCTGAACCTTCCGCACTCGACGGCCACCGGCTTCCCCTTCCGGTGACTCTTCGTCGTTGCGTGCTCACTCCCCAATGTAGGGGCGGGTGATGCGAGTGGGGAAGAGGTGCACCCATCGGCGGCCTACTGTGACAGACACGCTCGATTGAGTACGTAGCGGGTCAGCGGCAGGTAGTAATCGGACCGCACACCGTCATCAAGTGGAACGACGAGCGCGACGAGCCCCTCGGCCTCACCGACGAACGGCGCGGGGTCGTTCACATCGGCCGTCCCGATGGCCTCGAACCCCAGCTGACCTGCACCGCAGACCCAGCCGTGGTCTCCGATCACCAATTCCGGAAGCGGCCCGCCGGCATCCGCCGCCGCGGCGAGTGCGGTCCGAACCGGGAGGGGGGAGTGCGTGTGTGCGCCCGGCTCACAACCGGGGCGTTCCGCGGTCGCGCTCCGGACGAGCCCGACTCCCCGGACGTAGTCGAGGTTGTGGGTGCGTAGACCGAACCGGGTCGTTATGTCGACAGAGCGACCCTGCGCGGGGGTGAGGACGGCACATCCCGCCGCCGACAAGGCGTCTGCCAGAGCGACGTAGAAGCCGAGCATCCGGCGCGGATGTCCGGTGCCGAGCAGCACCGGCCCGCCACGCTCCGCGACGACCGCCAGCCGCTTCGCGAACGCGTCCAGGGCGGTCAGGGTCCGCTCGGGGTCGATCACATCATGGCCGAAGGTGCGCGCCGGGTCGTCCGGAACCCCGCATCTCTCCGCCATCAGAGCGAGCAATTCACGCTCACCCCATACCCGTTCGGGGTCCAGCCCGATCAGCAGACGCGGATCCCGCGCGGCGAACAGCCGATAGCTTCGCAGGCTCTCCTCCCGCGTGGTGCCCACGACCCCCGCGAGCCGGGCGGTGAGAAGATGCGCGCGAAGCTCGGCGATGGTCTGCACGGAAGCGATGGTCCGGGATACGAGGCCGGGGCGGGCCGGAAACGGCGGGACATCGCACGGTCGGCGTAACGGAACATCCTTACGGCCGTCAGGGCAGCAGCCCCCGCAGCGGGAAGGCCGCCCGCCGAGCCGCCAGGATCGCCTGGTCCAGCCGGTCCGCCGGGTCGTACCCCTCGTCCCACCCGGCCCACGACACCGGCCACCGCCCGTCCGTCATCCGCCGCGGCGCCGGCTGCCGGGTCCGGGCGTACACCTCCTGCCGCCAGCCCTCCGGGATCATCGTCGTCGGCTCCACCGGCCGTTCGGCCGCGATCCCCACCAGGTGCGTCCAGGACCGCGGCACCACCTCCACCACCGCGTAACCGCCACCGCCGAGCGCCACCCAGCGGCCGTCGGCGTACTCGTGCGCCAGCTCGTGGCACGCCACCTGTACCGCCCGCTGCGCGTCCAGCGACACCGCCAGATGGGCCAGCGGATCCTCGAAGTGCGTGTCGGCGCCGTGCTGCGTCACCAGTACCTGCGGCCGGAAGTCCGCGATCAGCTCCGGCACGACGGAGTGGAACGCCCGCAGCCACCCCGCGTCGCCGGTCCCGGCCGGCAGGGCGACATTCACCGCGCCGCCCTCGGCACCGGCCGCACCCGTCTCCTCGGGCCATCCCGTCTGCGGGAACAGCGTCCGCGGATGCTCGTGCAGGGAGATCGTCAGCACCCGCGGGTCCTCCCAGAACGCCGCCTGCACCCCGTCCCCGTGATGCACGTCGACGTCGATGTACGCGACCCGTTCGGCGCCCAGCTCCAGCAGCCGCGCGATGGCCAGCGCGGCGTCGTTGTAGACACAGAACCCGGAGGCCGCACCCGGCATGGCGTGATGCAGCCCGCCCGCGAAGTTCACCGCGTGCGGCGTCTCCCCGCGCCACACGGCCTCCGCCGCGCCCACCGACTGCCCCGCGATCAGCGCGGACACCTCGTGCATCCCGGCGAACGCCGGATCGTCCACCGTACCCAGCCCGTACGACTGGTCCGCCGACGCCGGGTCGGCCGACGCGGCCCGCACCGCCTCGATGTAGTCCTCCCGGTGGACGAGCCGCAGCGTCGACTCACCGGCCGCCTTCGCGGCGACCACCTCCACCTCACGGTCGAGCCCGAGGGCACCCACCAGACTCCGGGTCAGCGCCAGCCGGACCGGGTCCATCGGATGGTCCCGACCGAAGTCATAGCCCGTTACCGCCTCGTCCCACATCAGCTGTACGCGCCCGCTCATGCCCGCCACCGTATCGGTCCGGTTGAGCCGCGAACGACTTGGCGCACACCAGTGTCACCAGCACCAACACCATCGGCACCAGCATCGCCCCCCGATAGCTCCAGGCGTCACCCAGTGCCCCCACCAACGGCGAACCGATCAGAAAACCCACGTAATTGAAGACATTGAGCCGCGCCACGGCAGCGTCCGAAGCCCCTGGACGGCCGCTCTCGTGGGCCCGCCGCCCGGCCGCCGCGAAGGTCTGCGGCACCAGCACACACAGCCCGAGCCCCAGCAGCGTGAACCCGAGCATCCCCACCCACGCACCGGACGCCCCGGCCACCACGGCGAACCCCACCGCCGCCACCAGCGCCCCCGCCCGCACCACCGCCACGGCACCGAAGCGCCGCACCCCGACATCCCCGATCGCCCGCCCCAGCAGCGTGGTGACCATATAGACGTTGTACGGGACGGTCGCCAGCTGCTCCGAACTCCCCAGCACATCCTGGAGGTACTTGGCACTCCAGTTGGACACCGTCGAGTCACCGATGTACGCCACCGTCATCACCAGACACAGCGGCAACAGCCACTTGAGACCGCCGCCCGAGCCCTCTCCGGTCTCCTGCGTGTCCTCCTCGGCCGCGGGGCCGTCGACGTACCACCGGCTCCCGACCAGCGCGGTCGGCAACAGCAGCAGCACCACCGGGAGATACGACACCCACAGTGCCAGCTCCCAGTGGGCCCCCACCCACGCGAGCGACGCCCCGACGATCCCGCCCGCGCTGTAGGCGGCATGGAAGCTCAGCATGATGCTGCGCCCGTACGCCCGCTGGAGACTCACCCCGAGCATGTTCATCGAGGCGTCCAGCACCCCGACGGCCAGCCCGAACGCGGCCAGTGCCACGCCGAGCACCGCCATCCGCTCCCCCGCCCCCAGACCGAGCAGGGCCAGCAGCACGACCGGCTGCGACCACCGCAGCAACCGGCTCGGCGGTATCCGCTTGACCAGCCGCTCCGTCGTGACGCTTCCGATGCCGGCCAGGATCGGCACGGCGGCGAGGAAGGCCGGCAGCAGCGCGTCGGACACCCCGTACCGGTCCTGGATCGCGGGAATCCGCGTCACGAGCAGAGCGAAGGCGACGCCCTGCACCAGGAAGCTGAAGGCCAGTGAGGCCCTGCCGCGCCGCAGCACATCAGTCATGGCGGCGAGCGTAGGGCGCGGGGGTACCGGTGGGTAGATCCAGTCAAAGATGAATTGGATTCAGCTTCGAGGCGGTGAGAGCAGGGCGGCCAGCTCCCGCATGTCCCCGAAGAGCCCTGTGGCCGCGCTCAGTTTCCCGGCGGGCGTCATCGCGGTGAACCCGTACACGTCCATTCCGGCCGCGACCGCCGCCTGGACGCCCAGCGGACTGTCCTCGACGACGAGGCACCGCTCGGGTGTCACGCCCATGCGTGCGGCCGCGTACAGGAACAGGTCCGGGGCCGGCTTGCCCCGGCCCACGTCCTGCGAGCTGAAGACGCGCTCGTCGTCGAACCACCGGTCGAGCCCCGTGGTGCGGTGCCCGACCCGGATCCGCTCATGGCTCCCGGACGACGCCACGCAGTACGGCATCCCATCGGCGGCCAGCTTCTCGAGTACGTCCGTGGCGCCGACGACCGGCTTCAGCTCCCGCTCGAACGCGGCGAAGACCCGGGCGTGGAACACGTCGTCGAAGTCCGCCGGCAACCGTCGCCCGGTCCTCTCCTCCACGAGATCGTGCACACGGTGCATGGCGGAGCCCATGTAGTCCCGAATGGAGTCGTCGTACGACGTCGGGTGGCCGAGCTCGGTGAGATAGGCGGCCAGGAGCCGGTTGGAGATCGGCTCACTGTCGACGAGAACACCGTCGTTGTCGAAGATGACGAGGTCGTAGCGCATACCTCGACCCTAAACGCAGAAAACCCCGCACCGTAATGGTGCGGGGTTTTCTATAAGAATTGTTCGGCGGCGTCCTACTCTCCCACAGGGTCCCCCCTGCAGTACCATCGGCGCTGTAAGGCTTAGCTTCCGGGTTCGGAAT
>NZ_JBICWF010000018.1:0-172064 GCF_043199595.1 Streptomyces sp. NPDC048584
CCGCTACGACAAGACGGCCACCATTTACCTGGCCGGACTGCACCTCGCCGCCATCTTCATCTGGTCGGCGAGGTGATCCGAAAGAAACGGCCTAGGGGGCGATCCCCGCGGCCTCCGGGACGGGTAGGGCGTGCGGAGCGTGAGGGGCGCACACAAGGTGACGAGTGCTCTGCTTTTTGCCTGGCCTTGACCGAAGCCCGTACAACCTTCCGCGACTTCCGTGCTGCCTCTGGCGCGCCTGTGACCTGCGGTCTTTCAATGGTCGGCACCATGGCTCTGATGGACGCGTTCACCCGGACCTCCCGGGGGCGAGGAAAGACGGCGGGCACCGCTCCCCCCGTCTCCGTCGTGCTGCCTCCCGACGACGAGGTGCTGCTCGACGCTCCCGACGACCTGCTGGGCCCGGCGCTGGTGGAGGCAGCCGGCGGTGACCCCGCGCCGGTCGCCGCACTGCTCGCCGCCACCCGGCGCGGCGGCTCCTGGGAGCAGCGGGACCGGTATGTGCGGCAGGTGGCCGCCTTCGCGCGTGCGCGGCCCGAGTGGCTGGATTTCTGGCGGGCCCGCGACCCGCGCGACCCCGACGGGCTGCTGGTGGACGCCCAGCGGGCGGTGGACCGCGCCTGGGAATCGCCGGCCCGGGCCGAACTGCTGCGTGAGGTGAGCCCGCGGATCACGGCCGCCGCGCGGGCGGACCACGGCGACCCGGTGCCATGGCGGCTCGCCCTGGACCACGCCCGTGGCGCGCGCGCCGGGCACACGTATTTCGAGGAGCTGTGGGAGGCGGCGGTCCGCCGCGCCCCGCACCACTACGGCTGCCATGTGGCGGCCCTGCGCTATCTGGCGGCCTCGTGGCACGGCTCGCACCGCGAGTGCTTCGACTTCGCCGATCTGGCCGCGCAGGACGCGCCGGAGGACTCGCTCACCCAGACGCTGCCGCTGCGGGCGGCGTTCGGCTATCTCACCGACCGCTGCGGTCCCGAGGTGCCGCGCGCCCGGCTGGACGTGGCCGCCGACCGCGCCGCCGCGCTGTCCGGCCGGCTGCCGGAGGGCCGGCCCTCACTGGCCGAGCCGCGCAATCTGCTGACGTACGTCCTGGTGCGGCTGGAACGCCGGCGGGACGCCCTGGAGCAGCTGAGGCTGACGGGACCGTACGCCACGTCCTTCCCCTGGGACCGGGAGGCGGACGATCCCCTGGGCCGATTCCTGGAGGTCCGGCAGAACGTGCGGGCGGCGGTCGCGTCGGGCTGTCCCGAGCGGGGTTCCGGCGCCCCGCCGGCGGCCTTCGACCGGCCGGGGAGTGAGTGGGGCGGTCGACTCCGCTTCGGCGCCCATTAGGCTCTTGGTTCGTGACGACCGTCCGGCTCCCGCTCTTCCCCCTGAACACGGTGCTGTTCCCGGGGCTCGTGCTTCCGCTCAACGTCTTCGAGGAGCGCTATCGCGCCATGATGCGCGAGCTGCTGAAGACCCCGGAGGACGAGCCGCGCCGGTTCGCCGTCGTGGCGATCCGCGACGGGCACGAGGTGGCGCCGAGCGCGCGCGGCCTGCCCGACCCGACGGCCGTGCCCGAGCGGGGCGCGGCGGCGGGCTTCGGCACGGATCCGCTGCGCGCCTTCCACAAGGTGGCCTGCGTCGCCGACGCGGCGACGGTCCGGGAGCGGGCCGACGGCACGTTCGAGGTGCTGGCGACCGGTACGACCCGGATCAGGCTGTTGTCCGTGGACGCCTCCGGGCCGTATCTGACGGCCGAGGCGGAGCCGCTGGAGGAGGATCCGGGCGACGAGGCGGGGGCGCTGGCCGAGGGGGTGCTGCGGTCCTTCCGCCAGTACCAGAAGCGGCTGGCGGGGGCGCGGGAGCGGTCGCTGACGTCCGGGGCGGACCTGCCGGACGAGCCCGGGGTCGTCTCCTACCTGGTCGCCGCCGCGATGATGCTGGACACGCCGACGAAGCAGCGGCTGCTGCAGGCGCCGGACACCGCGTCCCGGCTCCGTGACGAGCTGAAGCTGCTGCGGGCGGAGACGGCCGTCATCCGTCATCTGCCTTCACTGCCCGCGGTGGAACTGACAAGGGGGCCGACCAGCCAGAATTGACGCGAAACCGATGGGGTGCGCGGTGATCATCTGCCTAAGATCACTACGGCCATGATCATGGCCATGATCACGCGAATGCAGGAGGAACAACCCCATGAACCTTCGTAGCATCCTGACCGTCACCGCGGCCGTCGCGGCTGGTTCCGCACTGATGATCGCTCCCGCGCAGGCGTCCACGGGGGACGCCGTCCCGGCCTCGGAGACGGGCATCCAGGCCCGAGTCGAGTGCACGAGTCTGAGCAACGGCCAGCTCTGCATCTCCCTGGGCGCCGCCCCCCAGGACATCGCGGTCTTCTACACGAAGTCGGGCGGCTCGACGATCTCGGCGCAGCTGGGGTTCCGCAACTCCGCCGGAACCACCACCTGGGGACCGACCAAGAGCATCAGCGTGAACGAGCGGGCCAACAGCACGTGGACCATGAGCTACCCGTGCTCCCGTGACTACAAGGGCCTGATCAAGGTCTCCGGGCAGGGGACCTTCGAGACCCCCTGGGCGACCTGCTGACCCCGGGACGACCCCGGCGGTAGCACCCGCGGCCGCCTCCACCGGACACCTTTCCGGACGGAGGCGGCCGTCTCCCGTCGCGGCCCGTCTGGAAGGATGCGGCGGGTGGCGAAGAAGTCGAAGAAGCACCGGCGGGACGACGGCGCGCACGAAGCGCGCCCCCACACGGGGGGCGGCGGGCGACGGGCGGGAACGCCCGCGACGGTGGCGCTCACCACGGCCGGGGTGCCGTTCACGGTGCACTCCTACGACCACGATCCCGCCCACCCGTCCTACGGCGAGGAGGCGGCCGAGGCGATGGGCGTCTCACCGGACCGGGTCTTCAAGACACTGGTGGCGGACGTCGACGGCGCGCTGACGGTGGCAGTGGTCCCGGTGGCGGGGCAGCTGGACCTGAAGGCGCTGGCGGCGGCGGTGGGCGGCAAGCGGGCGTCGATGGCCGACCCGACCCTGGCAGAACGCACCACGGGCTATGTCCGGGGCGGCATCTCCCCCCTGGGCCAGCGCAAGAAGCTCCCCACGGTCGTGGACGAGTCGGCCACGGCCCACCCCACGATCTGCGTCTCAGCGGGCCGCAGGGGCCTGGAAGTGGAACTGACCCCCACAGCCCTGACCACCCTCACCGCAGCGACCCTGTCCCCGATCGCCCGCCCCTGACGGCCGCACTCCCCGCACCCCGCACTCCGCACTCCGCATTCCGCACTCCGCACTCCGCACTCCGCGGGCAATCGTGCCGCAGGGCGGCACGGGTGGGCGCGACGGCACCCCGTCAGCGCCGGGCCGCGCGAGCACCCCCCGCCCGGCACCGACACGCGGCACGCGACCCGACGCGCCCCGCCCCGACACGGCGCACCCGCCAGAGACCTACGCGCCCGGAATCTCGTACGGCCCCGCAGGGAACGGCTCAGGATCCCGGGGCCCGAACAACGCCGTCAGCCCGAGGTGCACCACCAACGCCCCGAACGGCCAGGCCAGCAACGCCCCCTTCGCCCCCAGCTTCAACGGCGCGTCGAACGTGACCCCCTTGCCCGCACTCCGCGCCTGCGCGACCACGTCGGACCCCGGCCCCAGCCACACCCCCAGCCGCCAGGCCAGCACCGACCCCAGCAGCCCCCCGACCGCCAGCGCCACCACCAGCGGCACACCTCCGCGCCGCCGCACCAGGAACACCACGACCGCGCTCACCGCCCCGAACGCCAGCGCCAGCAGCGAGAACGTCCCGTCCACGCCGATGCCCTGCTCGCCCTCGGAGTCCTTGAGGTAGACGACCCAGTTGCCGTCGAGCACCTCGCCCACCAGCGGCACGCGCGGCGCCAGCCACCACCACAGCACCCCGAGCAGCGCCCCGAGCGCCGCCACCGCCACCGCGGTCACGGCGGCCTCCCGCAACTCCGTCTTCATCCCGGGGCCGTCCTTCTCGTACCACCCGTCCTGCCGGGGGTATGCGGCGTGGCCGTTCCACCCGTACGGGGAGGAGGCCGCCGCCTGCTCGTGCGGAGGTGTCGGAGGCGTCGGTGGTGTCAAAGGAGCGCTCACCCCGCCATCGTGCCAGGCCCGGCTGTGTGGCGCGTCACCGGACGGCTGCCCTGCGGTACGCCCGGGTCGCGACGGCCAGCGAGAGCACGCCGACGACCCCGCACACGGCGAGGTCGGCGAGCACCCGCGTCCAGTCGGGGTGCGGTCCGAAGGTCCGTGCGAAGGCCTCGACGCCGTACGTCGACGGCAGCAGGTCCCGGGCGAGACGCACCACCTCCGGCATCCGCTCCGCGGGCAGGACGCCCAGCAGCAGCGCCGCCGACATGCCGAGCTGGCCCAGCAGTGTGGCGACCTCCGCGCGCGGCGCGAGCAGGCCGAGCGCCGCGCCGAGTCCGGCGAGCGCGGCCCCGGCGAGCGGGATCACGGCGGCGAGGACCCACAGGTTCGCCAGCGGCAGCCCGAACAGCACACAGCCGAAGACGGCGGTCACCACGGTCCCCGGCACGGTGAACGAGGCGTACGCGCCCGCCGCGCCGAGCACCACCGCCGCCGGCGGCACCGGCAGGGTGGCGTAGTGGTCGAGCCCGCCGCTGGCCCGCAGCTGCCCGAAGTACTGGGCGAGCAGGTTCAGCGCGACGAAGGCGACGACCAGGACCGCCGAGCCGGCGACCACGGCCTGCGCCTCGCCGCCGCCGTCGACGACCCCGCGCATCAGGATCATGATGCCGACCGACTGGAACGTGGCCACGAACAGCAGCGGGATCCGCGCGACCCGGGCCCGGGACAGCTGTGCCCGGTACACGGCGGCCATGGACGGCCACAGCCGCGCGCGGGGGCCGAGTCCGGCCGGCTCCGGCGCGGTCTCCTCCACGGCCAGGACACTGCCCGGCACGACTTCGGCGGGTACGACACTCACGTCGTGCTGCTCCCCTTCGTTCGGAGGTTCGCCCAAAACCACTGCGGCCCTGTTCCGTACGGATGCGGCGGACCGCGTGCTCACGCCTTCACCAGTCCCTGTCGTACGGCCCCGCCCAGGGCCAGGTAGACGTCCTCCAGGCTGGGCGTGGCGAGGGTGAAGTCGTCCAGGGCGGCGAAGGCGGCACCGCCGGTGACGGTGGCGACCACCGTACGGGCCTCCTCGGGCGCGAGCCGCAGGGTCCAGCGGCGGCCGGACTCGACGACGCGGTCGCGCAGCGCGGCGACCTCGGGTACGTGCAGGGGGGCCGCCTCGCGCCACACCAGGTCGACCCGGACCTCTCCGGCGACCTGTTCCTTGAGACCGGCCGGGGTGTCGCAGGCGATGACCCGGCCGCGGTCGAGGACGGCGACCCGGTCGAGGACGGTCTCGGCCTCGATGACGTTGTGGGTGACCAGCAGCACGGTGGTGCCGTGTTCGGCGCGGCGCCGGTCGACGGCGGACCAGACGGCGCGCCGGGCCACCGGGTCCATGCCGGTGGTGGGTTCGTCCAGGACGAGCAGGGGCCGCTCCCCCACCAGGGCGGCGGCGAAGCAGGCGAGCCGGCGCTGGCCGCCGGAGAGCTTCTTCAGGGGGCGTCCGGCGATCGGGGTGAGGCCCAGTTCTTCCAGGACGTCGTCCCGTTCCGCACGTGCCCGCCGGATGTCGAGTCCGCGCAGCCGGCCGGTGGTCTCGGCGGCGAGGGACACGGTCAGTTCGTCGAGGGCGCTGGACTCCTGCCCGAGGTAGGCGAGGATGCGGGCGGCGCGCTCGGGGTGGCGCACGATGTCGTGGCCGAGGATCTCGACGCTGCCGCGGTCGGGCCGCATCAGTCCGGTGAGCTGGCGGACGAGGGTGGACTTCCCGGCGCCGTTCGGCCCGAGCAGTCCGAAGATCTCACCGCGCCGGATGTCGAGCCCCACGTCATCGGTGGCCCGGACCTCGGGCGTCGCGGGCACCCCGCGCCGGCCGCGCACCGCCGGATACGTCTTGGTCAGCCCGCGCACCGCACACACGACGGCACCTCCGTGCCGAAACCCCTGTGCCGCGCGCATACTCACAAGCCCCGAGCCTACGGTGTCCCGCCCCCCACCCCACCCCCGGGTCACCCCACGGACCAAAGCCTCACTCCCCCGCGGGAGCCCTCTCCGTACCCGTACGGAGATCCAGCTCACGCCAGAACCCCGCCCGAATGGCGTAGCGATCCCGCTCATCGATCTGATCGTCCTTGTGCGCGAGCAGCCCGAACCGCGCCGCGTACCGCAACAGCTCCCCGTCCACCCGGTGCGGAATCCGCGGATACATCCCCGACAGCTTCTGGATCTGGCTCGGGTCCCCGAGCCGCTCCACCCACCGCCGCGCGAACACCTGGCCCACCTCGAAGGGATCCCCACCGACGGTGGTGATGTCCTCCTCCCGGTCCGCCCACCGCTGCTCCGCCGTGGTCAGTTGCGCGAGCGTCGGCATGGACGCCGCATCGGGCGGCTCCGCGGCCGGCCGGTCGACCCACCCCTTGTCGGACGACCACCGCAGCGTGGCGGAGGCCGGCTGCTGCGGCGGATGCGGCCCCCGCAGGGCGGCCAGGTCCTTCGGCGTGGGCACCCCCTTGCCCGCCCTCTCCGAGGTCCCGTTGTGCCCGGCGGCGGTGGGATGTTCGGGCTCCCGCACCGTCCGCTCCGCCGCCGCCCCCATCCCGGCGTCGGGCAGCGGCGCGGAGAGGATCGCGGCGATCTCCGGCCGGGGCACCGGCGGCGGCGCGCACACCCCGCCGAACTCCTTGGCCCGTACGGCCTGGGTGATCCACGCCCGGTCCAGCACCCGCCGCTCGTCGGCCTCGGCGACCAGATCCTCGGACTGGTTGTAGTCGCCGTCGGCGGCCTGCACGGCCCATAGGTGTACGGCGACGCCGTGCTCCTTCGCGGCCATCATGCCGGGCAGCAGATCACCGTCGCCGGTGACGAGCACGATGTCGGAACAGGCGCGGTTGCGGGCCAGTTCGGTCAGCTCGGCGTGCATGGCGGCGTCGACGCCCTTCTGCGCCCAGCGGCCGTCGCTGCGGGTCAGCGCGCCGAGCCGGACGGTGACCCGGGGCATCACGCGCAGCCTGCGGTGTTCGGGCTGCGGGACGCGGTCGGGGGCGCCGTCGAACCAGTAGATGCGCAGCAGCGGCTGCCGCGTGTCGGACTCGGCGCGCTCGCGCAGCCCTTGGATGAGAGCCGCGTGGTCGACGGTGATGCGGGACCGCGACGGCTCCCCGGCGAGGAGACTGGCGGCGGCCCCCAGCAGATACCCGGCGTCCACCAGGACGATGCAGCGGTCCACGCGATCCACCCTCTTTCCGGGAGGTTTGCTTCGGGCTTCCTTCGAGTCTGCCCGACCACACCGGGGTTAACGGCCGGAACTCGATCTTCGGCGTGGCGTTTCCACACTTCCTCCCCGATCACGCCGGTCACACACGGTAATTGTCCAACATGCGGCTGTGATTCGGCCGTGTGAATCTGGTCCCGGCCCTGGCCCCTAGTCCCCCTCAGGAGGCATCACCATGGCCAAGAACAAGAACCGTGAGCGTAAGCAGCCGCAGACCGAGCGCTCCCCGCGGTCGGCGCAGCAGTCGACGGTGGAGACGGCGGACGAGCACCGTCCCACCCAGGTCCTGCCCGGCGAGTCCGGCCAGGGCAGGGGCCGTCAGAAGCGCTTCGGCCACAACTGACCCGTAGCGGAACCCGGGCACACGACGAGGGGCGCACCCATCACAGGGTGCGCCCCTCGAGCGCGTCGGCCGGGCGCGGGTTCTCAGCCCGCCAGACAGGCCGGCCCGAGAAGGACCTTCAGATCGCCGAACAGGGCCGGGTCCGGCTTCACGCGGTGCCGGTCGAGGCGCAGCACGGTCGTCTTCGTCGGCCCCTGGAGCTTGATGCGGACCTCGCTGTCGCCCTTGTGGTGCGTGAGGATCTCGCCGAGCCGGCTGACCATGGGCGGGGTCACGCGGGTGGCCGGGATGGTGAGCACGACGGGCGCGTTGGTGCCGGCGTTGGACAGGTCGGGGACCATCAGTTCCATCGCGACCAGCCGCGGCACGTCCTCCCGCTTGTCGAGCCGGCCCTTGACGAAGACCACGGCGTCCTCGACGAGTTGTGTGGAGACGAGCTGGTACGTCGCCGGGAAGAACATGCACTCGATGGAGCCCGCGAGGTCCTCCACGGTGGCGATCGCCCAGGCGTTGCCCTGCTTGGTCATCTTGCGCTGGAGTCCGGAGATGATGCCGCCGATGGTGACGACCGCGCCGTCGCCGAAGTCGCCGCCGGTGAGCTGGGAGATGCCCGCGTCGGCCTTGTCGGACAGCACGTGCTCCAGGCCGAACAGCGGGTGGTCGGAGACGTAGAGCCCGAGCATCTCGCGCTCCTGGGCGAGCAGATACGTCTTGTCCCACTCCTCGGTGGTGAACTCCACGTCGAGTCCGAAGCCGGGCTCGTCGCTCGCCTCCTCGCCCATGCCTCCGAAGAGGTCGAACTGTCCCTCGGCCTCCTTGCGCTTGACCGCCACCACGTTGTCGATCATCGGCTCGTAGTGGGCGGTGAGGCCCTTGCGGGTGTGGCCCATCTCGTCGAAGGCGCCGGCCTTGATCAGCGACTCGGTGGTCCGCTTGTTGCAGGCGACGGCCTCGACCTTGTCGAGGTAGTCGGGGAAGGAGGCGTACTTTCCCTTGGCCTTGCGGCTCCTGATGATCGACTCGACCACGTTCGTACCGACGTTGCGCACGGCCTCCAGGCCGAAGAGGATCACGTCGTCGCCCTGGGCGGCGAAGTTGTGCACCGACTCGTTGACATTGGGCGGGAGGACCTTGATGCCCATGCGGCGGCACTCGTTGAGGTAGATCGCCGACTTGTCCTTGTCGTCCTTCACCGAGGTGAGCAGGGCGGCCATGTACTCGGCGGGGTAGTTCGCCTTGAGGTAGGCGGTCCAGTAGGAGACGAGTCC
The DNA here is from genome assembly GCF_043199595.1 of Streptomyces sp. NPDC048584. Taxonomy (NCBI): domain Bacteria; kingdom Bacillati; phylum Actinomycetota; class Actinomycetes; order Kitasatosporales; family Streptomycetaceae; genus Streptomyces; species Streptomyces sp. NPDC048584. Next base: position 9,002 of record NZ_JBICWF010000018.1, read on the forward strand.
GTACGCGGCGGAGTGCGCCTTGTTGAAGGCGTAGCCGGCGAAGGGCACCAGGACGTCCCAGAGGGCCTGGATGGCTTCGTCGCTGTAGCCGTTCCTGCGGGCGCCGGCCTGGAAGATGGTGAAGTTCTTCGCCAGTTCCTCGGGCTTCTTCTTGCCCATCACACGGCGGAGGATGTCGGCCTCGCCGAGCGAGTAGCCGGCGATGATCTGGGCGGCCTTCTGCACCTGCTCCTGGTAGACGATCAGGCCGTAGGTGACCGCGAGGACCTCTTCGAGCGGTTTCTCGAGCTCCTTGTGGATCGGGGTGATCTCCTGGAGCTTGTTCTTGCGCAGCGCGTAGTTGGTGTGCGAGTCCATGCCCATCGGGCCGGGACGGTAGAGCGCGGAGACGGCGGAGATGTCCTCGAAGTTGTCCGGCTTCATCAGGCGCAGCAGGGAGCGCATGGGGCCGCCGTCGAACTGGAAGACGCCGAGGGTGTCGCCGCGCTGGAGGAGTTCGAAGGTCGTGGGGTCGTCGAGCGGCAGGCTCAGCAGGTCCAGGTCGACGCCCTTGTTGGCCTTCACCATCTTGACGGCGTCGTCCATGATGGTCAGGTTGCGCAGGCCGAGGAAGTCCATCTTCAGCAGGCCCAGCGACTCGCACTGGGGGTAGTCCCACTGGGTGATGGTCACGCCGTCGGTGTGCCGCACCCAGATGGGGGCGTGGTCGACGATGGGCTCGCTGGACATGATGACGCCGGCGGCGTGCACGCCCATCTGCCGCACCAGGCCCTCGACACCCTTGGCGGTGTCGATGACCTTCTTCACGTCCGGCTCGTTCTCGTACATCCCGCGGATCTCGCCGGCCTCGCCGTAGCGGGGGTGCGAGGGGTCGGTGATGCCGTTGAGGTCGATGCCCTTGCCGAGGACGTCGGCGGGCATGGCCTTGGTGAGACGATCGCCCATCGCGTACGGGTAGCCCAGCACGCGCGCGGAGTCCTTGATGGCGTTCTTCGCCTTGATCTTGCCGTAGGTGCCGATCATGGCGACCTTGTCGGCGCCGTACTTCTCCGTCACATAGCGGATCACCTCGACGCGCCTGCGCTCGTCGAAGTCGATGTCGACGTCGGGCATGGAGACGCGCTCGGGGTTGAGGAACCGCTCGAAGATCAGGCCGTGCGGGATGGGGTCGAGGTCGGTGATGCCCATGGCGTACGCGACGATCGAGCCGGCCGCGGAGCCGCGGCCGGGGCCGACCGCGATGCCGTTGTTCTTGGCCCACATGATGAAGTCGGCGACGACGAGGAAGTACCCCGGGAACCCCATCTGGATGATGACGTCCATCTCGTAGTCCGCCTGCTTCTGGCGGTCCTCGGGGACCTGGCCCGAGAAGCGGCGCTCCATGCCGCGGCGGACCTCCTCCTTGAACCAGCTGACCTCGGTGTAACCCTCGGGGATGTCGAACTTGGGCATCAGGTCGCGCTTCTCGAACATGCCCGTCGTGTCGACCATCTCGGCGATCAGGCGGGTGTTGGCGCAGCCCTGCTGCCAGGCGTCCGAGGAGTCGATGGCGTACATCTCGTCGGTGGACTTGAGGTAGTAGCCGGTGCCGTCGAACTTGAAGCGGTCGGGGTCGGAGAGGTTCTTGCCGGTCTGGATGCACAGCAGCGCGTCGTGGGCGGTCGCCTCGTGCGCGTATGTGTAGTGGGAGTCGTTGGTGACCAGGGGCGGGATGCCGAGCTTCCGGCCGATCTCGAGGAGGCCGTCGCGGACCCGGTGCTCGATCTCGATGCCGTGGTCCATCAGCTCCAGGAAGTAGCGGTCCTTGCCGAAGATGTCCTGGTAGTCGGCGGCGGCCTTGAGGGCCTCGTCGAAGTGGCCGAGGCGCAGCCGGGTCTGGACCTCGCCGGAGGGGCAGCCGGTGGAGGCGACGATGCCCTCGGACCACTGGCTGATGGTCTCCTTGTCCATCCGGGGCCACTTCTGCAGCCAGCCCTCGGCGTACGCGTCGGAGGAGAGCCGGAAGAGGTTGTGCAGACCGGTGCTGTTCACCGCCCACATCGTCTTGTGGGTGTAACCGCCGGAACCGGAGACGTCGTCCCGCTTCTGGTGCGGCTGGCCCCACTGGATCTTCCGCTTGTTGCGCCGGGACTCGGGCGCGACATAGGCCTCGATCCCGATGATCGGGGTGACTCCGGCCTTCTGGGCGGAGTGGAAGAAGTCGTACGCCCCGTGCAGGTTGCCGTGGTCGGACATGGCGATGTGCGACATGCCCATCTCGTTGCAGGCGTCGAACATGTCCTTGAGCCGCGCGGCACCGTCCAGCAGCGAGTACTGGGTGTGGACGTGCAGGTGCGTGAACGGCGGCTTCGACACGGTGCGGCCTCCAAGGAGAACGGTCGGCGACGGGGGAGCGGACAGTCCGGGGGACAGCGTCGAAGTCTATGCCCCGGCACTGACACTCCGGGCGTCCGCGGACGTACCTTCGGGCGGGGCGCGGGCACTCCCGCGCACCGTCACACGTTAGGCAGGCGACGGATCAGCCGTCCCGCAGACTTTTGGCACCAGGAGGCACTCAGCGATGTCGGTACCGCAGCTCAACGACGAGCACCGCGGTGAGGAGATCCTCGCCGTTCTCGACACCGCGTTCGGCGAACTGCTGGCCGCCGACCCGGCCGCGTTCCGCGTGAAGTTCCGCAAGATGGCGGCCTCGGCGTTCGCCTTCTACCGCGGTACGGCGTGCCTCTTCTACCACGACCTCACCATGTCCGGTCAGTTCGGCTCGAAGCGGGGCGGACCGTACCTGGACGACCGCACCTCGCGCGTGTGGATCCACGGCGATCTCCACGCGGAGAACTTCGGTACGTACATGGATTCGAACGGCCGGCTGGTCTTCAACGTCAACGACTTCGACGAGGCCTATGTCGGCCCCTTCACCTGGGACCTCAAGCGCTTCGCGGCCTCCGTGGCGCTGATCGGCTACGCGAAGGCCCTCAGTGACGAGCAGATCACCGAGCTGGTCACGATCTACACGGCCGCCTACCGGGAGCGGATCCACGCGCTGGCGACGGGCGCGAAGAGCGACGAGGTGCCGCCGTTCACGCTGGACACCGCGCAGGGGCCGCTGCTCGACGCGCTGCGCGACGCGCGTTCGCTGACCCGGTTCGGGCTGCTGGACTCGATGACGGTGATCCGTGACTTCGAGCGCCGGTTCGCCTCCGGCGGCGGCGCGGTCGAGCTGGACGCCGCGACCCGTTACAAGGTGCTCGCGGCCTTCGACGGCTATCTGGAGACCCTGCCGGACTCCTCGCTGGCCCGCCCGGACTCCTACCGGGTGAAGGACGTCGTGGGCCGCCGGGGCATCGGCATCGGCTCGGCGGGGCTGCCGTCGTACAACATCCTCCTGGAGGGTCACAGCGACGCCCTGGAGAACGATGTGGTGATCTACATCAAGCAGGCCCAGACCCCGGCCGTCTCCCGGCACATCACGGACCGGGCGATCCAGGAGTACTTCCGGCACGAGGGGCACCGCACGGTGATCTCCCAGCGCGCCCTCCAGGCGCACGCCGACCCGTGGCTGGGCTGGACCGAGCTGGACGGCGCGGGCCAGCTGGTCGCCGAGGTGTCGCCTTACGCCGTGGATCTGGACTGGGGCGACATCGACGACCCGGAGGAGATCGCCCTGGTCGTCGCCGACCTCGGCCGGGCGACGGCGACGATGCACGCGGCGGCGGACGACACGTCCGGCGAGTCCCTGGTGCCGTTCTCCACCGAGCGCGCCATCGACGCCGCGATCGCCGCGGACGAGGAGTCCCTGGTCCCCCTCCTGGTCGAGTTCGCGCACGACTACGGGGCCCGCGCGCGCGGCGACCACCAGATCTTCCTGGACCTGTTCCGCAACGGCAGGATTCCGGGCCTGTAACCATCCGCACATCCACAGGAACCCTTTAGGGATCCCTTACCGGAGCACGTGACACACTCGTTCCCGCCATGGACATATCCGGAACCCAGCTCAGAGCCGTTCGCGCGGCGCTGTTCACGGCCGTCGTCGTGACGCTCAGCGCCGCGTCGCACGTGCTGCTGTCCGGGGTTCCGCTGCCGCTGAACACGGTGGCCGTGATCGCCGCCGCCGTGTTCGCACTGGCGTACGCCCTGGCGGGGCGGGAGCGTTCCTTCGGGCGGATCGCCGCCCTGCTGATCCCGCTGGAACTGGCCGCCGACACCGTCTTCACCACCGGCCAGCACGTCTGTTACGGCCGGATGGGCGGCCCGGTCGCGGGCCCGCTGCGTTCCTTCGGCCTCGACGTGCTGTGCGGTGACGGAACCGGGGTGGGCGTGCCGCTCGCCCAGGTCACCGGCTCCGCCGCCGGGGGCGGCGACCGCCTGGCGGTGCTCCTCGCCCAGGCCGACCCGGCGGTCGCCTGGGCGCTGCTGGGCGCGCACATCGGGGTGGGGCTCTTCGCCGCCGCGTGGCTGCGCCGTGGCGAGCGGGCGCTGGTGCAGGTGCTGAGCGCGGTGGCGGCCACGGCTTCGACGGCGGTCCGGCCGCTGCTGCTGGCGGTCGCGGCGGTGACCGTGCGCCGCGCCCCCGAGGTCCGCCGTCCGGCCCGGACCCCGGCCCGTACCGCCACGGCGCGGACCCTGGTCCTCGCCCACTCCCTGGGACGCCGCGGACCGCCGTGCTCCGTCACCTTCGCCTGAGGCGCTCCCGCCCCGGCGAACACCCCGAGCACCAGCAGTCCCCCCTTACGTCATCCCGCACACGACCCGTGTGCGCGTCCCCGTGGAGACATCACCATGAGCAAGCGGAACAGCCAGGCGGCGAAGTCGGCGGCCCGAGAGCGGCTGCGCGTGGAGCGCGAGCGCCAGGCGAAGAAGTCGAAGATCAAGCGGCAGCTCGTCGTCGCCGCGTCGGTCGTCGGTGTGCTGGCCGCGGCCGGCGGCATCGGCTACGCGGTCGTCCAGGCCAACAAGCCGGACTACTGGGAGGCGGCGAAGAACGACAAGCTCGTCAAGCCGGCCAACACCAGCGGTGAGAACGGCACGACCGTCGTCGTCGGCAAGTCCGACGCGAAGAAGACCCTGGAGCTGTACGAGGACCCGCGGTGCCCGGTCTGCGCCTCGTTCGAGCAGACGGTCGGCAAGACCATCGAGAAGGACGTCGAGGACGGCAAGTACAAGATCCGCTTCATAGGCGCCTCGTTCCTGGACCGCGGCCTGACCGGTGAGGGCTCCAAGAACGCCCTGAGCGCGCTGGGCGCCGCGCTGAACGTCGGCCCCGACGCGTTCCTCGCCTACAAGAGCGCGCTCTACTCGGCCGAGTACCACCCCGAGGAATCGGACGACAAGTTCGCCGACGACGCGTACTTGATCAAGGTCGCCGACACGGTCGACGCCCTGAAGAACAACAAGGCCTTCCAGACGGCCGTGAAGGACGGCACCTACGACAAGTGGGCGCTGGAGATGTCCGACGTGTTCGACAACACCGAGGGCGTCCGGGGCACCCCGACGCTGATGATGGACGGCAAGAAGGTCACCGGCTCCGACGGGGAGAACGCGCCCATGACGGTGGACGAGTTCAACACGGCCGTCGACGCGGCGCTGAAGGCCTGAACCCCGGCCGTTCGACCGTGTGACGGTTCCCTGGTTCAGTCGTCCAGCGAGTCGAGGAAGCCGAGCGCCACCCGCCAGGTGGCCTCGGCGGCCTCCTCGTCGTAGTCCGGCAGATCGGAGTCCGTGTAGAGGTGCCCCGCGCCCGCGTACCGGTACACCTCGACGTCCGCGCCGGCCCGGCCCATCCGCAGATACCAGGCGCTCAGCCAGTCGTCGGTCTCGAACGGGTCCGGCTCGGCGACGTGCAGCTGCACCGGCAGTTCGTCCACCGAGGCGGTCTCCGCGATGTCCGACGTCCCGTGCAGAAGCAGCAGTCCGCGCGCCTTGCCGTCGCCCAGAGCCAGCGTCTGCGCCACGGCGGCGCCCAGGGAGAAGCCGGCGTACACCAGCCCGCGCTCCGAGTAGGGCGCGGCGGCCAGCACGGCCCGCTTCAGCAGCTCCTCCTTGCCGATCCCGTCCTTGTACGCCCTGGCTTCCTCGACCTCGTCGAACGTGCGGCCCTCGAAGAGGTCGGGCGTCCACACCTCGTGTCCGGCGGCACGCAGCCGGTCCGCGGCCCGGTGCACCGCGGGCCGCAGACCGAAGGTCGAGTGAAAGAGCATGATGTTCATGAGGCCATGGTGCCAGCCCGGTGTGACGGGGACGGATCGCGGCACTACCCGGGATCGTGCGGAAGTCACATGTTCAGACCCGGCCCGGGGCGGTTACGTTCGGGGGCATGGATGACGTGCTCCGCCCATTGATCGTGGTCGGCGGCTCGGTCGTGCTCACCCTGCTGCTCGGCTGGGCCACCGACCTGCTGCTGCGCAAGGCCGACGAACGCCACCACGAGACCCCGCTGTGGGGCCTGCTGCGCCGCGGCCGGATCCCCTACCAACTGGTGCTGTTCGCGGCGCTGCTGAGAGGTTCGTACGACGAGGCACAGCTGCTGGAGGACCACGAGGCAGGCCTCGGGCGTGCCCTGACGCTGGTGCTGATCGGATCGGCCGCCTGGCTGGCGATCAGGATCGCGGCCGCCGTCGTGGAGACCACGTACACGCGCTACGCCAGCAACCACCGCGAACGCGATCCCGCCCGGGTCCGCCGGGTGCGCACCCAGGTGACGCTGATCCGGCGGGTGGTCTCCGCCGTCGTCGGTGTGGTGGCGGTGGCCGCGATGCTGCTGACCTTCCCCGCGATGCGCGCGGCCGGGGCCTCGCTGCTGGCCTCGGCCGGAATCCTCGGCATCGTCGCCGGTGTGGCCGCCCAGTCCACGCTGGGCAATATGTTCGCCGGGCTGCAGATCGCCTTCGGCGACATGGTGCGCATCGGCGACACGGTGGTCGTGGACGGCGAGTGGGGCACGGTCGAGGAGATCACGCTGACCTTCCTGACCGTGCGCACCTGGGACGAGCGCCGGATCACCATGCCTGTGTCGTACTTCACGTCCCAGCCGTTCGAGAACTGGTCGCGCGGGACACCGCAGATGACGGGCACCGTCTTCTGGCATCTCGACCACTCGGCCCCGCTGGACGCGATGCGCGTAAGGCTCCGGGACATCCTGCGGGAGTGCCCGGCCTGGGACGGCCGCGCGTTCAACCTGACCGTGACGGACAGCACCCCCAGCACCATGGAGGTGCGGGCGCTGGCGACGGCCAAGGACGCGGACGACATCTGGACGGTACGGGTCACGGTCCGCGAGCAGATGCTCCGCTGGCTGGCCGCCGAACACCCCTACGCCCTGCCCAAGGTCAACGCGTCCGACGCGGTGCCGCCGCCCGGCCGGCGGGAACACCGCTCGTCCGACGGCGTACCGGCGGCCCGCCGCGTGCACCCGCATCCGCGGGAGCGCTGACCGCCGCTCAGTGTCCGCGTTCGGCGCCGCCGTTGACCTGAATGATCTGCGAGGTGATGTGTCCGGCGCCCGGGGAGGCGAGCCAGTGCAGGGTCGCTGCGACGTCCCCGGGCGTTCCCGCGCCCCCTTCTCGAGCGGCCGAGACGGGCGGTGCGGGGGGGAGAGAGAACCCCCGGAAAGGATCAGCGCAAGCTGCGCACATCCAGATGCCGCAGCACCCGGTCGACGACCTCCGGATCCGCCCCCGCCTCACTGCGCGCCGCGAGCACCTCGTGCCGCGCCGCGCTCAGCATCTCCCGCTGAATCTCCCGCACCCGCTTCAGCCGCCGCGCCCGCTGCCGGTGCGCCTCCCGCCGTTCGTCCGCCGCGAGGTCGGGGCTGATCCGCACTCCGATGTCGAACGCGCTGCGCAGCATCTGCTCGGACAGATCCTCCGGCAGGTCCTCGACCTCCTCGATCTCCCGCAGCCTGCGTTTCGCAGCCTTGGCCGCCCTTACGGCCAGGTCGTGCTCGAACTCCTTCTCGCGCCCGGAGTCGGCGCGCACGCCCAGCTTCCCCACCAGCCACGGGAGGGTCAGCCCCTGCACCAGCAGGGTCGCCATGATGACGCCGAACGCGATGAAGACGATCTCGCCCCGGCCGGGGAAGTCCGCTCCGGCGTCGGTCTCCAGCGGGATGGCGAGCGCCAGTGCGACCGAGGCCACCCCGCGCATCCCGGCCCACCACATCACCACCGTCTCGCGCCAGCTCACCGGGATCTCCTCGGCGGTGTCCCGCGCGGCGTGCAGCCGTTGCGTCAGCCAGGTCGCCGGCAGCAGCCACAGCAGCCGTACCAGGACGACCACGCCCACGATCGCGGCCGCCCAGGCCAGCAGTTCGCCCCAGTGGCCGGCCGCGGTCTTCACCGCGTTGTGCAGTTCGAGCCCGACCAGCCCGAACGCGACGCCGGTGACCAGGGTGTCGACGATGTCCCAGAAGGTGTGCCCGGCGAGCCGGGTCATGACGTCGTCGGCGTCGGTGGCGTACTCGACGAGGAACAGCGCCGTGGTGAGCACGGCCAGCACACCCGAGCCGTGCAGCTCCTCGGCCAGCACGTAGGAGGCGTACGGCACCAGCAGGCTGAGCCCGATCTGCAGGGTCGCGTCCCCGAGGAGGTCCATCAGCTTGTTGGCGCCCCAGCCCAGCGCGAGCCCGACCGCCACCGCCACCACGGCCGAGAGCACCAGGTCGAGTCCGGCGTCCCAGGCGGAGAAGCTGCCGCCGACGGCGGCGGCGATCGCCACGTTGTAGAGGACGATCGCCGTGACGTCGTTGAACAGTCCCTCGCCCTCGAGGATCGACACCAGCCGGCGGGGCAGTCCCAGCTTCCCGGCGACGGCGGTCGCCGCGACCGGGTCGGGCGGCGCGACCAGGGCGCCGAGGGCGAAGGCGGCGGCGAGCGGCAGCCCCGGCACGATCGCGTGGGCGACGGCGGCCACGCACAGCATGGTGACGAAGACCAGCGCCACCGCGAGCAACAGGATCGGTCTGACGTTCGCCGCGAACTGCCGCCAGGAGGTCCGCCGTACGGCGGCGTAGAGCAGGGGCGGCAGCAGCAGCGGGAGGATCAGGTCGGGCGGGATGTCGACGTTCGGTACGAACTCCACCAGCGCCAGTACGGCCCCGAGGACCGTCATCAGCACCGGCGCGGGCAGCCCGAGCCGCTCCCCGACCGGGACACTCACCACGGCCCCGAGCAGCAGGGCGAACAGCAGGGTCAACTGATCCACGGTGAGGTCTCCGGGCGGATCGACGGACGGCGGGCGGATCTCCAGCGTGCCATGCCGACGCCCCCGCCCGGCCGTTCGCGCCCTCCGCTACAGAACGCGCCGCATCGCCCGGTGCGGCATCCCCGCGTCCGGGAACTCGGGCCCGTAGGCCTTGTAGCCCAGCCGCTCGTAGAAACCGAGGGCGTGGGTCTGGGCGTGCAGGTCCACGGCGGTGAGGCCCCGCGCGCGGGCGGCCTCCTCGATGGCGCGCACCAGCGCCGCGCCGACGCCCAGGCCGCGCGCCTCGCGGGTCACCGCGAGCCGGCCCAGCGAGCCGACGGCCGGGTCGCCGCCGTTCTTCGCCGCGGCGGCCTCACCGTGCAGCAGCCGGCCGGTGCCGAGGGGGATGCCGTCCTCCCCCATCGCCAGCACATGGACGGCGTCGGCGTCGTGGGCGTCGTACTCGATGTCCTCGGGGACGCCCTGCTCGGCGACGAAGACGTCCTTGCGGACCGCGAAGCAGGCCTCACGGTCGGCGGGCGCCCCGGCCACACGGACGGTGTAGGTCCCGCTCACGCGTAGGTCTCCTCGCGGACCTGGTCCAGCGCCTGCCGCAGGTCGTCGGGGTACTCGCAGGAGAACTCCACCCACTGGCCGTCGCCGGGGTGCTCGAAGCCGAGCCGTACGGCGTGCAGCCACTGGCGGGTCAGGCGCAAGCGCTTGGCGAGGGTCGGATCGGCGCCGTAGGTCAGGTCGCCGACGCAGGGGTGCCGGTGGGCGGCCATGTGGACGCGGATCTGGTGGGTGCGGCCGGTCTCCAGCTTGACGTCGAGGAGGGACGCGGCGCGGAACGCCTCGATGAGGTCGTAGTGCGTGACGGACGGCTTGCCCTCGGCGGTGACCGCCCACTTGTAGTCGTGCTGCGGGTGGCGGCCGATGGGGGCGTCGATGGTGCCGCTGGTCGGGTCCGGGTGGCCCTGGACGAGGGTGTGGTAGCGCTTGTCGACCGTGCGCTCCTTGAACTGGCGCTTCAGCGACGTGTACGCGCGCTCCGACTTGGCGACGACCATCAGTCCCGAGGTGCCCACGTCGAGGCGGTGCACGATGCCCTGGCGCTCGGCGGCGCCGGAGGTCGAGATGCGGTACCCGGCTGCGGCGAGACCGCCGATCACCGTCGGGCCGTTCCAGCCGGGCGAGGGGTGGGCGGCGACGCCGACGGGCTTGACGATCACCACCACGTCGTCGTCGTCGTGCACGATCTCCATGCCCTCGACCGGCTCCGCGACGACCTGCACCGGCGCGGGTGCCTGCGGCATCTCCACCTCGAGCCAGGCGCCGCCGCTGACCCGCTCGGACTTGCCGACCACCGACCCGTCGACCGTGACCTTCCCCGCGGCGGCGAGTTCGGCCGCCTTGGTACGGGAGAAGCCGAACATGCGGGAGATGGCGGCGTCGACACGCTCGCCCTCCAGGCCGTCGGGCACGGGCAGGGTACGGATCTCGGGAATCGTGCTCACCCGTCGAGTATGCCGGACGGGCCGGACGGCGCCGTACGCGCGTTCAGTCCTTGTGGACGGTGCCGTCCGGATCGAGGCCCCGGAACGACAGCAGCACGATCAGGATGCCGCCGCACACGATCGCCGAGTCCGCCAGGTTGAACACGGCGAAGTGCTTGGGCGCGATGAAGTCGACCACCGCGCCCTCGAAGACGCCCGGCGAGCGGAAGATCCGGTCGGTGAGGTTGCCGAGGGCGCCGCCGAGCAGCAGGCCCAGCGCGATCGCCCACGGCAGGCTGTAGAGCTTGCGGGCGAGGCGGATGATCACCACGATCACGGACGCGGCGATCACCGTGAAGATCACGGTGAAGGCCTCGCCGAAGCCGAAGGCCGCTCCCGCGTTGCGGATCGCCTCGAACCTCAGCCAGTCGCCGACGATCTCGATGGGCTCCTGGTGCTCCAGCTCGGCCACCACGATCATCTTGCTGATCAGATCGAGGGCGTACGCGAACACGGCGACGGCGAACAGCACGGCGATCCGCCGCTTGCCGCGGGGCCGCGCGGTCTCCGCCGCCGTCTCCTGGGCGCCGGCGGCTTCCTGTTCCTCCCGGTCCGCGTCCGGGGTGTCCGGCGTACCGATGATGCGCTCCGCCTCTGCCACGTGAGTCCCTCAACCCTAGGTACCTGACTGAAGGACGAGGGTACGGCACGTCCCGCGCGTGCGCCGATCAGTACCGGCGCTCCTGCTTCTGCTTGCACTCGACGCACAGGGTGGCCCGGGGAAATGCCTGCATACGGGCCTTTCCGATGGGGTTGCCGCAGTTCTCGCAGAGGCCGTAGGTACCGGCGTCGAGGCGCTGCAGGGCGCGCTCGAACTGGCTGAGCATCTCGCGCGCGTTCGCGGCGAGCGCTAGTTCGTGCTCACGCGTGATGTTCTTGGTGCCGGTGTCGGCGTCGTCGTCGCCCGCGCCGTCGCCGGAGTCCCGCATCAGGCCGGCCAGCGACCGCTCGGAGGCGGCGATCTCCTCGCGCAGCCGCAGCACCTCGGAGGTCAGCTCGGCCCGCGCCTCCTCGACCTCGTCCGTGGTCCACGGATCCTCACCCGGACGTACCGCGAGGTCGCCGGGATCCACCACACCGATCCGGGCCTTGGGTACGGGGCTCTTCGCCGCCGTGGCCGTGCCAGGAGTCTTCTTCGCACTCACCGTCGTCGCTCCCGTCTGCGCCGCGGCATCCGCCGCGCCCGCGTCCTCGGCCGCGCTGTGCCCGGCCACATCCTGTACGCCCCCGCCCCGCCGCCCCGCCCCGGCCGCCTTCTCGGCGGCAGCCGTCCCGGCGGTGCCCTTCGTCGTTCCGCTCGCCCCTTCACCGGACGCTTCCGCCACCGCCTTCTTCGCGGACGCCTCCCGCGTGGGCGCGGTTCTCGCGGACGTCTTCTTCGCGGAGGTCTTCCCACGCGACGCCTCGCGCGCGGGCGCCCTCTCGGCGGGGGTCTCCCCGGCCTGTGCCTTGTCCGTCGGCGGGGTCCGCCGGGTGGGGGACCTCTTCGGCGCCGGCTCGGCGCCGGATGCCGCAGTCTCCAGTGGCACGTCCGGGCTTCCGGCCCCGCCGGTGTGAGCGGGTCCGGGCCTGCCGGACGGTGCCGGCTGCTGTACGGCGGGCTTCTTCGCCACCATGGCCGCGGCCCCTTCACATATTGTGATCTTGCACGCGAATCGTGCTGGGACGATAAATCGACTCGAGTCCCACGGCAACGGGGCGCACCGCCCGATTCCCCCTCCCCGCGGACGCCGCGCGGCGAGCATGCATGCGTTGTGCCCAGCTCCCCGCCGGGTATGCCGCCGAGGGGCACGTCCCGCCATTCGGGGCAGAATCCGGTCGGCCGCCGCCCGCGCCGCGCCGTACACTGGGCGGAGCGAAAAGCGTGGATGGGGACGAGTAGCGGCGTACGCAGCCCAGAGCGACCCGGGGACGGTGTGAGCCCGGGGGCGAGCGCGATGTGAAGATCACCCCGGAGCCGCCGGAGGAAACCCCTGCCCAGGGGCGTAGAACCGGTATCGCGACCCCAATGAGGGGGCTCACCGGAGCACACGACGCACCGGGGGGCCAAGGAGGGTGGTACCGCGGGAGCGCGCCGTCGGAGGCGCAGGATCGACACAGCTCTCGTCCCTCCGGACGGAAGGCAGCAAGTCCGCCGGAGGAAGCCCGCTGATGACAACGCCGACGTACCGCCAGGTACCCGCCCAGGTCGACCTGCCCGCCCTCGAGCACGCGGTGCTCGACTTCTGGCGCGAGCAGAAGATCTTCGCCAAGAGCCTGGAGCAGTCCGAGGGACGCCCCGAATGGGTGTTCTACGAGGGCCCGCCCACGGCCAACGGCATGCCCGGCGCCCACCACATCGAGGCCCGCGTCTTCAAGGACGTCTTCCCCCGCTTCCGCACCATGCGCGGCTACCACGTGGCCCGCAAGGCCGGCTGGGACTGCCACGGCCTGCCCGTGGAGCTGGCCGTCGAGAAGGAGCTCGGCTTCTCCGGCAAGCAGGACATCGAGGCGTACGGCATCGCCGAGTTCAACGCCAAGTGCCGCGAGTCGGTGACCCGCCACACCGACGCCTTCGAAGAGCTCACTACGCGCATGGGCTACTGGGCGGACCTCCAGGACCCGTACCGCACGATGGACCCGGAGTACATCGAGTCCGTCTGGTGGTCGCTGAAGGAGATCTTCGCCAAGGGCCTGCTGGTCCAGGACCACCGCGTCGCCCCCTGGTGCCCCCGCTGCGGCACCGGCCTGTCCGACCACGAGCTGGCGCAGGGATACGAGACGGTCGTCGACCCGTCCGTCTACGTCCGCTTCCCGCTGACCTCCGGCCCGCTGGCCGGCGAGGCCGCGCTCCTGGTGTGGACGACCACGCCGTGGACCCTGGTCTCCAACACGGCCGTCGCCGCCCACCCGGACGTCACCTACGTCGTCGCGACGAAGGGCCCCGGCGGGGAGAAGCTGGTCGTCGCCGAGCCGCTGGTCGCCAAGGCGCTCGGCGAGGACTGGGAGACCACCGGGCAGTCCTTCACCGGCGCCGAGATGGAGCGCTGGACGTACCGGCGCCCCTTCGAGCTGGTGGAGTTCCCGGAGCCGGCCCACTACGTGGTCAACGCCGAGTACGTCACCACCGAGGACGGCACGGGTCTGGTCCACCAGTCCCCCGCCTTCGGCGAGGACGACCTCAGGGTCTGCCGCGCCTACGGCCTGCCCGTCGTCAACCCCGTCCGCCCCGACGGCACCTTCGAGGAGGACGTCCCCCTGGTCGGCGGTGTCTTCTTCAAGAAGGCCGACGAGAAGCTCACCGCGGACCTCGACGAGCGCGGCCTGCTGTTCCGGCACATCCCGTACGAGCACAGCTACCCGCACTGCTGGCGCTGCCACACCGCGCTGCTCTACTACGCGCAGCCGTCCTGGTACATCCGCACCACGGCCGTCAAGGACGCGCTGCTGCGGGAGAACGAGAACACCAACTGGTTCCCGGACACGGTGAAGAACGGCCGTTACGGCGACTGGCTGAACAACAACATCGACTGGGCGCTGTCCCGCAACCGCTACTGGGGCACCCCGCTGCCCATCTGGCGCTGCGAGGACGACCACCTCACGGTCGTCGGCTCCCGCGCCGAGCTCACCGAGCTGACCGGCACCGACCAGTCGGGGCTGGACCCGCACCGCCCGTACATCGACGAGGTCACGTTCGCCTGCCGCCACGACGGCTGCGGGAAGACGGCCACGCGCGTGCCGGAGGTCATCGACGCCTGGTACGACTCGGGTTCGATGCCGTTCGCGCAGTGGGGCTACCCGTACAAGAACAAGGAGCTGTTCGAGGCCCGCTACCCGGCGCAGTTCATCTGCGAGGCCATCGACCAGACCCGCGGCTGGTTCTACACGCTGATGGCCATCGGCACGCTGGTCTTCGACAAGTCGTCGTACGAGAACGTCGTCTGCCTCGGTCACATCCTCGCCGAGGACGGCCGCAAGATGTCCAAGCACCTGGGCAACATCCTGCAGCCGATCCCGCTGATGGACCAGCACGGCGCGGACGCGGTCCGCTGGTTCATGGCAGCCGGCGGTTCCCCCTGGGCGGCCCGCAGGGTGGGCCACGGCACCATCCAGGAGGTCGTCCGCAAGACCCTGCTGACGTACTGGAACACGGTCGCCTTCCAGGCCCTGTACGCCCGTACGTCGAACTGGGCGCCGAGCGAGGCCGACCCGGCCCCGGCCGACCGCCCGGTCCTGGACCGCTGGCTGCTCTCCGAACTGCACGCCCTCACCGACCAGGTGACGCAGGCGCTGGACGGCTACGACACCCAGCGCGCCGGCAAGCTGCTGTCCGCGTTCGTCGACGACCTGTCCAACTGGTACGTCCGCCGCTCCCGGCGCCGCTTCTGGCAGGGCGACAAGGCCGCGCTGCGCACCCTGCACGAGGTCGTGGAGACGGTCACCAGGCTGATGGCCCCGCTGACCCCCTTCATCACGGAGCGGGTCTGGCAGGACCTGATCGTCCCGGTCACCCCGGGCGCCCCGGAGTCGGTGCACCTGTCCTCGTGGCCCCGGGCGGACCTGTCCGCGATCGACCCGGCGCTGTCCAAGCAGATGGTGCTGGTGCGCCGGCTCGTGGAGCTGGGCCGGGCCACGCGCGCCGAGTCGGGCGTGAAGACCCGCCAGCCGCTGAAGCGCGCGCTGATCGCGGCGGGCGGCTTCGGCACCCTCGGCCCCGAGCTGCACGCGCAGATCACGGAGGAGCTGAACGTCGAGTCGCTGGCGTCGCTGTCCGAGGTGGGCGGCTCGCTGGTGGACACCACGGCGAAGGCCAACTTCCGTGCGCTGGGCAAGCGGTTCGGCAAGCGGGTCCAGGACGTGGCCAAGGCGGTCGCGAACGCGGACGCCGCGGCCCTGTCGCTGGCGCTGCGCGAAGGCACGGCCTCGGTGGACGTCGACGGTGAGACGGTCGCCCTCGCTCCCGACGAGGTGATCATCACGGAAACCCCGCGCGAGGGCTGGTCGGTGGCGTCCGACGCCGGTGCGACGGTCGCGCTGGACCTGGAGATCACGGAGGAGCTGCGCCGGGCGGGCCTCGCGCGTGACGCGATCCGCCTCATCCAGGAGGCCCGCAAGAACAGCGGGCTCGATGTGGCGGACCGGATCGCGCTGCGCTGGACGGCCACGGACCCGGCGACGGTCGCCGCACTGTCGGAGCACTCCGCGCTGATCGCCGACGAGGTTCTCGCGACGGACTTCGCCCAGGGCGAGGCGGACGACGCATTCGGCACCCCGTTCACGGACGAGCCCCTGACCCTCACCTTCCAACTCCGCAAGGCATAACGCCGTCAAGGGGCGCGGGGCCGTATCGACATGCGGCTCCGCCGCGTGGGCGCGACCAGCCACACGCGACCCGCGGTCGCCCGGCCACCTGCCCCCCAGACGGGAAGGCGCACACACCGACGGCCGGGGTCCACCAAGAATCTTGGTGGACCCCGGCCGTCGGCATTGCGTACGTCGGACACAACACCCGGGCCCGAACAAACACCCCGAACCCGCCTCAACCAAGCGTAGCGAAAGGGCGGGGCCCCGGGTTCGTGAACCCGGGGCCCCGCTCCTGAACACTGCCGACTGCTACGCCGTACTCATGGCCACACGGCCGTCAGTTGTCGTCCTCGTCAATGAGGAACCCGCGCATCGGCGAGGGTGCCTGACCCATCGGCGACGGCCCCTGCGGACGCACGGGCGCCATCGGCTGGGTCATCGCCGGCTGCATCTGCTGCTGGCCGCCGTACGACGGGCCGGGCTGCCCGGGGCCGCCCATCCCCTGGTTGCCGCCGTAGGACGGCGCACCGGCGCCGGCCGGAGCCATCGAGGGCGCCGGGGACGGCGGCAGCGACGGCGCGGCGCTCGCGGGCTGACGCGGCGGGGCGAGCGAGTCGTCCGCCTGCGTCTCCAGCTGGCGCAGCTGCGACTCCAGGTAGGACTTCAGGCGCGTGCGGTACTCGCGCTCGAAGCCGCGCAGGTCCTCGACCTTGCGCTCCAGCGTGGCGCGGGCGGACTCCAGGGAGCCCATCGCGACGCGGTGCTTCTCCTGCGCGTCCCGCTCCAGGGCGTCGGCCTTGGCACGGGCGTCCCGCTCCAGACCCTCGGCACGCGAACGCGCCTCGCCCACGATCTTGTTGGCCTCGGAACGGGCCTCCGCGATCGCCTGGTCGGCCGTCTGCTGGGCCAGCGACAGAACGCGCGCGGCGCTGTCGCCACCGGGGCCGCCCTGACCGGGACCGCCCATGGGGCCGCCCTGACCGGGTCCGCCCATGGGACCGCCCATGGGACCACCCATCGGGCCGCCAGGGCCCATCTGCCCCTGCATCGGGCCGCCATGGCCCATCGGCCCGTGGCCCTGGCCCATGGGGCCGGGACCCTGCGGGCCGCCCTGTCCGCCGGGGCCGGCGGGCAGTTGAGGAGCACCGCTCGGCAGCTGGGGCGGGCCACCCATGGGGCCACCCATCTGCTGCTGCGGCGGGCCCGATATGCCGGCGGGCACAGGAGCGCCGGGACCTCGCATGCCCTGCTGCGGCATGCCCTGCTGCGGCATCCCCTGTCCGGGCATCCCCTGCTGGGGCATCCCCTGCTGAGGCATGCCCTGCTGGGGCATCCCCGGGGGCGGGCCCTGCTGTTGCTGCTGGTCCTGAGGCTCGGGGGGCTTGCGCATGTTCTGCTGGTTCTGGGCAGCGGCGCGCGTGGCCGCGGCCAGCTTGGCGCGCAGGTCCTCGTTCTCGCGGAGCAGGCGCGTCAGTTCGGCTTCGACCTCATCGAGGAAGGCATCGACCTCGTCCTCGTCATAGCCTTCTCGGAGGCGGACGGTCGTGAACTGCTTGTTCCGCACGTCCTCGGGGGTCAACGGCATCTCTTCACCTCAACGTAGTCATCGGCAGTCGGCAAGACCGTATCGTCCACAGTCACCCCACGAACTTGCCCACGAGCATGATCAGGATGTAGACGATGATCATCAGGACGAAGAACGACAGGTCGAGCGCCACGCCCCCGAGACGCAGCGGCGGGATGAACCGCCGCAGAAGCTTCAGCGGTGGATCGGTGACAGTGTAGGTGGCCTCCAGGACGACCACCATCGCCTTGCCGGGTTGCCATGAGCGGGCGAACTGGAACACGTAGTCCATGACCAAACGGAAGATGAGCACGATGAGGAACACCATCAGCGCGATGTAGATCACCTGCGCGAACACGCTCATGGCCTGCTTTTCCCTCTCCCCTGTACTGCTGCGTCCGGTCCTGCGTCTCAGCTCTGGTTGAAGAACCCGCCCTCTGCGATGCGGGCCTTGTCCTCCGCCGTGACATCGACGTTAGCAGGAGACAGCAGGAACACCTTCTGCGTCACCCGCTCGATACTGCCGTGAAGACCAAACACCAAACCCGCCGCAAAGTCGACAAGTCGCTTCGCGTCCGTGTCATCCATCTCGGTCAGATTCATGATCACCGGAGTGCCCTCACGGAAGTGTTCCCCGATGGTACGGGCCTCGTTGTAGGTCCGGGGGTGAAGTGTGGTGATCCGGTACGGCTCTCGTTCCGACACGACCTTGGGCATGATCACCGGTGCGTTCTTCTCCAGGCTGGCACGTTCTTGTGTGATGGATGCCACGGGCGCGATCCGCGCCGGGCGTGGCGATTCCGCGGGGAGCGAAGCGGATCGGGCGATCGGCTCGCGCGGCGCGGGAGGATGGGCGACTCGTGCCTCTTCGCCCCTTTGGGACTGATGTGAGATGTGTGCCTGATGTGACGGCTCGTGCCGCCGGTGGTCCCGCTCGGGCTCCGGGTCGAGTTCGGGTTCAAAGTCGTCGTCTGGGTCGAATCCGCGGCCGTCGTACCCATCGTCCTCCACGAGGCCGAGGTAGACCGCCATCTTGCGCATCGCGCCGGCCATGCTCCGAGTCCTCCGCTCTGTGGTGGATCCGCTGACGACCGCCAAGTGCCCGCGATCCACTAGGTCTTTATGTCCGCTGTTCGGCGGAACTGACCATATTTTCTGCTGTGGTCCGACTTCTTGGCGACGTTACCCGAGCCCGGGGCGGACTCCGAGTACCGCACTGCCGACGCGCACATGTGTCGCTCCGGCGGCAACGGCCTGTTCGAGGTCCGCACTCATTCCCGCGGAGACCATGTTCGCAGCAGGATGGGTCCGGCGCAGGTCGGTCGACAAATCCATCAACCGCCCGAACGCCGCCTGTTCGTGCCCGGCGTACTCACCGGTGAGCGGGGCGACGGTCATCAGCCCGCCGAGCCGCAGCCCTTCGGAGCCCGCGACCAGGTCCGCCAACTCCGCGACGCCGCCGGGCGCGACGCCGCCGCGTTCCCCCCGGCCGCCCTCGCCGGCGTCAAGGGCCACCTGGATCAGACAGCCGATCTCGCGCCCGGCCCGCACGGCCTCCCTGGACAGGGCCGTCACCAGTCGGGGCCGGTCGACGGACTGTACGAAATCGGCATAACCCACCACGGAACGTACCTTGTTGGTCTGAAGTTGACCGACGAAGTGCCAGGTGAGGGGCAGATCCGCACATGCGGCCGCCTTGGGGGCGGCGTCCTGGTCCCGGTTCTCCGCCACATGGCGCACCCCGAGTCCGGACAGGATCCGTACATCGCTCGCCGGGTAGGTCTTGGTGACCACGATCAGGGTCACCTCGTCCCGGCCACGGCCGGCGGCCGCGCACGCGGCGGCGATCCGGCCCTCAACTTTCGCCAGGTTCGCGGCGAGTTCGTTCTTACGGTCCGTCATGCCCCATCAGTCCAGCCACACATAGCCCGCGAGACGCCCGGTGGCGTGGTCGCGGCGGTACGAGAAGTGATCAGCCGACTCCCGCGTGCACACGGGCGACCGCTCCCGGTCGCGCACCCCGAGCCGTTCGAGCTGCGCGTGCACGCCCGCGGCCACGTCGACCGCCGGGGTGCCCCAGCTCGTCTCGGCGTACGCCGCGGATTCGACGGCGGCCACCTCGGCGCGCATCGCCTCCGGCACCTCGTAGCACCGGCCGCAGACGGCGGGTCCGGTGCGGGCGACGATCCGCGCGGGGTCGGCGCCGAGTCCGGCCATGGCCCGTACGGCGGCGGGGACGATCCCGGCGGTCATGCCGGGCCGGCCCGCGTGGGCCGCGGCCACGACTCCGGCGACGGGGTCGGCGAGCAGCACCGGCACACAGTCGGCGGTGAGCACCGCGAGGGCGAGTCCGCGCCGCGCGGTGACGACCGCGTCCACCTCGGGGACCGGACGGTCGCCCCAGGGTGCGTCCACCACGACCGCGTCGGCCCCGTGCACCTGGTTCATCCAGACCACCCGCTCCGGGTCCACGCCGAGGGACTTGGCCGCCAGTTCACGGTTGGCGCGTACGGCGCCCGGGTCGTCGCCGACGGCACCGCCGAGGTTGAGCTCGGCATGAGGAGCGGCGCTCACCCCGCCCCACCGGTCGGTGAAGGCGAAGTGGGCGCCGCTCACGCTCTCGCGCGGTCCTATCACTTGAGGAAGTCCGGCACGTCCAGTTCCTCGGCCGCGCTGTCGTAGGTCCGCGACGGCGGGACCGGGGGCTGGGGGGCCGGGATGTCGTGCACCGGCTCCGGGATCACCGGTTCCGGGTCCTCCTTCGGCGTGACGCTGCCGAGGGAGCCGAAGGACGGGCGGCTCTCGGACTGGCGGACCGGGGCGGGCTCCTCGCGCTTGGCGGAGGAGGAACCGAGGACGTTGTCCCGCTTGGCGGGCGGCTGGCCGCCGTCGAAGCCGGCCGCGATCACGGTGACCCGGACCTCGTCGCCGAGGGCGTCGTCGATCACGGCGCCGAAGATGATGTTGGCCTCGGGGTGGGCGGCCTCGCTGACCAGCTGGGCCGCCTCGTTGATCTCGAACAGGCCGAGGTCGGAGCCGCCGGAGATGGAGAGCAGGACGCCGCGGGCGCCGTCGATGGAGGCTTCGAGGAGCGGCGAGGAGATGGCCATCTCGGCGGCGGCCACCGCGCGGTCGTCGCCGCGCGCCGAGCCGATGCCCATGAGGGCGGAACCGGCTTCCGACATGACCGACTTGACGTCGGCGAAGTCGAGGTTGATGAGGCCGGGGGTGGTGATGAGGTCGGTGATGCCCTGGACACCGGAGAGCAGTACCTGGTCCGCCGACTTGAAGGCGTCGAGAACCGACACCTGGCGGTCCGAGATGGACAGCAGCCGGTCGTTCGGGATCACGATGAGGGTGTCGACCTCTTCGCGGAGTTCGGCGATGCCGTCCTCGGCCTGGTTCGCGCGGCGCCGCCCCTCGAAGGTGAACGGGCGGGTGACCACACCGATGGTGAGGGCGCCGAGCGAGCGGGCGATGTTGGCCACGACGGGCGCGCCGCCGGTGCCGGTGCCGCCGCCCTCACCGGCCGTCACGAAGACCATGTCGGCCCCCTTGAGGACCTCCTCGATCTCCTCGCGGTGGTCCTCCGCGGCCTTGCGGCCGACGGCCGGGTTGGCTCCGGCGCCGAGGCCGCGGGTGAGTTCACGGCCGACGTCGAGCTTGACGTCGGCGTCGCTCATCAACAGGGCTTGCGCGTCGGTGTTGATGGCGATGAACTCGACGCCCTTGAGACCGACCTCGATCATCCGGTTGATGGCATTGACACCACCGCCGCCGACACCGATGACTTTGATGACTGCGAGGTAGTTCTGCGGTGCTGCCACGTCGAAGGCCTCTCGCCTCGAGTTACGTGTCGCCCGACCGCTGAAGCACTGCTGCCCCGCGATCCGACGACTGATGCCGAATGGGACGGTCCGTAGCGCCGACCCGAACCCTAACGTTGAAGTTTAGGGTTACCAGTGTGTCTGTTCCCTGAAGTCTTCTGAACAGGACACTAAGTCGACAAGTGGCGCCCGTTCAACGAACACGCCGAACCTCCCGTTTTTCTTTTCACCCTATGTGATCAGCCGTAGCGCTGCCCAACCAGGGTGCTGGCCTGCGCTGATGTGCGTCAACTCCCGGCTGACGCGGGGGCAGTGGGAACGCTGACGTCGAAGTGCCGCGCGCCGGGCTCCGCTTTCATCAGTGCGGTGAGAGCACGGCTCTT
Organism: Streptomyces sp. NPDC048584; assembly: GCF_043199595.1. Classification (NCBI taxonomy): domain Bacteria; kingdom Bacillati; phylum Actinomycetota; class Actinomycetes; order Kitasatosporales; family Streptomycetaceae; genus Streptomyces; species Streptomyces sp. NPDC048584. Next base: position 30,789 of record NZ_JBICWF010000018.1, read on the forward strand.
CTCCGCGCCTTTCTCACTGCTGCCCCAGTCGACCGTGCGCCCGTCGGTCAGTTCGAGCGAGATGTCGTCGTAGGAACGGACCTTGACGCTGCGGGTGACCTGCGCGACGGAGGCCGGAATCGCGCCGGCCACCCGCACCGCCTCCCGGGTCAGCCGGTCCTCTGGGAAGCGGCGCAGGCTCGCCGCCGCGGAACCCGTCCGGGAAACGGCCAATTCCAGCGCCGGGACGCCTTTCGGCGCCTTGGAGACCGTGGCGAACCGGACACCCTCGTCGTCGACTTCGACGAACTTCCCGCCCTTGTGGACGAGCAGGACGGCGGTACGCTCCGTCACCTTCAGCGTGATTCCGTGCGGCCAGGAACGGGATACGTCGACCGTGTCGATCCGGGGCAGCCGGGAGGCCAGCCGCGCCTCGATGGCGTCGGTGTCGACGGAGACCAACTGTTCCCCGAGGGGGACGTCTGCGGCCTCGCGCACCTGCGCGGGCGTCAGCTCGCGGGTCCCGGACACCGATACGCGCTCCACCCGGACCAGATCGGAGCCGTACAGCAGCCAGAAGGTGCCGCTGCCGAGGAAGGCCAGCACCACGGCCGATGCGATGATCCGATGAACCTGTCGTCGCCCGAACCGCCGGACGGGCGGCGGCGGGCCGGACCACTCCCGCTCGCGTTCACCACGCTCGGCGGTGGTCGATCCGGCCATGGTGCCTGCCTCCCGTCATACGCCTCTAGTGATGGGCACGGGCGGCGATCGCCTCGTACACCATGCCGACGAGCAGATCGTCGGCGTCCCGGCGGCCGAACTCGGCGGCGGCGCGGGACATCTCGTACAGCCGGTGCGGATCGGCGAGCACGGGCAGCACGCTCTGCTGCACCCACTCGGGCGTCAGCTCCGCGTCGTCGACCAGCAGTCCGCCGCCGGCCTTGACCACCGGCTGGGCGTTGAGCCGCTGTTCGCCGTTGCCGATGGGCAGCGGGACATAGGCGGCCGGGAGCCCGACGGCGGAGAGTTCGGCGACGGTCATCGCGCCCGCGCGGCAGAGCATCATGTCGGCCGCGGCGTACGCGAGATCCATCCGGTCCAGGTAACTTACCGGGATGTAGGGGGGCATCCCCGGCATCTGGTGGACCTGAGGCAGTTCGTTCTTCGGGCCGACCGCGTGCAGGATCTGGATACCGGCCTGCTGCAGCCACGGAGCGACCTGCTGCACGACCTCGTTGAGCCGGCGGGCGCCCTGCGAACCGCCGGAGACCAGCAGCGTGGGCAGATTGGGGTCGAGGCCGAACGCGGCGCGCGCCTCGGGCCGTACGGCGGCCCGGTCCAGGGTGGAGATGGAGCGGCGCAGCGGGATGCCGATGTAGCGGGCGCCGCGCAGCTTGCTGTCGGGCGTGGAGACGGCGACCTGGGCGGCGTACCGGGAGCCGATCTTGTTGGCCAGTCCGGGCCGGGCGTTGGCCTCGTGGATGATGATCGGCACGCCGAGCCGCTTGGCCGCGAGATAGCCGGGCAGGGCGACATAGCCGCCGAAGCCGACCACGGCGTCCGCCTTGGTGCGCTCAAGGATCTGCTCGGCCGCCTTGATCGTGCCGCGCAGCCGGCCCGGAACGGTGATCAGTTCGGGAGTGGGCTTGCGTGGCAGCGGTACGGCGGGGATCAGCGCCAGTTCGTACCCGCGCTCGGGTACGAGCCGGGTCTCCAGGCCGCGTTCCGTGCCCAGGGCCGTGATGCCCACGGTCGGATCCTGCCTGCGCAGGGCGTCCGCGAGGGCGAGCGCGGGCTCGATGTGGCCCGCGGTTCCTCCGCCGGCGAGTACGACATGCACCGAAATTCACCGCTCTCCGGACGGACGCGCCACCGGGGCGCGCCGTCGCATCGTGTTCCATCTCCGGGGCCGCTGTGAACCCCCGTTCCGCTTTCTACCAAAGCGGGGTTGCCGCATGGCAAGCGCCATCCGTGCAGCGGGGTCCTCACGCGCGAAGGCGATCAGCAGCCCGATGGCGAACATGGTCGGCAGCAGGGCGGATCCTCCGTAGGAGAACAGCGGGAGCGGGACTCCGGCGATCGGCAGCAGACCGAGCACCGCACCGATGTTGATCACGGCCTGGGCCGTGATCCAGGTGGTCACGCCTCCCGCGGCATACCTGACGAAGGGGTCCTCCGTGCGTCCGGCCACGCGGATACCCGCATAGCCTAGAGCCGCGAACAGGGCGAGGACCGACAGCGTGCCCGCAAGGCCCAGTTCCTCACCGGTGACGGCGAAGATGAAGTCCGTGTGAGCTTCTGGCAGTTGGCCCCATTTCTCCACGCTCGCGCCGAGTCCGGAACCGAAGATCCCGCCGGAGGCGAGGGCGTAGATCCCGTGCACGGCCTGCCAGCAGTCGGCCGGTCCCGTCTGCGGCTCGGTGGCGCCCAGGCAGGCGAGCCGGGCCATGCGGTTGGGGCTGGTGCGGATGAGGATCGCGCCGAGCAGGGCGGCGATGGACAGCACGCCGACGAACAGCCGCGTGGGCGCCCCCGCCAGCCACAGCAGGCCGAACAGGATCGCCGTGAGGATGATCGCCGTACCCATGTCCCCGCCGAGCATGATCAGGCCGAGCAGCATGAAGGCGGCCGGGACGAGCGGCACCAGCATGTGCTTCCACTGGGACAGCAGCCGCTTGTCCTGTTTGCGGGCCAGGAGGTCGGCGCCCCAGAGCACCAGGGCGAGTTTGCCGAACTCGCTGGGCTGGAGCTGGAAGGTGCTGCCGAGGGCGATCCAGTTCTGGTTGCCGTTGACCGCGACCCCTATCCCGGGCACCTGCACCAGGGCCATCAGGAAGACGGCGCCCGCGAGGATCGGGTAGGCGAGGGCGCGGTGCAGCTTCACCGGCATCCTGGAGGCCGTCAGCAGCAGTACGGTGCCGATCGTGGCGGCCAGCAGCTGTTTGCGGAAGAAGTAGGAGCCCGGCAGCGACATCTGCAGCGCCGTGATCTGGGAGGCCGAGTAGACCATCACAAGGCCCAGCACGGTGATCAGCGCACTGCCGCCGAGGATCAGGTAGTAGGCGGTCAGCGGCCGGTCCCAGGCCCTGCGCGCCCGGATGATCAGGGTGCGCAGTGGGTTCTCACCCGACGGACCGGGTACGACGGGCCGGCGCACGGCCCGCTGCACGGGCGGGCGGCCGGTGCGGCTACCGCTCATCCGGGCCTCCGCTGTACGCCGTCGACGGTCCCACGCGTCCCTCCCAAGGTCGCCCGGCGCCAGGCGGCCGGGGTCAGGCGCCGAGCTCGCGCACCGCCTGTGCGAACGCGTCACCGCGCTTGTTGTAGTTGGTGAACATGTCCATCGAGGCGCAGGCCGGGGCCAGCAGTACCGTGTCGCCGGGCCGGGCGAGCCGCTGAGCCTCCTGGACGGCCTGGAGCATCGCCCCAGTGTCGGTCCGGTCGAGGTCGACGACGGGTACTTCCGGGGCGTGTCGCGCGAGGGCTTCGCGGATCAGGGCGCGGTCCCGGCCGATCAGCACGGCACCGCGCAGCCGCTTCGCCGCGCCGGTGACCAGTTCGTCGAAGGTGGCGCCCTTGGCGAGCCCGCCGGCGATCCACACGACGGGCTCGTAGGCCGCCAACGAGGCCTGTGCCGCGTGTGTGTTGGTGGCCTTGGAGTCGTCGACGTAGGCGACGCCGTCCACGTCGGCGACGTGCGCGATGCGGTGGGCGTCCGGGGTGAAGGCCCGCAGGCCGTCCCGTACGGCGCTCGCGGGCACGCCGTACGCCCGCGCGAGGGCCGCCGCGGCAAGGGCGTTGGCGATGTTGTGCGGGGCGGGCGGGTCGACGTCGGAGACCTCGGCGAGCTCCTGGGCGTTCTTCTGCCGGTTCTCCACGAAGGCCCGGTCGACCAGGATGCCGTCGACCACACCGAGTTGGGACGGGCCGGGGGTGCCGAGGGTGAAGCCGACGGCGCGGCAGCCCTCCTCGACGTCGGCCTCGCGGACCAGGTCCTCGGTGGACGGTTTGCCGGTGGCGTCCGTGTTGTAGACGCAGGCGACGCGATTGCCCTCGTAGACGCGGCCCTTGTCCCTGGCGTACGCCTCCATGGAGCCGTGCCAGTCGAGGTGGTCGGGAGCGAGGTTGAGGACGGCGGCCGAGTGGGCGCGCAGGGAGGGCGCCCAGTGGAGCTGGTAGCTGGACAGCTCCACGGCGAGCACGTCGTACTCCTCCTCGCCGAGTACGGCGTCCAGGAGGGAGACGCCGATGTTGCCGACGGCGGCGGTCCGCAGGCCGGCCGCCCCGAGGATGGAGGCGAGCATCCGGACGGTGGTGGTCTTGCCGTTGGTGCCGGTGACGGCGAGCCAGTCGGCCGCGCCGGGCCTCCTGAGCCGCCAGGCGAGTTCGACGTCGCCCCACACCGGCACCCCGGCCGCGTCCGCCGCCGTGAACAGCGGCTTGTCCGGCTTCCAGCCGGGGGCCGTGACGACGAGTTCGGTGCCTTCCGGCAGGGTCGCCCCGTCGCCGAGGCGCACGGTGACACCGAGCGCCTCCAGTTCGGCGGCCTGCTCCCGCGCGCGGGCGTCGTCGCCGTCGTTGACGACGGTGACGCGCGCGCCGAGCCCGTGCAGCACCTTGGCCGCGGGGACGCCCGAGACACCGAGTCCGGCGACGGTGACGTGCTTGCCCTGGAATTCGAAAGGCACCGAGGAGGTCACTTGTCCGCTGCCCATCCCGCGTAGAAGAGGCCGAGTCCGACGATCACACAGATGCCCTGGATGATCCAGAAGCGGACCACCACAAGGACCTCGGACCAGCCTTTGAGTTCGAAGTGATGCTGGAGTGGTGCCATCCGGAAGACCCGCTTACCGGTGAGCCGGAACGAGCCGACCTGGATGACCACCGACATGGTGATGAGGACGAACAGACCGCCCAGGATGGCGATGAGCAGCTCGGTGCGGGAGCAGATCGCGAGACCCGCGAGCACGCCGCCGAGCGCCAGTGAACCGGTGTCGCCCATGAAGATCTTGGCCGGCGAGGTGTTCCACCACAGGAAGCCCAGACAGGAACCCATCAGTGCGGAGGCGACGACCGCGAGGTCCAGCGGATCGCGCACCTCGTAACAGGCGCCCGGGTTGGTCAGCGTGTCGCCGTTGGCGCAGGACTCCTGGAACTGCCAGACACCGATGAAGGTGTAGGCGCCGAAGACGAGGACGGAGGCGCCGGTGGCCAGACCGTCCAGACCGTCCGTCAGGTTCACGCCGTTCGACATGGCGAGGATCATGAACAGCGCCCAGACCACGAACAGCACCGGGCCGATGGTCCAGCCGAAGTCCGTGATGAACGACAGCTTCGTGGAGGCCGGGGTCTGCCCGCGGGAGTCCGCGAACTGCAGTGAGAGCACCGCGAAGGTGATGCCGACGATCAGCTGGCCGGCCATCTTCGCCTTGGCCCGCAGTCCCAGCGAACGCCGCTTGACGATCTTGATGTAGTCGTCCAGGAAACCGACCATGCCCATGCCGACCATGAGGCCGAGCACCAACAGCCCCGAGAAGGTCGGGGGTTTACCGGTGATCACCTTGGACAGGAAGTAGGCGGCGAGCGTCGCGAGGATGAAGGCGATACCGCCCATCGTCGGCGTACCGCGCTTACTGGCGTGCTCGCGCGGGCCGTCGTCCCGGATGTACTGCCCGTAGCCCTTGCGGGCGAGCAGCTTGATCAGCAGCGGAGTGCCGACCAGGGTCAGGAAGAGGCCAATGACTCCCGCGAAAAGGATCTGATTCATCATCGGGTGACGACCTCACCCTCGGCACCGGTCTCGAGCAGCGCCTGCGCCACGCTCTCGAGCCCGACCGACCGGGACGCCTTCACGAGAACGACGTCTCCCGGGCGCAATTGGCTGCGCAACAGGTCGACCGCCGCCTGTGCGTCGGACACGTGCACCGACTCCTCACCCCACGAACCCTCGTTATATGCGCCCAGTTGCAGCCAGGCGGCTTCCCTGCCCCCGACCGCGACGAGCTTGCTGACGTTGAGCCGGACGGCAAGCCGCCCGACCGCGTCGTGCTCGGCGAGCGCCTCGTCCCCCAGCTCGGCCATCTTGCCGAGCACCGCCCACGTACGGCGTCCCTTGCCCATGGCCGCCAGCGCGCGCAGCGCTGCCTTCATGGACTCGGGGTTCGCGTTGTAGGCGTCGTTGACGACCGTCACGCCGTCCGGGCGCTCGGTGACCTCCATCCGCCAGCGGGAGAGGGAGCCCGCTTCGGAGAGCGCGGTGGCGATCTCGTCTGCGGACATGCCCAACTCGTGGGCGACGGCGGCCGCGGCGAGCGCGTTCGACACGTGATGCTCACCGTACAGGCGCATGGTCACATCGGATGCACCGGAGGGTGTGTGAAGCCTGAAGGAAGGCTGTCCGCTGTCCGTGAGTCGCACGTTCTCGGCGGAGACGTCCGCTTCGTCGGACTCTCCGAAAAGGATCACCTTCGCCTTCGTACGGGATGCCATGGCCCGTACGAGGGGGTCGTCCGCGTTGAGGATCGCGGCGCCGCCCTCCTCGGCCGGGGGCAGGGACTCGACCAACTCGCCCTTGGCCTGGGCGATCTGCTCCCGGCCGCCGAACTCGCCGATGTGGGCGGAGCCGACGTTCAGGACCAGTCCCACCTTCGGCGGCGTCAGACCGGTGAGGTAGCGGATATGGCCGATTCCGCGCGCCCCCATCTCCAGGACGAGGAACTTCGTCTCCTCGGTGGCGGTGAGCGCGGTGAGCGGCAGCCCGATCTCGTTGTTGAGCGAACCGGGGGTGAAGACGGTCGGCGCCTTGCGCCGCAGGACCTGCGCGATGAGGTCCTTGGTGCTGGTCTTGCCGGCCGAACCGGTCAGCGCGACGAGGGTGGTGCCGAGCCGGGCGACGACGTGCCGGGCGAGGGCGCCGAGGGCCGCCTGGACGTCGTCCACGACGATCGCGGGGACCCCGACGGGCCGGGAGGCCAGCACGGCGGCCGCGCCCGCCCCGACGACCTGGGCCGCGTAGTCGTGGCCGTCCACGCGCTCGCCGACGAAGGCGGCGAACAGGCTGCCGGGACCCGCCTCCCGTGAGTCCCGGACGACCGGTCCGGTGACCTGGACGGACGGGTCCGGTATGTCGTGCGTCTGCCCGCCGACGACTTCTGCGATCTCGGCGAGGGAGAGGGCGATCACAAGTTCATCCCTGGGTTTTCTTGATGGCTTCCCGGAGCACCTGGCGGTCGTCGAAGGGACGCACCACCCCGGCGATGTCCTGTCCCTGCTCATGACCCTTGCCGGCGACCAGCACCGTGTCACCGGGCCGCGCCCGGGCGACGGCGGCGGCGATCGCGGCGGCCCGGTCCTCGAAGACCTGCACCTCGCCCCGCTCGTGGGCGGGCACGGAGGCGGCGCCGTGGAGCATGGTGGCGAGGATCGCGAGGGGGTCCTCGGAGCGGGGGTTGTCGGAGGTCAGTACGGCGGTGTCGGCGAGCCGCGCGGCGGCGGCGCCCATGGGCACCCGCTTGGTCTTGTCCCGGTCGCCGCCGCACCCCAGCACGACGTGCACCCGGCCCTCGGTGACCTTGCGCAGGGCGCGCAGCACCGACTCCACGGCGTCGGTCTTGTGGGCGTAGTCGACCACCGCGAGATACGGCTGTCCGGCGTCCACGCGCTCCAGCCGGCCCGGCACGCCCGGTACGGCGGCGACGCCGTCGGCGGCGGCCTGCGGGTCCAGCCCGGCGGCGGCGAGGGCGACGATCGCGCTGAGGGTGTTGGCCACGTTGAACGGGCCCGGCAGCGGTGAACGGGCGGTGATCCGCTCGCCCTTGGGGCCGATGACGGTGAACGTCGAGTCCATCGGGCCGACCTCGACGTCCTCGGCGCGCCAGTCGGCGTCCGGGTGGCCCTCGGCGGAGAAGGTGACGACCGGGACGCCGGCCTCCTTGGCGAGCCTGCGGCCGTACTCGTCGTCCGCGTTGACCACGCCGAGCCTGCTGCGTTCCGGTGTGAACAGCTGCGCCTTGGCCTGGAAGTAGTCCTCCATGCCGGAGTGGAACTCCATGTGCTCCGGGCTGAGGTTGGTGAAGACGGCGATATCGAAGACACAGCCGTCGACCCGGCCGAGGACCAGGGCGTGGCTGGAGACCTCCATGGCGACCGCGTCGGTGCCGCGCTCGCGCATGACGGCGAACAGGGCCTGGAGGTCCGTGGCCTCGGGTGTGGTGCGCTCGGACTTGATGCGCTCGTCGCCGATGCGCATCTCCACGGTGCCGATCAGTCCCGTGCTGCGGACGGTCTTCAGGCCGCCCTCGACGAGATAGGCCGTGGTGGTCTTGCCGGAGGTGCCGGTGATGCCGATCTGCAGCAGATCGCGGCCCGGGTGGCCGTAGATGGTGGCCGCCAGCTCGCCCATGCTCGCGCGCGGGTCGTCGGCCACCAGCGCCGGCAGTCCGGCCGCGGCGACGCGTTCGGCGCCGGCCGGGTCGGTCAGTACGGCGACGGCGCCCAGGCCCGCGGCCTGGTTGACGAAGTCGGCGCCGTGGGCGCGGGCGCCCGGGAGGGCGGCGTACAGGTCGCCGGGGCGGACGGCGCGCGAGTCATGGGTGATCCCCGTGATCTCGGCGGCCTGCTCCGGTGCGGGGGCACCCAGCTGGCCGGCGAGTTCCGCGAGGGATGTGGCGGAGACCTGAACCGGACGGGGCGGTCCCGGATATGTCACGGGGTGGCCCTTCTGGGTGGTTTGGGACTGATCAGCGTGTGGCACGGCGGTGAGCGTACCCGGCTCACCGGTTGAGGGGCCAAGCGAGGCTCGGGACGGCTTCTGGTTCCCGGGATCGGGAGTGATCGTTGTCACGGGGTGGTTCCTGGTGGCTCGGTGCTCGGTACTGGTCAGGGTGCGAAGGTGACCGGGAGGTCGGCGGGGGCGGCGCCGGTCGGCGGCACCTGGAGGGTCTTCAGGGCGAACTCCATGACCTGCTTGTACACGGGTCCGCAGATCTGGCCGCCGAAGTAGCTGCCCTCGGTGGCGTTCTGGATGGCGCAGTAGACGGTGATCCTGGGCTTGTCGGCGGGGGCGAAGCCGGCGAAGGACGAGGTGTAGCCGTGGTACTTGCCGGTGGCCGGATCCACGCGGTTCGCCGTACCCGTCTTGCCCGCGACCCGGTAACCGGGGATGCGTGCCTTGGTGCCGGTGCCCTCCTCGTCGTCGACGACCGACTCCAGCATCCGGGCGAGCGTCTTCGCCGTCTTCTCGCTGACGACCCTGGTCTTCGCGGGTTCCGGGGCGGGGGTGAAGCTTCCGTCGGGGCCCTTGGCGCCGCGCACCAGGGTGGGTTCGACGCGGACGCCGCCGTTGGCGATGGTCGAGTAGATGGAGGCGGCCTGCATGGCGTTCACGGAGACGCCCTGGCCGAAAGGAATCGTGTACTGCTGCGAGGTGGACCAGGCGTCCGGGGCGGCGAGGATGCCCTTGGTCTCGCCGGGGAAGCCGAGGCCGGTGTGGCTGCCGAGGCCGAATCTGCGCAGGTAGTCGTAGAGGACCTTGTTGGCCCGCGCCTGGGTGCTGCCGAGCTGGCCGGTGGCGAGGATCGTGCCGATGTTGCTGGACTTGGCGAGGACGCCGTTGAGCGTCAGGTACCAGGTCGGGTGGTCGATGTCGTCCTTGAACAGCCGGTCGCCGCGGTGCAGCCGGTTGGGCACGACGACGTGGGTGCCGGGGGTGGCGGCGTTCTCCTCGAGGACCGCCGCCATGGAGAGCACCTTGGCGGTGGAACCGGGTTCGAAGGCGTCCTGGACGGCCGCGTTGCCCAGCGCCTGCGGATCGGCCTCGGAAAGGTCGCCCGGGTCGAACCCGGGCGCGTTGGCCATCGCGAGGACCTCCCCGGTGCGGGTGTCCTGGACGATGACGTAGCCGCGGTCCGCCTGGGACTCCTCGACCTGCTTGCTGATGGCGTTCTGCGCGGCCCACTGGATGTCGCGGTCGATGGTGAGCTCGACGTCGTCGCCCGGCACGGCCGGGGTCTCGGTGGAGCCCGCGGTCGGCACGAGACGGCCGCCGGACTGGGCGTAGCGGATGTTGCCGTTCTCGCCGGCCAGCCGCTTGTCGAGCTGGAGCTCGATGCCGCCGCCGCCCTTGCCCTCGGCGTCGACCCAGCCCAGTATCCCGGCGGCGAGCTCGTTGTTGGGGTACACGCGCTTGCTGGTGGGCACGGAGAAGACGCCGGCCAGGGCGTTGGTGGTGGACTTGTCGGTCTCGGCCTTCTTGGCGAGCGCGGCCTTGAGGTCCTTGATCTGCTTCCAGGTCTGAGGGGTCTGGCGGCCGGCGAGTTTGACGTACCGCAGGGCCTTGTTCTCCGGCCGCAGCTTCTCGACCAGCTTGTCCTGGTCCTGGCCGAGGATCGGGGCGAGGAGGGCGGCGGCCTGCTCGGGGCCGTCGGTGATCTCCAGCTCGTCCGGGGCGAACAGGGTGGGGTCGGCGGTGATGTCGTAGGCGTCCTCGGTGGTCGCCAGGGCCACGCCGTGGCGGTCGGTGATGCCGCCGCGCTCTGCCTCCAGGACCTGGCCGACGTAGCGGTTCCGGTCGGCCTTGGCGGCGTAGGTGCTCGCGTCGACGGCCTGCACCTGGAACAGGCGTACGACGAAGGCGAGCAGGACGAGGGTCAGGGTCACGCCGACCAGGCGGAGCCGGGGGCGGGGGCTGCCCAACCGGATGGCCTTCGGGGGCGCGGGGCGGGCGCCCGCGGGCCGGCGGGCGGGGCGGGCGCCGGGTCCGGGGCGCTGTCCCGGGGCCCGGCGCTGCTGTCCGGAGGCCGGCCGGGCGGGGCCGGGCACCCGGCGGCGGGGCGGTTCCCTGTCGGACACTTCCGTCACCTGCCGGGGGTCGGGGTCGATGCGGAGGGCTTGGGTGTGGCGGCGGGCGGGGCCGTCGCGGTGACCAGTGCCTCGGGGGCGAGGACCAGGGGCGCGCGGGCTGCGGAGGCGGGGGTCGGTACGCCCTTGACCTTGCCGTCGGGGGCGAGGAAGGCGGGGTCGCCGCCGGGCACCATGGCGAGTTCGCGGGCGCGGCGCTGGAGGGCGTCGGGGGCGGAGTACGCGTCGATGTCCCGTTGCAGGGCCTGCTCCTCGTCGGTGAGGTTCTTGGTCTCCCGCTGGAGGTCGTCGAGCTGGAAGGCGCCCTCGCTGAGCGCGGAGTTCAGCACCAGGAGGCCGATCAGTCCGCCGCCGAGGAGGACGACGACCAGGAGGACGAACGGGGTGCGCGCGGCCTGGGCGCGCCCCGTGGGCAGGAGCCGGGTGAGCCGGGCCGCCCTCCCCCTCAGCTCGGGCCGCCCCTTCGGTTCGGGTTTCCTACTCACTCACGCTCCCCTGAGTTCGCTGTTCCCACCCGCACGTCCGGCCGTCCGTCACCCGCCTCGTACGCCGTCCGTGCCTCGCCGTCCGTGCCTCAGCCGACGTCCTCCCGGATCCGCTCGGCGCCGCGCAGCCGCGCGGGGGCCGCCCGCCGGTTCTCCGCGATCTCCTCCTCGGTGGGAAGTTCGGCACCGCGCGTGAGCAGCTTGAGCCGGGGCTGGTACTGCTCGGGGACGACCGGGAGTCCGGGCGGGGCGGTGGTGGCGGCGCCGGCCGCGAACACCTGCTTGACGAGGCGGTCCTCCAGGGAGTGGTACGACAGCACGGCGATCCGTCCGCCGACCTCGAGGGCCTTCACGGCGGCCGGTACCGCCCGCTCCAGCACCGACAGTTCGCCGTTGACCTCGATCCGCAGGGCCTGGAAGGTGCGCTTGGCCGGGTTGCCTCCGGTGCGCTTGGCGGCCTGCGGGAGCGCGTCCCGGATCAGCTCGACCAGGCGCGCGCTGTTGGTGAACGGCTCCTTCTCGCGCTCGCGCACGATCGCGGAGACGATGCGCTTGGCCTGCTTCTCCTCGCCGTAGGCGCGCAGGATGCGCACGAGTTCGCCGGGCGGGTAGGTGTTGAGGACCTCGGCGGCGCTCACTCCGGTCGTCTGGTCCATACGCATGTCGAGGGGGGCGTCCCGGGCGTAGGCGAAGCCGCGGCCGGCCTCGTCCAGTTGCATGGAGGACACCCCGAGGTCGAACAGGACGCCCCGCACACGCGGGAGGCCGAGCCGGGCGAGGACGTCGGGGAGTTCGTCGTAGACGGCGTGGACGAGGGCGGCCCGCTCGCCGAAGGGCGCGAGCCGTTCGCCGGACAGGCGCAGGGCCTCCTTGTCGCGGTCCAGGGCGACGAGCCGTGCCTCGGGGAACCGCCGGAGGAGGGCCTCGCTGTGGCCGCCGAGACCGAGGGTGCAGTCGACCACCACCGCACCCGGCCGCTCCAGGGCGGGTGCCAGCAGATCCAGGCACCGCTGGAGCATCACGGGAACGTGTCGGGTCTCGCTCAACTGGCCCTCTCAGGTCCGGCACGGCGCTTCACGCACCGCCGGGTTCCCGCCCTCCCCCCGGTGAAGGGGCGGCCGGCGCCTTCGGGTGCCGGCGGCGGGAGGAGAGCCGAGCCGTGCGTACGCGCCGCGCACGCGGGGTGATCCCCGGGCCGTAGCCGGGTATCCAGGGGACATCGGTGCGGGCGACGATCACGTCTCCCGCTTCGCGTCACTTTAGTCCACGGTGTCGCCCGGTCAATCAACCGGTCTGCGCGTCGCGGCCCCCGCGACGGGTCAAGGGGTGCGACCGGCGAATCACCCGCGGGAGGGGGCTCACACCACTCCTATGGGTTACCTCACACCAAGGCTCATGGACGTTCTTTGTCGTCTCTCACAACGGGCTCGATCCCCATGTGACCAGTACCGTCATGGGTATGACGACATCCGCATCGGTTCCCACCGGCCCCCAGAACGCCACTGCCGACAAAGGCACGGTCACCGACCGTCTGGTCGACGCCAACGAGCAGTACGCGGCCGCCTTCGCCGACCCCGGCATGGACGCCCGACCGGTACTCAACGTCGCCGTCGTGGCCTGCATGGACGCCCGTCTCGACCTGCACGCCGCGCTCGGCCTCTCGCTCGGCGACTGCCACACCGTCCGCAACGCGGGGGGCGTCGTGACCGACGACGTGATCCGCTCGCTCACCATCAGCCAGCGGGCCCTGGGCACCCGCAGTGTGGTCCTCATCCACCACACGAACTGCGGCCTGGAGTCCATCACCGAGGAGTTCCGGCACGAGCTGGAGATGGAGGTGGGCCAGCGCCCCAACTGGGCCGTGGAGGCCTTCCGGGACGTCGACCAGGACGTACGGCAGTCGATGCAGCGGGTGCGCACCTCGCCGTTCCTGCTGCACACCGATGATGTGCGCGGGTTCGTCTTCGACGTGAAGACCGGCATGCTGCGGGAGATCGACCCGGCCTGACCGGGGCGGACCCGGGCGCCCTCCCCGGAGAATCCCGGACTCCGGATTTTGATCATCAACGTAAAACCTGACATACCGCTGTCAGTTATCCACAGGCGAGTGACACGAATCGGTAACGGCGGCAAGAATGCGGGAGTGGTGCCACGCGGAACTTTTCCCGCGTGGTGTCCGTGATTCGGGGTGGGCCGGTCCGCACAGCACGGCGCCGGCCCAGGACATTTGGGGTCCTCCGCTCCACGAGAGCGCGGGGAAAGGCCGAGGAGGGCCGGGTGACGACCTATGACGATCGAGCGAGCCTCACTGATCTGACCGCCGTGGTGGAACGCGTGCGGGAGTCTGTGGAAGGCGTGATCGAGGGAAAGCCCGAGGTCGTACGGCTCTCGCTGACCGTGCTGCTCGCCGAGGGACATCTGCTCATCGAGGATGTCCCGGGAGTCGGCAAGACGATGCTCGCCAAGGCGCTGGCGCGGTCCATCGACTGCTCGGTGCAGCGGATCCAGTTCACACCGGACCTGCTGCCCTCGGACATCACCGGTGTGTCCATCTGGGACCAGCAGCGCCGTGACTTCGAGTTCAAGCCGGGCGCCATCTTCGCGCAGGTGGTGATCGGCGACGAGATCAACCGCGCGTCGCCGAAGACCCAGTCCGCGCTGCTGGAGTCGATGGAGGAGCGGCAGGTCACCATCGACGGCAAGACCTACGAACTGCCCAGCCCGTTCATGGTCGTGGCGACGCAGAACCCGGTCGAGATGGAGGGCACGTACCCGCTGCCGGAGGCCCAGCGCGACCGTTTCATGGCCCGCGTCTCGGTCGGCTACCCGAGCGCGGACGCCGAACTGCGGATGCTGGACGTGCACGGCGGCGTCTCCCCGCTGGAGGACCTCCAGCCGGTGGCGCACGCGCACGAGATCCTCAAGCTCGTCGAGGCGGTCCGCGACGTGTACGTGGCCGAGCCGATCCGCCGGTACGTGGTGGACCTGGTCGCCGCCACGCGTACGCACCCCGATCTCAGACTCGGTGCCTCCCCGCGGGCGACGCTGCACCTGCTGCGCGCGGCGAAGGCGGCCGCCGCCCTCGGCGGCCGGGACTACGCGCTGCCGGACGACGTCCAGGCTCTCGCCGTGGCCGTCCTCGCGCACCGGCTGCTGCCCACCGCGCAGGCCCAGCTCAACCGCCGTACGTCGGAGCAGGTGGTCCAGGAGATCCTCCAGCGCATCGCCGTGCCCGCGGACCGCTCCCAGGCACCCGCGGGCGCCCCCCGGCCGGGCGGTGTCGGCCAGCAGCCGCCCCGGAGGCTGTGATGAGCACCGCCGGCGCCGTCCACGCGGACGGCGACACGGGCGACCGGAGCGGTGTCAGGACGGCCCTGGCGGGCCTCACCACCCGCGGGCGTTCCTTCCTCGCGGCCGGCGTGGCCGCGGCGGTCTGCGCGTATGTCCTCGGGCAGAGCGATCTGCTGCGGGTCGGGCTGCTGCTCGCTGTGTTGCCGCTGGTGTGCGCGGCGGTGCTCTACCGCACCCGCTACCGGGTCGCGGGCAGCCGCCGGCTCTCCCCCGGCCGGGTGCCGGCCGGTTCCGAGGCGCGGGTGCATCTGCGGATGGAGAACGTCTCGCGGCTGCCCACGGGCCTGCTGATGCTCCAGGACCGGGTGCCCTACGTGCTCGGGCCGCGCCCGCGGTTCGTCCTGGACCGGGTGGAGGCGGGCGGGCGCCGCGAGGTGTCCTACCGGGTCCGCTCCGATCTGCGCGGCCGCTATCCGCTGGGCCCGCTGCAGCTGCGCCTGTCCGACCCGTTCGGGATGTGCGAACTGACCAGGTCCTTCTCGACGCACGACACGCTGACGGTGATCCCGCGCGTGGTGCCGCTGCCGTCGGTGCGGCTGAGCGGCGAGGCCAAGGGGTACGGCGACGGGCGGCAGCGCGCGCTGGCCCTGGCCGGCGAGGACGACGTGATCCCGCGCGGCTACCGCTACGGCGACGATCTGCGCCGGGTGCACTGGCGCTCCACCGCCCGCTACGGCGAGCTGATGGTGCGCCGCGAGGAGCAGCCGCAGCGCGCGCGGTGCACGGTGCTGCTGGACACCCGGGGTGTCGCCTACGCGGGGGCCGGGCCGGACTCGGCGTTCGAGTGGGCGGTGTCGGGCGCGGCCTCCGTGCTGGTGCACATGCTGGAGCGGGGCTTCTCGGTGCGGCTGCTCACCGACACCGGGAACTCGGTGCCGGGCGAGGGGTCCGACGGGTTCGCGGGCGCCAGCCAGGAGTCGGCGGACGCGGCCGGACTGATGATGGACACCCTCGCCGTGGTGGACCACTCCGACGAGGAGGGCCTGTCCCGCGCCTACGACGTGGTGCGCGGCGGGAACGAGGGGCTGCTGGTCGCCTTCCTCGGCGACCTGGACGAGGAGCAGGCCGCGGTGCTCGCCCGGATGCGGCAGCGCAGCGGGGCCGCGCTCGCCTTCCTGCTGGACAGTGACACCTGGCTGGGAGAGCCGGCCGAGGTGCCCGGCGCGCCGGACAGGCGTGAGGAGCGGCTGAGGATGCTGCGGGAGGCGGGCTGGACGGCCCTGGGGGTGCCGCGGGGCGCCCCGCTGGACGAGCTGTGGCGACAGGCGGACCGGGAGCGTTCGGGCCTGGCCGCGGCAAGCGGTGGGGAGGGTCCGTGATCAGCGGGCGGGCGAGGCTGGCCATCTGCGCGTGGGCGGCCACACTGACGGCGGCGTGCGCCCTGTTGCCGTTGGTCGAACCGTCGACCTGGTTCGTGCAGGCGGCGTTCCTGCTGGCGGTCCAGTCGGGTGTGGGCGCCGCGGCGCGGCGGGTGCCGCTGGCGCGTCCGCTGACGGTGGCGGCGCAGGCTGTGGTCACGCTGCTGACGCTGACCCTGGTGTTCGCGCGGGAGCAGGCCCTCGCCGGGCTGATACCCGGCCCGGACGCCCTGGGCCACTTCGCCGACCTGCTGCGACAGGGCGGTGACGACGTCAGCCGGTTCGCGATTCCGGCGCCGCTGTCCGACGGCATCCGGCTGATGCTGATCGGCGGCGTGCTGGTGATCGGGCTGCTGGTGGACACCCTCGCGGTGACGTTCCGCAGCGCGGCCCCGGCCGGACTTCCGCTGCTCGCCCTGTACTCGGTGGCGGCGGGACTGTCCGACAACGGCACCGACTGGCTGTGGTTCCTGCTGGCGGCGGCCGGCTATCTGATGCTGCTGCTCGCCGAGGGCCGGGACCGGCTCTCGCAGTGGGGGCGGGTGTTCGGCGGGGCGCCGGGTCCCGGCGGGGACTCGCCCGGAGCCGTCGCGCCGGTGCGCACCGGACGGCGGATCGGCGCGGTCGCGCTGGGGATCGCCCTGGTGGTGCCGCTGGCACTGCCCGCGATGAACGGCGGCCTGCTGGACCCCACCGGCAGGGGGGTCGGTTCGGGCGCCGGCGGGGGCGGCACCATCTCGGCGGTGAATCCGCTGGTGTCGCTGCGTAACTCGCTGAACGTGGACGAGGACCGCCAGGTCATGTCCCTGCGGTCCGAGCTGACGGATGTGTCGGACCTGTATCTGCGGATCGTGTCGCTGGACGACTTCGACGGCACCTCGTGGAAGCCGTCGAAGCGGTCCATCACGAAGGTGCCGGACGGTGTCTTCCCGACTCCGCCGGGTCTCGGCCCGGAGGTCGGGCGCACGGAGTTCATCACGACGATCTCGACCGCCGGCTCGTTCGGGCAGCAGTGGCTGCCGATGCCGTACCCGCCGAGCGGGGTGAGCATCCGGGGTGACTGGCGCTACGAACCCGTCGGGATGACGCTGGTCGGCGACCACGGGCAGAACACCCGGGGTCTGACGTACGAGGTGCGCAGCCTTCGTGTGCAGCCCACGGCGGAGCAGCTGGCCGCAGCGCCCGAGCCGCCGCCGGCGCTGCTGCGCGAGTACACCGAGCTGCCGGACTCGCTGCCGGAGGTGGTGTCGAGTACGGCACGCGAGGTCACCGCGGGTGCGGACAACGCCTACGACCAGGCGGTCGCGCTCCAGGAGTACTTCACGCTGAACGGCGGCTTCGAGTACGACACCGAGGTCGACGTCGGCAGCGACGCGCAGGCCATCGCCCGTTTTCTGCGGGACAAGCAGGGCTTCTGTGTGCACTACTCCTTCGCGATGGCGTCGATGGCGCGTTCGCTGGGGATACCGGCGCGGATCGCGGTGGGCTTCGCGCCCGGCACCCCGCAGGCGGACGGCACGGTCACGGTGGGGCTGCGGGACGCGCACGCGTGGCCGGAGCTGTACTTCGAGGGGGTGGGCTGGACCCGGTTCGAGCCGACGCCGACGCGTGGTGCGACGCCGTCGTACACGGTGCCGGACGCGGTGGACAGCTCGCAGCCCGATCCGGCGCGGCCGTCGCAGGCGGCGCCCTCGGAGCCGTCGGCGGAGCCCTCGGCGAGCGAGAGCTGTACGCCGGAGCGCAGGAAGCTCGGGGCGTGCGAGAGCGATTCGCCGCAGGTGGCGCTGGACTCGGGCGGTGACGGGCCGAAGTGGTACGGACTGGTGGGCTGGGCGCTGGCCGGTCTGGGGGTCCTGGTGCTGCTGCTGGCGCCGATGCTGTGGCGGGTGCGGACCCGGGCGGTGCGGCTGGGCGGGCACGGCCGGTCGGAGGCGGAGGCGGCGCCGTTCATTCTGGGCGTCTGGGACGAGCTGACCGATACGGCGTGGGACCACGGGATCGCGCCGGACGAGTCGCTGACGCCGCGTGGTGCCGCGGAGCGGATCGTACGGCTGGGGCGGCTGGGCGCGGGGGCCGCGGCGTCGGTGCACCGGGTGGCCGGCGCGGTGGAGCAGGTGCTGTACGCGCCCCGGCCTCGGCCGGCGGTGGGGCTGGCGGAGGATGTGCGGGGGGCCGTGGCGGGGCTGCGGGGCTCTGCGGGGCGGCGGGCTCGGGTGCGGGCGGTGCTCTTGCCGCGGTCGGGTGTGCGAACGCTGTGGGCTGTGTCGGGGTGGTGGGGGCGGGTGCGGGAGCGTATGCCGGCGCTTCGGCCTGCCTGGCGGTGGCCTTCGCGGCAGCGGGGCTGAGGTCTGGGCTGTCGGGCGGGGCTGCCACCCCGAGCGGGTGGCGGCCTGCCCCGGGTGAGGGCTGGGCGGGGGCGTTCGCGCGGCCCGGCGCTTGCGGGGTGCCGTCGCGCCCACCCGTGCCGCCCTGGGGGTACCTCCCCGGCCTTCGAGGCACTGAGGGAGGCACGACTGCCCGCGGATCGCGGAGGGCCGCCGATCGCGGGGACGGCAAAGCTTCGGGGGCGACCACCGTTGGTGGTCGCCCCCGAGCTTCGGAGTGTGGTGCTAGTGGCCGCCCTGCTCGTCCCGGCGGCGTTGCCAGCGTTCTTCGATGCGGTCCATGACCGAGCGGCGTTGTCTGGTCTGGCGGGTCGACTGGGGTTGGCCGGGGGTGGTCGGGGGCTGCTCGCCCGGCTTGGGGGCCTTGCGCCAGCCGGTCACCGCGAGGACCGCGCAGCCCAGCATCACGAGGAATCCCACAACGCTGAGCCAGACGAGCTGGGCGACCATACCGGCCATGAGGAGCGCAATACCCACGAGGAAGCCCGCGACCGCCTGGTAGACCCGTCGCCGGGTGTACGTACGCAGCCCGCTTCCCTCGAGCGCCGTCGCGAACTTGGGATCTTCGGCGTACAGCGCTCGCTCCATTTGCTCGAGCATGCGCTGCTCGTGCTCCGAGAGCGGCACGGAGTCCTCCTCATCGTGCAGTCGCCGGGGCGACCCGGGGGGTCCCTTCAGGATAGGCAGGGAATCGCCCCCGTGAAACCCGCCCCTCTGCGCCAATTGGCCAACCGGTACCAGCCATCACGTCCCGGCCCGCCTGAGCGTTCTCATTCCCCGGCGGCCGGCCCGTCATGCCGGGCGGTCTCCCTCGATCATACGGCGCCCCGCCGCCATTCGGGGGGCCTGTGGCGCACTCCATGTACGCCAGGGGTCACCGAACGCGTCGCTGATCAGCGACGCGCCACGGACGGCCGCTCAGACCCCCGGGGTCCGACGCGTCTCACCGAGCACATGAAGTTGGGTGGCCACGGAGTGGAACGCGGTGAACTCGGCCGCCGCGGCCTCCAGCTTCAGAAGCGCCTCCAGGGCCCCCGGCTCGGTGTCCACGAGCACGCCGGGGACGAGGTCGGCGAAGACCCGCACCCCGTGCACGGCGCCGACCCGCAGACCCGCGCCCTCCACGAGCGCGGTGAGCTGGTCGGCTGTGAAGCGGTGCGGCACGGGGTCGGCGGCGCCCCATCGGCCGTTCGGGTCGTCGAGGGCCTGCCTGGCCTCCGTGAAGTGCCCGGCGAGGGCGCGGGCGAGCACGGCGCCGCCGAGGCCCGCGGCGAGCAGGCTGAGGACGCCGTCGGGGCGCAGGGCCGCCACCACGTTGCGTACGCCCTCGGCGGGGTCGTCGACGTACTCCAGGACGCCGTGGCAGAGCACGATGTCGTAGCCGCCGCGCTCGGCCACGTCGAAGAGGCCGAGCGCGTCGCCCTGGACGCCTCGCACCCGGTCGGCGACGCCGGCCTCGGCGGCGCGGCGCTCCAGGGCGAACAGCGCGTTGGGGCTGGGGTCGACGACGGTGACCCGGTGGCCGAGGCGGGCGAGGGGTACGGCGAAGTTGCCGCTGCCGCCGCCGGTGTCGAGGACGTCCAGTGCCGGCCGTCCGGTCGCCTTGACCCGGCGTTCCAGGGCGTCCTGGAGGACCTCCCAGACCACGGCGGTACGGAGGGCGGCACGGGGCCGCATCGGGTCCGACACGGTGTTGTCTCCTCGGCGCGAGCGGGAATCAGGCGGTGTCCACCCTATGGCCTGCGGCCGGCAGGGACGGGGGCGGTGGGGCCGGGCCCTGTGATTCGCCCCCGCCGCACCTCTACTCGGCCCCGCGCCCTTGTCCCGGTCCCTGGGAAGGCAGGACGGGTTGCGCGAGCAGGGTGCGTTCCACCAGGCGCAGGAACATCGCCGCGTCCCTCATGAGGTCGTCCGCGTCGCGGACCGTGGCCGCGCCCTGGATTCCTGCCTCTGCCCGGGCTCTGCGGGGGGCGCCCGAGGCGAACAGGGCGCTCCATTCGGTGAGCTCGGGGGCTATTTCGGGGAGGACTTCCCAGGCGCTGCGTATCTTGGCGCGGGCGCGCGGGGAGGTCTCCGGGCGGCCTCGGGCCGCGAGGACCGCGGCCGCTGTGCGCAGGGCCGCGAGGTGGGCCGTCGCGTAGCGCTCGTTGGGTGTGTCGAGGACGGCGGCCTCTTCGAGCCCGGCACGTGCCTGGGCGAGCAGGTCGAGGGCGGCGGGCGGGGCCGTGGCGCGGCGCAGCACGGGGTGGATGTCGCTCGCCGGGCCGTTCAGTGAGGGGGCAGGGCCGGTGGCGCGGCGCCGGTGGGCGGCGGCTGCGGACGAGTGGGCCATGACGAACCTCCTGTCGTCTGGTGACGGCACCTCCGAGAGATGCCGTATGTGCACATCGTGAGGTATGGCACTGACAATCCGTTCTGACCTGGGCTTTTGCTTCGAGCGGGCGTTCGGGCTAGTTTTTGCACTGACCAGTCAGTTCAAAAACAGTCGGTGCAAGAACAGCCGGTGCAGGAACAGCCGGTTCAAGAACAGGGGGAAACCGTGGACGGTCCGCCCGGACTCGCCGTCACCGCCCGCGACTTCGGCCTCAGGGGCCCGCGGGGCTGGGTGTTCCGCGGGGTGTCGGTCGACGCGGAACCCGGCTCACTGATCGCGGTGGAGGGGCCGTCCGGGTCGGGCCGTACCTGCCTGCTGCTCGCCCTCACCGGCCGGATGCGGCCCACGGAGGGCCGGGCCGAGGTCGGTGGGCTCGAACTGCCGAGGCGCATGTCCGCCGTACGCCGCCGCAGCGCGCTCGCGCACGTCAGCGGTGTGACCGATCTCGACCCCGCTCTCACCGTCGGCGAGCATCTGCGCGAACAGGCCCTGCTGCAGCGCCGTTTCGGCGGCCCGCCGCGTCCGTGCGCCGACCCGGCGCCGGCCACCGTCGGGCTGGACCTCGCCTCCCTCCCCAAGGCGGAGCGGACCGCCGTACGGGATCTGGAGCGGCTGGAGGCGCTGCGGCTGTCGCTCGCGCTGGCGCTGCTGGGGCGGCCCCGGCTGCTCGCCGTGGACGACACCGACCTGAAGCTCTCACCGGCCGAACGGGACGACGTCCGCCGCCTGCTGGAGTCCGTCACCGAGGCCGGCACCACCGTGCTGGCGGTGTTCGGCGAGGCACCGCGCGGCGCGGTGGTCGTCCGCACCGAGACCGGCACGCACGACGACGACGACACGAAGGAGGCGGCGGCCGATGCGCTCGCCGGGACTGGCCGCTCTTGAGCTCCGGCGCTTCGGCCGGGGCAAGCTGCCGCGTGCGGCCCTGGTCGCCCTGCTGGTGCTGCCACTGCTGTACGGCGCCCTGTACCTGTGGTCGTTCTGGGACCCGTACGGCAGGCTGGACCGGATCCCGGTGGCGCTGGTGAACGACGACGAGGGGGCGAGCGCCGACGGGGAGCGGATCACCGCCGGGGACGACATCGCCGGGGGGCTGCGCGACAGCGGCACCTTCGACTGGCGCGAGGTGAGCGCGGAGGAGGCCCGGCGGGGTGTCGAGGACGGCACGTACTACCTGTCGCTGACGGTGCCCGCCGACTTCAGCCGCCGCATCGCCTCCAGTTCGGGCGACTCGCCCGAGGCGGGCGCGCTCCGGGTGCGGACGAACGACGCCAACAACTACATCGTCGGGCAGATCTCCCGCACGGTCTTCGGCGAGGTGCGCCGGGCCGCGTCCACGAAGACCTCGCGTTCCTTCCTGGACCGGATCTTCGTCTCGTTCTCGGATCTGCACGGCGAGACGGTGAAGGCGGCCAAGGGGGCCGACAAGCTGAACGGCGGCATCGGGAAGGCGGAGAAGGGCTCCCAGGATCTCGCCGACGGCCTGACGGACGCCCGCGAGGGGAGCGGCAAGCTGTCCAAGGGGCTCAAAGGCCTTCACGAGGGCGCCGGTGACCTCCAGGACGGCTCGAGGAAGGTCGCGGACGGCACGCGTGCCCTCGCCGGCCGGGTGACCGCGGCCGCCGCGCAGGCGGGTCCGTTCCTGGAGAAGAACGAGAAGGCCATCGGCGACACCGCGCGGTTCGTCGCGGACTCGGCCAAGACGCTCCGTGAGGACCTCACCACTCTGGAGGAGGAGGCGCCGGCCGCCGCGAAGGACGCCCGCGCGGCGTCCGGCACGATGGACGGCGTCCACCGCGCGCGCTGCGAGGACCCCGCGCTGCCCGACCCCGCCTGCCCCGACCTGGAGAAGGCCCGGGTCGCGGCGGCCGAGGCGGCGGCCGTCGCCGAGGACGTCGGCGCCCTGGTCACCGGCCACCGCGACGACCTGAAGAAGCTCGACGGGCATCTCGTCACCCTGGAGAAGCAGGCGCGGACGCTCGCCGCCCGCGCCCCGCACCTCTCGGAGGACCTCGATGACACCGTCACCAGGATCAACAAGCTGGACGCGGGGGCCGCGAAGGTCGCCGCCGGCGCGAAGAGGCTCACCAAGGGCCTCGGCACCGCCGAGACCGGCGCCTCGGACCTGGACAAGGGCGTCGGCGAACTGGAGACCGGCGCGGACGATCTGAACGGCGGTCTCCTCAAGCTCGTCGACGGCTCGGGCGAGCTCGCCGGCGGTCTGCACGAGGGCGCCGGGAGGATCCCCGACTACGACGAGCGGGACCGCGACCGGCGCACCGGGGTGATGGCCGACCCGGTCCGGCTGGTCTCCCACGACCTGCACAGGGCGCCCGACTACGGCACCGGCTTCGCCCCGTACTTCATCCCGCTGTCGCTGTGGGTGGGCGCGATGGTGGCGTACATGCTGATCGCGCCGATGAACCGGCGCGCGCTCGCGGCCGGCGCCTCCGCCTGGCGGATCGCGCTGGCGGGCTGGCTGCCGGTGGTGGCGATCGGGGTGGCGCAGACGCTGGCGCTGATGTCGGTGCTGCACTGGGCGCTCGGACTGCAGATGGCGCGGGCGGCCGGGACGGTCGGCTTCCTGTTCCTGGTGACCGCGTGCTTCGCGGCGATCGTGCAGTGGCTGAACGCGCGCTTCGGCGCGGCCGGCCGGATCCTCGTCCTCGCGCTGCTGATGCTCCAGCTGACCTCGGCGGGCGGCACGTACCCCGTGCAGACCAGTCCCGGCTTCTTCAACGCGCTGCACCCGTTCCTGCCGATGAGCCACGTCGTCGACGCGCTGCGGCGGCTGATCACGGGCGGGGGTCTGGGGCCGGTGTGGCAGGCGTGCGCCGTGCTGGCGGCCTTCACCGCGGGCGCCCTCGCCCTGACCGCGCTGTCGGCGCGCCGCCGCCAGGTGTGGACGATGGACCGGCTGCACCCGGAGCTGACCTTGTGAGCGGGCGGGCCGGCGGCCCTGTGACAATCGGGGCCATGGAAAGCAGCAGCACCACGCCGGGCGGCAGCGCCCGCCGCGAGGCCACCCGGCAGAAGCTCTACGAGGCGGCCGTCACCCTCATCGCCGAACAGGGCTTCTCCGCCACCACCGTGGACGAGATCGCCGAGCGCGCGGGGGTCGCGAAGGGCACGGTCTACTACAACTTCGCGAGCAAGTCGGTCCTCTTCGAGGAGCTGCTGCGGCACGGGGTCGGCCTGCTGACCGCCTCGCTGCGGGAGGCGGCCGGGCGGACCGCGCGCGAGGGCGGCAGCCGGGTCGACGCCCTGGACGCGATGATCCGCGCGGGGCTCGTCTTCATCGACCGCTACCCGGCCTTCACCCAGCTGTACGTGGCCGAGCTGTGGCGCACCAACCGGGCGTGGCAGTCCACGCTGCTGGTGGTGCGGCAGCAGGCGGTGGCGGTGGTCGAGGACGTGCTGCGCGAGGGCGTGGCGAACGGCGAGTTCAGCGAGGAGATCGACGTCCCGCTGACGGCGGCGGCGCTGGTCGGCATGGTGCTGGTGGCGGCGCTGGACTGGCAGTCGTTCCAGCCGGAGCGCTCCCTGGACGAGGTGCACGCGGCGCTGTCCCGGCTGCTGCAGGGCAGGGCCGGCGGCCACCGCTGACGCTCGGCGGCGTACGAAAAACGCCGGTTCGGTGGTGGCCGCGTCCCCCGCGGGCCACCGGCCGGACCGGCGCCTTCCGCATTCCCCCGTACGTCCCCCGTACCTCCCCCGCGGACCCCCGTCGCGGTCGCCCCCGGGTTCCCCCGTGCCTCGCTCCCGCCGACGGTGCCGGCGGAAGGAGCGGATCGCGGGCCCCTGCCGTTCCGGCGCCCCGTGTCGCCGGTTCCGGGAGCCGAGCCCCTCTCCGTGGTCTCCACTCTCCCGTTCCCGCAGGTCGGCCCCCATCCGCGCGCGTACTCAACTCGCCCACTAGGTACGGGTACTCAGTGCTGCGCACGCGCGCCCACATCCCCGCGCCGCCGTCTGGGGCCCTGGGCGGGGGCTCCGGTGCTCGGGTACGGGTTGTCGGTGGCGGCGGATAAGGTCCCTGGCATGGCACGGATTGCGGTGATCGGCGCCGGGATGGGCGCGATGGCGGCCGCCGCCCGGCTGGCCGTCGCGGGCCACCGGGTGACGGTGTACGAGCGGACGGACACGTACGGCGGTGCGGTGCGCCGCCTGGAGCGGGACGGGTTCGCCTTCGACACCGGTCCGGGTCTGCTGCCGTTGCCGGCGGTCTACCGGGACCTGTTCGTGAAGACGGGCAGGGAGCCGCTGGAGGAGTGTGTCGAGCTGGTCCAGGTCGACCCGTCGTCGCACCACGTGTTCGCGGACGGCACCCGCGTGTCGCTGCCGAACGCCTCCCGCGCGGGGGTCGTCGCCGCTCTGGACAGGGCCCTCGGGGCGGAGCCGGCCAGGCGCTGGGGCGACTTCCTGGTCCGGGCCCGGGAGGCCTGGGATCGCACGCGCCGGCCGCTGCTCGAGGAGCCGCTGTGGCCCAACTGGCGGACGCTGGCCGAGCGTGAGCCGTATCCGGCGGTCCCCCACAAGAAGCTGCTGCGCACGCGCAGGGCGGGCACGCTCGCCGAGGTCGGTGCGTGGGAGCTGCGTGATCCCCGGCTGACCGCCCTGCTGGAGAGCCACGCGCTCGCGTACGGCCTCGACCCGCGCCGGACCCCGGCGAGCGCGGCGGTGCTGCCGTACATGGAGCACGCCTTCGGGCTCTGGTACGTGCGCGGCGGCATGCGGGAACTGGCGCGCGCGGTGTACGAGCGGTGTCTGGCCCGCGGGGTCGAGTTCGTCTTCGGTGCCGAGGTCATACGGATCGTGGAGAAGGACGGCCGGGCGGCGGGCGTCGGCTTCCGCGACGGCATGGTGGCCGGGGCGGACCATGTGGTGGCGGGCGTGGACCACCACCGGCTGGGGTTCCTGGCCGAGCACCGGCTGTACGACGACGGGGATGTGCGGCCCGACGTCCGCGGGGAATGGGCGCCTCCCGGGCGGTTCGGCGTGCTGCTGGCGCTGCGCGGCCCGCGTGAGCCGGACGCGCCGCACCGCACGGTCGTGCACACCACCGGCCGCGAGGCCGAGCTGGACTTCCTCAGCGTCGGCACCGACGCCCCGGCACCACCCACGGTGACCGTGCTGCGGCCGGACGACCCCGCCCTGCGCCCCGACGCGGAGCACGAGTCCGTGGTGGTGTCCGCCGTGGTGCCGTCGGACGCGCAGTGGGGTGAGGGCGACCTCGACGAGCGGTACGCGGACCTGGTCGTCGAAGCGGCCGAACGGGCCCTTCCCGGCCTGCGCGAGCGCGTCCTGTGGCGGGAGGTGTACACGCCCGACCACGCCGACGAGGAGACGGGCGCCGAGTTCGGGGGCGTCCCCGCCCCGTCCCTGGCGGGGGGCGGCGTCGGGTTCCTGCGTCCGGCCAATGTCACCGCGCTGCCGGGGCTCTACCGCGTCGGGGGCTGGTCGCATCCCGGCGGCGGGCTTCCGCGCGCCGGGATGTCGGGGGCGCTGGTCGCCGGACTGATCGTGGAGGGGCCGGAGTTCCGCGGGTCGCAGTGACCGCGCTCAGTAGCGGTACTGCTCGTCGTACCCGGTGCCGTTGCCGTGTGTCTGTCCGTCGCCCTGGTAGGGGTACTGCTGCTGCTCCGGCGGGAGTTCACCGCCGTACCCGTCGTCGGCGCCGCGCTGCTGCGGGACCCAGAGGCCGCCGGCCGGGGTCTCGCCGCCGCCGTAGCCCTGCTGGGCGTACGGGTCCTGGGTGTAGCCCTGCTGGGCGTACTGCTGCTGGTCGGTGTAGCCGGTGTCGTACGAGGTGTTCCCGTAGGCCGTGTTGTCGACGTACGGGTCGGAGTAGGCCGCGTACTGCTGCTGGCCCGTGGTGTCGTAGCCCTGCTGCTGGCCGTAACCGGAGTAGTCGTAGGCGTAGTTCGGGTCGGCGCCCTGGGCGGTCGCCGCGTACTGGTCCTGGGAGGGGGCCGCGTAGCCGTGCTCGCCGCCGTAGACGCCGTAGGAGCCGGTGTCGTCGGGCATGGGCTGCGGCTCGTAGACGGCGGTGCTCTCGGCGTCCGCGGGCTGGTCGGGGCGGGCGGCGGGGGTGAACACGTCGTCGCGGTCGTAGTCGTCGTCCGCGCGGTAGGCGGCCCGCTCGCGGTGGCCGCCGTCGCCCTGGTCGCCGCCGGACGGCTCCAGGTCGGAGACCTCCAGGGTCGGCTCCTCGCGTCCGCGGTCGCCCCGGCGGCCCTTGGCGGCGGCGAGCATCGGCGCGTTGACCGCCCAGCCGGCCGCGAAGCCGCGGCGGAACGACAGCGTGACGTAGGTCTGGCCGACGGCGAAGGCCGCGGCGCCCAGTCCGATGACGACGACGGACGGGATCAGCACACCGAGCACGACACCGAGGAAGCCGCCGAAGGCGAGCAGCCGCCAGCGCAACCGTGCCTTGTACTGCAGCAGCACCTCACCCAGCAACCACAGCGCGACGATGCCGAACGCGATGTAGAGGACCGTCCAGCCCATGTACGCCCCTCTCCCAGTGGTCGCTACGCAGTGTGTCGTATATCCGTGCGACCGGTCTAGGCCCGCGGTGGGTGGTGCAGGCCCAGGTTCTCGTAGATTTCCAGGGTCGCCGTGGAGTTGTTGAGCGTGATGAAGTGCAGTCCGGGCACTCCCTCGGCCAGCAGCCGGGCGCAGAACTCGGTGGCGAACCCGATTCCGATCGAGCGTACCGCCGCCGGATCGTCCTTCGCTGCGAGGATCCGCTCTTTCAGCGCCTCGGGGAACGAGGCGTTACTCAGCTTTGGCAACCTCTCCAGCATCTTCACGCTGGTCACGGGCATGATCTCGGGAATCACCGGGGTCGCGCAGCCCGCCGCGTCGACTCGGTCACGCAGGCGCAGATAGGACTCGGGCTGGAAGAACATCTGGGTGATCGCGTAGTCGGCGCCGGCCCGGCACTTGTCGACGAAGCGGGCGACGTCGCTGTCCCAGTCGGCCGAGCGCGGGTGCATCTCGGGGAAGGCGGCGACGCCGACGCAGAAGTCGCCCGACTCCTTGATGAGCCGCACGAGTTCGGCCGCGTATGTCAGTCCCTGCGGGTGCGCCACCCAGTCGCCCATGGGGTCGCCGGGCGGGTCGCCGCGCACCGCGAGCATGTTGCGGATCCCGGCGTCGGCGTACTGGCCGATGATGTTGCGCAGCTCGGCGACGGAGTGGTCGACGGCGGTGAGGTGGGCGACCGGGGTGAGAGTGGTGTCGGAGACGATCTGCTCGGTCTCCTTGACCGTGCCGGCCCGCGTGGATCCGCCCGCTCCATAGGTCACGGAGACGAAGTCGGGCGCGACCGCCTCGACCCTGCGCAGCGCGCTCCACAGGTTCCGCTCGCCCTTGGGCGTCTTCGGCGCCGAGAACTCGAAGGAGTACGTCGTCTTGCCTGCGGCGAGCATGTCACGCACGGTGCGTGCGCGATCAGTCCTGGTCGATGCGGTTCCGAGGGCCATACCGGCAGGTTAGCCAGGGGGCGGCGGTCCCCCAACCGGATGCGGGATATTTGTCTGAAATGCCGACTTGCTGTCCACCCCTTGGACAAACCTGAGACGTGCGGGGTCATTCCGCGGCCGCGGGCGCCGCCTGCCGCAGCCGCTCGGCGAACTCGGCCGCCGCCGCGCCGGGGTCGTCCGCCTCGGTGACGGCCCGTACGACGACGACCCGGCGGGCACCGGCGTCGAGCACCTCGTCGAGGTTGCCGAGGTCGATGCCGCCGATGGCGAACCAGGGGCGCCCGGCGTCGAGGGCCGCGGCGTACCGGACGAGGTTTAGGCCGGGGGCGTGGCGGCCGGGCTTGGTGGGGGTGGGCCAGCAGGGGCCGGTGCAGAAGTAGTCCACACCGGGCTGGACGGCCGCGGCGGCGGCCTCGGACTCGGCGTGGGTGGAGCGGCCGATCAGGATGTCGTCGCCGAGGATCGCGCGGGCTGCGGGGACGGGCAGGTCGCCCTGGCCGAGGTGGAGGACGCCGGCGCGGGCGGCGTGGGCGACGTCCGCGCGGTCGTTGACCGCGAGCAGCTTGCCGTGCCGGGCGCAGGCGTCGGCGAACACGGCGAGGTGCTCCAGCTCCTCACCGGCCTCCATGCCCTTGTCCCGCAGCTGCACGATGTCGACCCCACCCGCCAGTACGGCGTCCAGGAACTCGGGGAGATCGCCCTGCCGCTTGCGGGCGTCGGTGCACAGGTAGAGCAGGGCGCCGTCGAGCCGGGCGCGAGCGGTGGCGGTCATTCGAGGGTCCCCCCCGGGGATGTCGGCGGCGCACGGACCCGGCGGGCCCGAGATGTCACGGGCGGACACTCCGGGCCGCGACGACCGGCGAGACACACCCGGACGGACCTTATGCCGCCGCTCCAGCGGCCGCGAGAGCCCCCTCCCGGGAGGACGGCGACGGGGCACGGCGATGCCCGCGCCCGGGCACGCACCCGCCCCGGGCCGGCGGCCCGAGAACGGCCACACGCACCCGGCCCGCCGCGTGCGGGGCCGCGGCGGCCGAAGACCCGGCCGCCGCGGCCCCGGCGAACGCTGGGGGCCGCGTCACGCGACCGGGTCTTCGGCCGCTCCGGGTGCCGTGGCACGGCGTCCGGGGCGGGCGTGAGACCTCCCGCGTCGGACACGGCGGTCAGGCGGACTGCCGTGGCCGGGGCTCGGGGCCCCGGTCACGGGTGGTCGGGGGCGGTCAGACCGCGAGGGCCTGGGCTCGGCGTTTCACCTCCGTGCCGCGGTTCTCGCTGAGGGCCTGGGCCGGGGTGCCCGGCAGGGTGGGGTCGGGGGTGAACAGCCACTCGAGCATCTCTTCGACCGTGAAGCCGTCGTCCCGCAGGAGCGTCAGGGTCCCGGTCAGGCCCTTGACGACCTTGTCCTCGTCGATGAAGGCGGCGGGGACGTGCAGTGCGCGGTTCTCACCCCGGCGTACGGCGATGAGCTGGCCCTCCTTGACCAGCTGCCGGACACGCGTCACCTCGATATCGAGCATTTCGGCGATATCGGGCAGAGTGAGCCAGGCGGGGACGAGAGCATCGATCTTTGCGTCAATCTCGGTCACGGGACAAGCCTGCCATCTGCCACTGACAGGAGGAAGTCAGCCCCGCCCACCTGCGCCGACGCGGCGTGCCGGAACCCTCAGACGGTCGCCGCCTTCAGCGGCCGTCCCGGGTCCGCCAGCAGCTCCGCGTCCATCGCCGTGCCCGCCTCGATCAGTCTGCGCCCCTGCGCCAGATCCCGGGGCCGCCCGACCGCGAGCAGGGCGACCAGGCGGGACTCCCGCAGCCAGCAGACGCTCCACGCCGGCCCGGCGGGGTCCCCGCGCCACACGGTCCGGTCGGCGTCCGCGTGATGCCCGGCGTACTGCACGAATCGCCCGAACTGCTCGGACCAGAAGTACGGCACCGGGTCGTACACCGCCGGCTCCCGGCCGCTGAGGGCTCCTAGGATGTTCCCGGCGACCGTGCGCGGCCCCTGGAGGGCGTTGTCCCAGTGGTGGACCAGCAGCCGCTCGCCGTAGCGCCCGGACGGGAAGGACGCGCAGTCACCGACCGCGTACACGTCCGGCAGGGAGGTCGCCAGATGACGGTCGGCGACGATCTCGCCGTGCGCGCCGAGCCCGATCCCGGAGCCCGCGAGCCAGGCGGTGGCGGGCCGGGCCCCGATGCCGACGACCACGGCGCCGGCGGGCAGCCGCGAGCCGTCGTCCAGGACCACGGCGCCGGGCTCGACGCGCTCCACGCGCGTGCGGGTGCGCAGCGCGACGCCGGCCTCGGCGTACCAGGCGGCCATCGGGGCGGCCACCTCGGCGGGCAGCGCCTCCACCAGCGGACGCTCCTCCGCCTCCACGACGGTGACCGCGCAGCCCGCCTCGCGGGCCGCCGTGGCGAACTCCGCGCCGATCCAGCCGGCCCCGACCACCACGACGTCGTGCTGCCGTGCGAGCACCGGCCGCAGCCGCGCGGCGTCGTCCAGGGTGCGCAGCAGATGCACACCGGGCACGCCCTCGGCGCCGGGCAGCCGGACCGGTTCCGCCCCGGTGGCGACCACCAGCACGTCGTACGGGACGGGCCCGGCCTCCGTGTCCAGTGCGTGGTCACCGGCGCGCAGGCCGAGGGCCTCACAGCCGAGCCGCAGTTCGATGCCGGCGTCCTCGAAGTCGACGTCGAAGGCGGAGTCCTCGGCCTTGCCTAGCAGCACCGCCTTGGACAACGGGGGCCTGTCGTAGGGCTGGTGGGGTTCCGCGCCGATCAGCGTCACGGTGCCGGTGAAGCCCTGTTCGCGCAGGGCGAGGGCGGTCTGCACGCCGGCCATGCCCGCGCCCGCCACGACCACCCGCCGCGGATCGGACGGTCCCGGTTGCTGCGTCTGCTCAGTCACCCGATCACCTTAGACAGCTGACGCGGCATCACCCGGCCGGGTGCTCGACCTGTTCCACGACGCTCGTCCCGCTGCCCGGCTGGGACTCCCACTCCCAGCTCTCCTCCAGCCGCACCCGCCCGTCGGGCAGTTCGACGACCGTGGACACGCAGTGTCCCGAGGAGGTGGTGCCGTCCCGCTTGAGCTGCGCGTACCGGAAGTCCAGCCGGTCTCCCGCGCGGGTGCCCACCAGATGCCCGCGGACGACGTCGCCGCCCCCGTACTCGGCCCAGATCTCGCCGTCCCGCTCGTGGTAGACGAACCGGGTGCGGGTGCCGACCTGGCCGGGGGCCTGGTCGGCCACGGGGGCGAGGACGAGTCCGTCGAGCGATGGTGCCACGCGGGAGGCTCCCTTACAGGGTCGGTGGGGCGGGGGATACGCTGGCCAACGTACAAGCACTCGCGGGAGCCCGGACGCACCGGGCTGAGAGGGAGGCTGGCGGCCTCCGACCGTACGAACCTGATCCGGGTCATGCCGGCGAAGGGAGGGGCTGGACGCCCATGTCGCCCACACGTACCTCGGACGTCCTCGTCGTCGGGGGCGGAATCATCGGACTGGTCACGGCCTGGCGGGCCGCGCAGCGCGGTCTCTCCACGGTCGTGGTGGACCCCGAGCCGGGCGGCGGGGCCGCCCGGGTGGCCGCCGGGATGCTGGCCGCCGTCACCGAGCTGCACTACGGCGAGGAGACCCTGCTCGGTCTGAACCTCGCCTCCGCGCGGCGTTATCCCGCCTTCGCGGCCGAGCTGACCGAGTTCACCGGCCACGACCTCGGCTACCGCGCGTGCGGCACGCTCGCCGTGGCACTGGACGCCGACGACCGCGCCCATCTGCGGGAACTGCACGCCCTCCAGGAGCGGTCGGGGCTTCGGTCGCAGTGGCTGTCCGGGCGGGAGTGCCGGCGCCTGGAGCCGATGCTCGCGCCGGGGGTGCGCGGGGGGCTGCGGGTGGACGACGACCACCAGATCGACCCCCGGCGGCTGGCGGCCGCACTGGTCACCGCCTGTGAGCGGGCCGGCGTGACCCTCCACCGGGCGTGGGTGGAACGGCTCGTGGTGACCGGGGAGCGGGCGACGGGTGTCGTCACGGCCGACGGCACCGAGCTGGCCGCCGGGCGGACGGTGCTCGCGGCGGGCAGCCTCAGCGGGCGGCTGGCGGGCGTACCGGCGGACGTGCTGCCTCCCGTGCGTCCCGTGAAGGGACAGGTCGTACGGCTGACGATGCCCGAGCGGCACGGCCCGTTCCTGAGCCGGACCGTACGGGCCGTGGTGCGCGGCAGCCATGTCTATCTGGTGCCGCGCGAGAACGGCGAGCTGGTGATCGGGGCGACCAGCGAGGAGCTGGGCTGGGACACCACCGTCACCGCGGGCGGCGTGTACGAGCTGCTGCGCGACGCCCACGAGCTGGTTCCCGGGATCACCGAACTGCCGCTCACCGAGACCCGCGCGGGACTGCGCCCCTGCTCCCCCGACAACGCGCCGCTGCTCGGCCCGACGGAGCTCGAGGGGCTGCTCCTGGCCACCGGCCACCACCGCAACGGCGTCCTGCTGACGCCGGTCACCGGCGACGCCATGGCGGATGCCCTGACCGGCGGGACGCTGCCGGACGTGGCCCGCCCGTTCACCCCGCGGCGCTTCGGCGCCGCCGTCCTCACGGAGCAGTCCGCATGAACGTCTCGGTCAACGGGGAGCGGCGGGAGTTCGCGCCCGGCACCGCTCTCGACCTCGTCGTGAAGTCGCTCACCGCGGCGCCCTCGGGGGTGGCCGCCGCCCTCAACGAGACCGTCGTCCCGCGTGCGCAGTGGCCGGTCACCCCCCTGTGTGAGGGCGACCGGGTGGAAGTCCTGACCGCCGTCCAGGGAGGCTGACCATGGCCGACGATCCGTTCCTCCTCGGCGATACGTCCTTCACGTCCCGTCTGATCATGGGCACCGGCGGGGCGCCGAGCCTCGACGTGCTGGAGCGGGCGCTGGTGGCGTCCGGGACGGAGCTGACCACCGTCGCGATGCGGCGGGTGGACCCGTCGGTGCACGGGTCCGTGCTGTCGGTACTGGAGCGGCTGGGCATCCGGGTGCTGCCGAACACGGCGGGGTGCTTCACCGCCGGGGAGGCGATCCTCACCGCGCGGCTCGCGCGGGAGGCGCTCGGCACGGACCTCGTCAAGCTGGAGGTCATCGCCGACGAGCGGACGCTGCTGCCGGACCCGGTCGAGCTGCTGGACGCGGCCGAGACGCTGGTCGACGACGGGTTCACGGTGCTGCCGTACACCAACGACGATCCGGTGCTGGCGTGGAAGCTGGAGGACGTGGGGTGTGCGGCGGTCATGCCGCTGGGGTCGCCGATCGGGTCGGGGCTGGGGATCCGTAATCCGCACAACTTCGAGTTGATCGTGGAGCGGGCGGGGGTGCCGGTGATCCTGGACGCGGGGGCGGGGACGGCGTCCGATGTGGCGCTGGCGATGGAGCTGGGGTGTGCGGGGGTGATGCTGGCGTCCGCGGTGACCCGGGCGCAGGTGCCGGTGCTGATGGCCGCCGCGATGCGGTCGGCTGTGGAGGCGGGGCGGGGGGCTCGGCTGGCGGGGCGGATTCCGCGGCGGTGGTTCGCGGCGTCGGCGTCGTCTCCCGCGGAGGGGCTGGCCGAGCTGGACCCGGAACGCCCGGCGTTCCAGCCCCCACCTCCGTGAACCCGGACACCCCACCCAGGCCCCGTCCCGGCGTCCCGGCGTCCCCGTCCCGCCCGGTCGCGGGCAGGCGTGCCGCACGCGGCTGGGCGGGGCGGGGACGTCACAGGTCCGCTGCAACAGGGGTTGGGCGGGTCTGGGGTGTCGGTGGGGGCTTGTAGATTTAAGGGGTGGACACGACCCTTCAGGACCCTCTGGTCGGGCAACTGCTCGACGGCCGGTATCGCGTCGAGGCGCGGATCGCGGTCGGCGGGATGGCCACGGTCTACCGGGCCGTGGACACCCGCCTCGACCGCATCCTCGCCCTCAAGGTGATGCACCCCTCCCTCGCGGCGGACGGCTCGTTCGTCGAGCGGTTCATCCGCGAGGCGAAGTCGGTCGCCCGTCTGGCCCACCCGAACGTGGTGCAGGTCTTCGACCAGGGCACCGACGGGGCGTACGTCTACCTGGCGATGGAGTACATCGCGGGCTGCACCCTGCGTGACGTGCTGCGTGAGCGCGGCGCGCTGCAGCCGCGGGCCGCGCTGGACATCCTGGAGCCCGTACTGGCCGCGCTCGGCGCCGCGCACCGGGCCGGGTTCGTGCACCGCGACATGAAGCCCGAGAACGTGCTGATAGGAGACGACGGCCGGGTCAAGGTCGCCGACTTCGGGCTGGTCCGCGCCGTGGACTCGGTGACGAACACCACGGGCACGGTGCTGGGCACGGTCTCGTACCTGGCCCCGGAGCAGATCGAGAACGGCATCGCGGACACCCGCGTGGACGTGTACGCGTGCGGCATCCTGCTGTACGAGATGCTGACCGGCGAGAAGCCGCACGACGGCGACTCCCCCGCGATCGTGCTGTACAAGCATCTGCACGACGACGTGCCGGCCCCGTCGGCCGCCGTACCCGGCATGGCGTACGAGCTGGACGAGCTGGTCGCGTCGGCGACCGCGCGCAACCCCGAGCTCCGTCCGCACGACGCGGTGGCGCTGCTCGCGCAGGTCCGCGCGGGACGTGGCCGGCTCACCGACGGGCAGCTCGACGCGGTTCCCCCGCAGGCGCTGACGGCGGAGCACGACAACGCCGAGGACCGTACGAGCGTCATCCCCCGCTCGCTCGGCATCCCCCGCCCGCTGCCCGTGAACGAGGACGAGGGCCCGGACCCGGTGCGTCTCACCAGCCGTTTCCAGTCCCCGCCGCCGCTGCCGCCCCGGCGCCGGACCGCGCTGCGGCGCGGGCCGATGGCGATCGTCGTGGCCGTGCTCCTGGTCCTCGGGGTCGGCTCGGGGATCTGGTACATCAACTCGGGCCAGTTCACCAAGGTCCCGCCGCTGCTGGCGAAGACCGAGAAGGAGGCCCGGGACCGGCTGGCGACGGCCGGTCTCGGCGTCGGCGAGGTGACGGAGGCGTTCAGCGACAGCGTGGAGC
Organism: Streptomyces sp. NPDC048584; assembly: GCF_043199595.1. Taxonomy (NCBI): domain Bacteria; kingdom Bacillati; phylum Actinomycetota; class Actinomycetes; order Kitasatosporales; family Streptomycetaceae; genus Streptomyces; species Streptomyces sp. NPDC048584. Next base: position 66,101 of record NZ_JBICWF010000018.1, read on the forward strand.
GGGGCAGGGTGATCAGCACCGACCCGAAGGCGGGCGCCCGCATCCGCGGCAACGACTCGGTGTCGCTGACCGTCTCCAGGGGCCCGCAGACCGTGCGGGTGCCCGACCTCGACGGCTACCCACTGGACAAGGCGCGTGACGTGCTGAAGGACGACGGTCTGGAGCCGGGCATGGTCACCCGCGAGTTCAGTGACTCGGTGACCCGGGGCTCGGTGATCTCCACGGAGCCCGGCAAGGGCACCAAGGTCCGCGCGGGCTCGGCGGTGGCGCTGACCGTGAGCAAGGGCCGCCCGGTGGAGGTGCCGGACGTGACCGGCGACGGCCTGGAGGACGCGCGGGCCGAGCTGGAAGAGGCCGGACTCAAGGTGGAGGTCGCCGCCGAACGGGTGAACTCGGAGTTCGACGCCGGCCAGGTGGCCCGGCAGAACCCGGGCGAGGGCGGCCGGGCCGCCGAGGGCGACACCGTGACGCTGACCCTGTCCAAGGGCCCCGAGATGATCGAGGTGCCGGACGTGGTCGGCGACAGTGTGGACGAGGCCAGGCAGAAGCTGGAGGACGCCGGGTTCCAGGTGGACGAGGACCGCGGAATCCTCGGCCTGTTCGGCGACACGGTCAAGGGCCAGTCCGTGGACGGCGGGGGCACCGCGCCCAAGGGGTCGACGATAACCATAGAGATCCGCTGACCGGCGGCCCCCGCGCGCATGACACCCTTGACGGGTGAAGAGTCACCAGTCCGGCCCCGTCCGCAACCCGGTCGGCGGCCATGTCCCCGTGGCCGGCGGCCTGCACTCCGTCGGCCTGTCCTACGCCCGTGAGCTGCGGGCGGAGACCGTGCAGGTCTTCGTCGCCAACCCGCGCGGCTGGGCCACCCCGCCCGGCAACCCTGAGCAGGACGAGGCCTTCCGCGCCGCCTGCGCGGAGGGCTCGGTCCCGGCCTACGTACACGCCCCGTACCTGATCAACTTCGGGTCGCACACCGAGGCGACCGTAGAGCGGTCCGTGGAGTCGCTGCGCCACTCGCTGCGGCGCGGCCGGGAGATCGGCGCGCTGGGCGTGGTGGTGCACACGGGCAGCGCCACGGGCGGCCGGGAGCGGTCGGTGGCCCTGAAGCAGGTACGGGAGTACATGCTGCCGCTGCTGGACGAGCTGACCCATGACGACGACCCGTTGCTGCTGCTGGAGTCCACGGCCGGCCAGGGCTCCTCGCTGTGCTCACGGACCTGGGACTTCGGACCGTACTTCGAGGCGCTGGACGCCCATCCGAAACTGGGCGTCTGCCTGGACACCTGCCATGTCTTCGCGGCCGGCCACGATCTGACCGGGCCGAGCGGCATGCACCAGACGCTGGACCTGCTGGTGGACACGGTCGGCGAGGGCCGGCTGAAGCTGATCCACGCCAACGACTCCCAGGACGTGGTCGGCGCGCACAAGGACCGTCACGCCAACATCGGCGCGGGCCACATAGGCGAGGACCCGTTCCGGGCGCTGATGAGGCACCCGGCGACCGAGGGCGTACCGCTGGTCATCGAGACGCCCGGCGGCAAGGAGGGCCACGCCGCGGACGTGGAGCGGCTGAAGCGGCTGCGGGACGCCTGAGACCGTACGACGGTCAGAGCTCGGGGCCGTCCCCGGGCTCCTCCTGGTAGGAGTAACGCTGCTCCTGCCAGGGGTCGCCGAGGTTGTGGTAGCCGCGCTCCTCCCAGAAGCCCCGGCGGTCGGCGGTCATGTACTCCACACCGCGCACCCACTTGGGTCCCTTCCAGGCGTACAGATGGGGGACGATCAGGCGCAGCGGGAAGCCGTGCTCGGCGGTGAGCAGCTCGCCGTCCTTGTGGGTGGCGAAGAGGGCGCGTTCGGAGGTGAAGTCGGCGAGCCGCAGGTTGGAGCTGAAGCCGTACTCCGCCCAGACCATCACATGGGTGACGTCCGGGGCGGGCGGGGCGAGGTCCACGACCGTGCGCGCCGGGATGCCGCCCCACTCGGCGCCCACCATGCTGAACTTGGTCACACAGTGCAGATCGGCCTCGACCGTGGTGTACGGCAGGGCGGTGAACTCCTCGTGGTTCCAGCAGCGTTTCTCACCGTCGGCGGTGGCGCCGAAGACCCGGAACTCCCAGCGTTCGGGCCGGAACTTCGGGACCGGCCCGTAGTGGGTGACCGGCCAGCCCTTCTGCAGCCGCTGCCCCGGCGGGAGCTCGGACCGCGCCGCTCCTTCTGCTGTGCGCTCCCCCGCTTCGCGTTCCGCCGGCTGACCCATGTCTCCATCCTGACAGACCGAGGGCCATGCCCCTGAACCGGGACCGGCAGATTCGGTCAAACAGGTACATAGCCGACCGGGCATGGACTTACTTACTAAGTCCAGACTTACTGGACGATCTTCTCCGCCGGTGCAATCATGCGGCCCAACCTGCCAGTTCCCCCGCGCGGAAGGAGCCCATGCGATGCAGGGCGACCCCGAGGTCATCGAATTCCTGAACGAGCAGCTGACCGCCGAGCTCACGGCGATCAACCAGTACTTCCTGCACTCGAAGCTGCAGGACCACAAGGGCTGGACGAAACTCGCCCAGTACACGCGCGCCGAGTCGTTCGACGAGATGCGCCATGCCGAGGTGCTCACCGACCGCATCCTGCTCCTCGACGGCCTGCCCAACTACCAGCGGCTGTTCCACGTCCGGGTCGGCCAGACGGTGACCGAGATGTTCCAGGCCGACCGGGAGATCGAGCTCGAGGCGATCGACCGGCTGCGCAGGGGCGTGGAGGTCATGCGCACCAAGGGCGACATCACGTCGGCCAATGTCTTCGAGGCGATCCTGGCCGACGAGGAACACCACATCGACTACCTGGACACCCAGCTGGAGCTGATCGAGAAGCTGGGTGAGTCGCTGTACCTGTCCACGGTCGTGGAACAGTCCCAGCCGGACGCGTCGGGTCCGGGGACGGGCGGCTTCTCCACCCACTAGACCGTTCAGGCGGCTTCGGGAAGCTCCGTCGTGAGCGGCGGCTCGCCCTGGTCGATGAGCCGCCGGCGCGGACAGGAGCCGCGGCCGAGCAGTGCCTGGATGCGCCGTACGCAGCCACCGCAGTCGGTGCCCGCCTTGCAGGCGGAGGCGATCTGCCGGGGTGTGCACGCTCCGGCGTCCGCGTGGCTCCTCACCTGTTCCTCGGTCACACCGAAGCAACTGCAGACGAACACGCGGTTCACCTCCCGACGGAGTACTGGGTCGTGCCGTACCGACCCTTGATCGGTGAGGCTAACCTAACCTTACCTGTCGCCCGAAAGACACAGAAGAGGGGTGGGGCGCGATCCCCTGTGATACGCGCCCCACCCCGAAGCCGGCCGGTCGTTACTGGTCGCGGTACATCTCCGCGACGAGGAACGCCAGGTCCAGCGACTGGCTGCGGTTGAGCCGGGGGTCGCAGGCCGTCTCGTAGCGCTGGTGCAGATCGTCGACGAAGATCTCGTCGCCGCCGCCCACGCACTCGGTGACGTCGTCACCCGTGAGCTCCACATGGATGCCGCCCGGGTGGGTGCCGAGCTCCTTGTGGACCTCGAAGAAGCCCTTCACCTCGTCGAGCACGTCGTCGAAGCGGCGGGTCTTGTGACCGGAGGCCGCCTCGAACGTGTTGCCGTGCATCGGGTCGGTCACCCAGGCCACGGTGGCGCCGGACGCGGTGACCTTCTCGACCAGCTCGGGGAGCTTGTCGCGGATCTTGTCCGCGCCCATCCGGACGATGAAGGTCAGCCGGCCGGGCTCCCGCTCGGGGTCGAGACGCTCGATGTACTGCAGCGCCTCCTCGGCCGTCGTCGCCGGGCCGAGCTTGATGCCGATCGGGTTGCGGATCTTCGAGGCGAACTCGATGTGCGCGTGGTCCATCTGCCGCGTGCGCTCGCCGATCCACACCATGTGCCCGGAGACGTCGTACAGCTGCCCCGTGCGGGAGTCGACGCGGGTGAGCGCGGACTCGTAGTCGAGCAGCAGCGCCTCGTGCGAGGAGAAGAACTCGACGGTCTTGAACTCCTCCGGGTCGGTGCCGCAGGCCCGCATGAAGTTCAGCGCGTTGTCGATCTCCCGGGCGAGCTGCTCGTAGCGCTGGCCGGACGGGGACGACTTCACGAAGTCCTGGTTCCAGGCGTGCACCTGGCGCAGGTCGGCGTAGCCGCCGGTGGTGAAGGCACGCACCAGGTTCAGCGTGGACGCCGACGCGTGGTACATGCGCTTCAGCCGCTCGGGGTCCGGGATCCGGGCCTTCTCGGTGAAGTCGAAGCCGTTGACGGAGTCGCCGCGGTAGGTGGGCAGCGTCAGACCGTCGCGGGTCTCGGTCGGCTTGGAGCGCGGCTTGGAGTACTGGCCGGCGATCCGTCCCACCTTCACGACGGGCACGGAGGCGGCGTAGGTGAGGACGGCGCCCATCTGGAGGAGGGTCTTCAGCTTCGCCCGGATGTGCTCGGCGGACACCGCGTCGAAGGACTCGGCACAGTCACCGCCCTGGAGCAGAAACGCCTCGCCTCGCGCGACGGCCGCCATACGCGCGCGCAGCTGGTCACATTCGCCGGCGAACACCAGCGGGGGATACGTCTCGAGCTCCGCGATCACATCGCGCAGAGCCTCGGCATCCGGGTACTCGGGCTGCTGCGCCGCAGGCAGGTTTCGCCAGGTCGCCTGAGCGGCGACGCTTTGAGAATCAGCGTTTACGGTCACACGACCCACAGTACGCGGTCGAATCGGCCGTCCATTCCGGCGCTCAGCAAATGAGACGGGGGCCGCACGCGTCACGTCTCGCATCGTGTAGCGTGCCTGCCATGTTCGCGCACTCGACCCAGAACTGGTGGTGGCCCGCTTCTCCGGCGGCCCACTGACTGCGCGTACGCAAGACTTCGCGAAGGCCGCCCGAGGGGCGGCCTTCGGTGTTTCCCGGGGTCGTTCCTCACGCTCATGACAGCGACGAGACGAGGGACCCCCACCATGGATCTGGCACAGCTCCCGCACGACGACCGCCCCTTCGCCCTGCTGCGCCGCCGCACGCCGGGCCACGACCACGACGTGGTCGAGCTGCTGATCGGCCCGGTCGGCACACGGGACCTCCTGGCCGACCTGCCCGACGAGTGTCTGGCCGTCGTCCCCTTCCGGCAGATCCGCGAGCGCGGCTTCGACGTCCGTGACGACGGCACCCCGCTGCTGGTGCTGACGCCCGAGGAGCGGTACGAGATCCCGCTCGCCGAGGCCCTCGACCGGCTCCCCGCCCATGACGTGCGGGTGACGGGCGGCGGCTTCGACGTGGACGACGAGGAGTACGCGCGGATCGTCGGGCGGGTCCTGGACGAGGAGATCGGGCGGGGCGAGGGCGCCAACTTCGTGATCCGGCGGACGTACGAGGGTGAGGTCCCGGGGTTCGGACGGGCCGACGCGCTGGCGCTGTTCCGGCGGCTCCTCGAGGGCGAGCGGGGCGCGTACTGGACGTTCGTCGTCCACACCGGAAGCGAGCAGGGACCCGAAGAGCCTGCCTCGGAGGGGCGGGCGACGGGCGGGCGGACGCTGGTCGGGGCGAGCCCCGAGGTCCATGTCAGAGCCTCGGGCGGGACGGTCGTGATGAATCCGATCAGCGGTACCTACCGCTACCCGGCCGAGGGGCCGAGCCCCGAGCATCTGCTGGGGTTCCTCGCCGACGGCAAGGAGATCGAGGAGCTGTCGATGGTCGTCGACGAGGAGCTCAAGATGATGTGCACCGTCGGCGACATGGGCGGCGTCGTCGTCGGCCCCCGGCTGAAGGAGATGGCGCACCTCGCCCACACGGAGTACGAGCTGCGTGGCCGGTCCTCCCTCGATGTGCGCGAGGTGCTGAAGGAGACGATGTTCGCGGCGACCGTCACCGGCTCACCGGTGCAGAACGCCTGCCGGGTGATCGAGCGGCACGAGGTGGGCGGGCGCCGCTACTACGCGGGCGCGCTCGCCCTCCTCGGCCGCGACGAGGGCGGCGCCCAGACGCTGGACTCCCCCATCCTGATCCGCACCGCCGACATCGACGCGGCCGGGCGGCTGCGGGTGCCGGTCGGGGCGACCCTGGTGCGCGGCTCGGACCCGGCGGGCGAGGTCGCGGAGACCCACGCCAAGGCGGCCGGGGTGCTGGCCGCGTTGGGCGTACGGCCGGGACGCCCGCGCGAGGAGTCCGTACGGCCGAGGCTGGCCGACGACCCGAGGGTGCGGGCGGCGCTGGACGGACGGCGGGCGTCGCTCGCGCCGTTCTGGCTGCGGATGCGGGAACGGTCGGACGCGCTGACCGGTCACGCGCTGGTCGTCGACGGGGAGGACACGTTCACCGCGATGCTCGCCCATGTGCTGCGGGCGGCCGGGCTGGACGTGACGGTACGGCGGTACGACGAGCCGGGGCTCCGGGAGGCGGTCCTGGCGCACGAGGGGCCGCTGGTGCTGGGTCCCGGCCCCGGTGACCCGTCCGACACGGCCGACCCGAAGATGCGGTTGCTGCGCGGCCTGACCGCCGATGTCCTCCGGGCGAACCGGCACGGTGTCCTCGGCGTCTGTCTCGGCCATGAGCTGATCGCGGCCGAGCTGGGCCTGGAGATCGTACGGAAGGAGGTCCCCCACCAGGGGGCGCAGACGGAGATCGACCTGTTCGGGCGGCCGGAGACGGTCGGCTTCTACAACAGCTTCGTGGCGCACTGCGACGACGACACCGCGCGGGAGCTGGCCGCGCACGGCATCGAGGTCAGCCGCACGGCGGGCGGCGAGGTGCACGCGCTGCGGGGGCGCGGGTTCGGTGGGGTGCAGTTCCACCCCGAGTCGGTGCTGACCCTGAACGGGGCGGCGATCGTCGGGGAGCTGGTGGGTCAGCTGCGGGGGACGAGCACGTTCTCCGAGCGGCGGCCGGCGGTGTAGTCGAGGACGTTGTCCACCGTGGTCGCGACGATCTGTCCCACGGCGTCCACGGTGTAGTACGCCTGGTGGGACGTGACCAGCACGTTCGGGAACGTGACGAGGCGGGCCAGGGTGTCGTCGTCGACGGCCTCCAGGGACCTGTCGAGGAAGAACAGTCCCGCCTCCGCCTCGTACACGTCCAGGCCGACGCCCGTGAAGCGGCCCTCGCGCAGCTCGGCGACGAGGGCCGCGGTGTCGATGAGGCCGCCCCGGCTGGAGTTCACCAGGATGGCGTCGTCCCGCATGGTCTTCAGGGCGTCGGCGTCGATGAGGTGCTGGGTGGCGGGGAGCAGCGGGACGTGCAGGCTGATCAGGTCGGACTCGGCGAGAAGCTGCTCCTTGGGGACGTAGGTCATGCCGAGGTCCAGGCAGGCGGGGTTCTCGGAGACGTCCCAGCCGAGCAGGCGCATGCCGAAGCCGTGGGCGATCCGGGCGAACGCCTCGCCGATCTTTCCGGTGCCGAGGATGCCGGCGGTGCGGCCGTGCAGGTCGCGGCCCATCAGTCCGTCGAGCCGGAAGTCGAAGTCGCGGGTGCGGGTGGAGGCGCGGACGATCCGGCGGTTGACGGCCATGGCGAGGGTCCAGGCGAACTCGGCGACCGAGTAAGGGGAGTAGTACGAGACCCGGGCGATGGTGAGGCCGAGGCGTTCGGCGACGTCGAGGTCGATGTTGTTGAAGCCGGTGGAGCGCTGGGCGACCATGCGGGTGCCGCCGGCGGCGAGGGTCTCGAGTACGGCGGGGCCGAGGTCGCAGTTGACGCTGGTGGAGATGATCTCGTGGCCGGCGGCGATGGGGGCGGTGTCGGGGGTGAGGAAGACGTCCACGGCGTGGATGTCGTGGTGGCCCTCGAAGGCTCGCTCGATGAGGGGTTTCTCGTCGGTTTGGGCGCCGAAGGCGAGGATCTCCACGGGGTCCCTCCGGGGGTGGGCCGGGCCGGGTGTTGGTGCCGTGGTGGTGAATATACGGGTGCGGGTGGGGGTGGGCTTGGGCCCAGTGGGGTAGTCCGGGAGCGTTTTGGCTGGGCGGGGGGTGTTCGCGCGGCCCGGCGCTCGCGGGGTGCCGTCGCGCCCACCCGTGCCGCCCTGCGGCACGCCTGCCCGCGGAGGCGGAGCGCGGAGGCGGAGGGTGGAGCGCGGAGGCGGAGGTGGAGGCGGAGGGTGGAGGCGGAGGGTGGAGGTGGGGGTTAGCCGAAGAAGACCTCTGTCTCCTTGTAGAGGGTCGGGTTCACTGTTTTCAGGCGGGCTGTGGCGGCGGCCATCGGGACGCGGACTATGTCCGTGCCGTTCAGGGCGACCATCTTGCCGAAGTCGCCGTCGCGTACGCAGTCGATGGCGTGGAGGCCGAAGCGGGTGGCGAGCCAGCGGTCGAACGCGCTGGGCGTGCCGCCCCGCTGGACGTGCCCCAGGACCGTGGTGCGGGCCTCGTTGCCGGTCCGTTTCTCGATCTGCTTGGCCAGCCACTCCCCGACCCCCGACAGCCGGACGTGTCCGAAGGAGTCCAGGGACTGGTCCTTGAGCACCATGTCGCCGTCCCTCGGCACGGCCCCCTCGGCGACGACCACGATCGGCGCGTACGACGCCCGGAACCGCGAGGTCACCCACGCGCACACCTGGTCGACGTCGAAGGGCTGCTCGGGGATGAGGATGACGTTCGCGCCGCCGGCGAGCCCCGAGTGGAGCGCGATCCAGCCGGCGTGACGGCCCATCACCTCCACCACGAGGACCCGCATATGTGATTCCGCGGTGGTGTGCAGCCGGTCGATGGCCTCGGTGGCGATACCGACGGCGGTGTCGAAGCCGAAGGTGTAGTCCGTGGCGGACAGGTCGTTGTCGATGGTCTTGGGCACGCCCACGCACGGGATGCCGTACTCGTCGGTGAGGCGGGTGGCGACGCCGAGGGTGTCCTCGCCGCCGATGGTGATGAGGGCGTCCACGCCCAGCGCGGCGAGGTTGTCCTTGATCCGGCGGACGCCGTTCTCCTCGTTCAGCGGATTGGTCCGGGAGGAGCCGAGGACGGTGCCGCCGCGGGGCAGGATGCCGCGCACCGCGGGGATGTCGAGGGGGATCGTGCGCCCGTCGAGGGGGCCGCGCCAGCCGTCCCGGAATCCGGTGAAGTCGTACCCGTACTCCTGGACGCCCTTGCGGACGATGGCCCGGATGACGGCGTTGAGCCCGGGGCAGTCGCCGCCTCCGGTCAGTACTCCGACCCGCATGGAAGTGTCCCTTCGCCATGGTTGCCGAAATGCCGTTCGTTCCCACCTGGCACGGTAAGGGTGATCCGGGTCACATCAACATGGCCGGGACGGTCAATTCCTCAGCGGAAAGGGGTTGTTGGCCCTATGCGTCGTCGAGGCCGCGCTCGATGGCGTAGCGGACGAGTTCGACGCGGTTGTGCAGCTGCAGCTTGCCGAGGGTGTTCTGCACATGGTTCTGCACGGTGCGGTGGGAGATGACGAGGCGTTCGGCGATCTGCTTGTAGCTGAGACCCTTGGCGACCAGGCGCAGCACCTCGGTCTCGCGGTCGGTCAGCCGGGGCGCGCCCGGTTCGCCGTGGCCGGGGGCGGCACCGGCCGGTTCGGAGGCGAGGCGGCGGTACTCGCCGAGGACCAGTCCGGCGAGGCCGGGGGTGAACACCGGGTCGCCGGCCGCCGTACGGCGTACCGCGTCCCGCAGGTCCTCGGTGGAGGCGGACTTCAGCAGATAGCCGGTGGCACCGGACTTGACGGCCTCCAGGACGTCGGCGTGCTCCCCGCTGGCCGACAGCACCAGCACCCGTACGGCGGGGCCGGCGGCGACGACCTCCTTGCAGACCTGGACGCCGGGCTTCCCGGGCAGGTTGAGGTCGAGGACGAGGACGTCGGGTGCGACGGCCTTGGCGCGGCGCACCGCCTGCTCGCCGTCGCCCGCGGTGGCGACGACCTCGAAGCCGGACTCGGACAGGTCGCGGGCGACGGCGTCGCGCCACATGGGGTGGTCGTCGACGACCATGACCCTGATGTTCTCGCGCTCCCCTGTGGTGTCCGTCATCGCCGTTCCGCCTTCCCCCGCCGTGTGTCCGTTTCCGGCTGATTCCTGGGCAGTCTCAGTTCGACCTCCGTGCCCTGCCCCGGTACGGAGATCAGTTCGGCGCCGCCGCCGAGGTCGCGCAGCCGGCCCCGGATGGAGAGGGCCACGCCGAGCCGGCCCTCGCCCTCGGCCTGGGCGAGCCGGCCGTCGGGGATGCCGGGTCCGTCGTCGCGGACGGTGACGATCACCTCGTCCGGTTCGTCCTCGACGAGGATCCAGGCACGGGCTTGCTCCCCCGCGTGCGCGCGGACGTTGTCCAGAGCGGCTCCCACGGCGGCGGCGACCTCCCGCGCGGCGGGCGACGGCAGCCGGACCGGCGCTCCGGGCTCGGCGAGGCTGACCAGGGCCCCGGCGTAGGGGGCTAGGAGGACCCGCAGGTCGACCGGCTCGTCACCGGTGCTGTCGTCCTCGTCGACGGCCCGTACGACGGCCCCCTGGGCGGTGTCCTCACAGGCGCGGGAGACGGGGACGAGCCCGCCGGAGACCAGGGTGCGCAGGGCGACCTCCTGCTCGCCGGCCATCCGGCCCAGCTCCGCCGCCTCACCGCCGATCACCGCGCCGCGCCGCTGCACCATCGCCAGGACCTGGAGCACGCTGTCGTGGATGTCCCGCGCGAGCCGCTCGCGTTCCCTGGTCGCCGCCTCGATCTCCAGGGCGCGGGCGAGGGTGCGCTCGGAGGCGCGGGCGACCTCGACGACGTAGCCGATGGCGATGGCGGCGACCCAGACGAGGATCACGTTGTGCACGGTGTCGCGGGCGGGGCCGCCGCGTTCGATCAGGTTGGCCACGGCGACGAGGGTGGAGGCGAGGGCCGCCCAGCGCCAGCCGCCCTTGATGGCGAAGGCGAGCACCGATCCGGCGGTCCAGATCGACGGCAGGGTCGGGCCGCCCGCCTCGACGCGTGCGGGCGCGTCGGCGATCGGGGTGAGCAGGATGCCGGTGAGCGCGATGGTCAGATCGGCGGTGAGGAAGCGTTTGGTGCAGGCGGCGGCACTCGCGGTCCTGGGCAGGGTGGCCAGGGTCCAGCCCGCGAGGACGGTGTAGTAGCCGACGGCGATCCAGGGGCGGGGGAACGTCTCGTAGGCGGTGGCGAACAGGCCGATCGCGTAGAGGAGGGTGAGGATCCGGTAGCCGGTGAGCGCACGCCACAGCGGCTGCTCGACCGACATGCGCATGACTCGTTCGCGCCTGGTCATGTCCCCCACTCCCCCGAGCCCACGTCTACGGGCCGGACGGTCTCCCGTCCCGCTCCCGGCCTGTCTGCTCCATCGCGGCCTTCAGTTTGTCGGCCTGTTCCTTCTCCGCGCGGGCGAGTGCGGCCTTCGCCGCCTTCTCCGCTTCCTTCTCGGCCCTGGCCGCCTCCGTGAGCTGACGCTTCATGGCGGTGGCGTACATGTCGACGTACTCCTGGCCGGACAGCTTCATGATCTCGTACATGACCTCGTCGGTCACCGCGCGCAGGACGAAACGGTCGTGCTCCATGCCCTGGTAGCGGGTGAAGTCCAGCGGCCTGCCGATCCGGATGCCGGGCCGCATCAGCTTCGGCATGACCTGTCCGGGCGGCTGGATCTTCTCCGTGTCGATCATCGCGACCGGGATCACGGGCGCCCCGGTGGCCAGCGCCACACGCGCGAGACCGCCGGGCTTGCCCCGGTAGAGGCGGCCGTCGGGCGAGCGGGTGCCCTCCGGGTAGATGCCGAACAGCTCGCCGCGCTCCAGCACCTCTATGCCGCTCTTGATCGCGGCCTCACCGGCACCGCGCGCGCCGGACCGGTCCACCGGGAGCTGACCCGCGCCCTTGAAGAAGGCGGCCGTCAGCCGGCCCTTCATCCCCGGTGTGGTGAAGTACTCGGCCTTGGCGATGAAGGTGACCTTGCGGTGCAGTACGGCCGGCAGGAAGAAGGAGTCGGAGAACGACAGGTGGTTGCTGGCCAGGATGGCCGGTCCGTCGGCGGGGATGTTCTCCAGGCCCTCCACCCAGGGCCTGAAGGCGAGCTTCAGCGGCCCTCCGATGGCGACCTTCATCGTGCCGTACAACAACCGAGTGCCTCCCGTGCGTGTTGGTCAGACCATATCCCGGAGCACCGTCAAAGGGCCCGACGGCCCTGGTCGGTGTCAGTGCGGTCGCGTACGGTGAAGGTCCTGCACCCCTTGTGCGGCGCGTGCCGCGATCACCGTGACGTGCCAGACCTTCCTACGAACAGGAGGCCGAAGGTGCCGCTCCTGCCCGGAGCCGAGCCGTTCCGCCACGAGGGCGGGGAGACCGCCGTCCTCCTCTGCCACGGCTTCACCGGTTCGCCTCAGTCGCTGCGCCCGTGGGCGAAGCATCTCGCCGCCCGCGGTCTGACCGTCTCACTGCCGCTGCTGCCCGGGCACGGCACCCGCTGGCAGGACCTCGGGGTCACCGGCTGGCAGGACTGGTACGCGGAGGTGGACCGCGAACTGCGGCTGCTGCTGGAGCGCCGTGAGCGGGTCTTCGTCGCCGGTCTGTCGATGGGCGGCGCGCTGGCGCTGCGGCTGGCGGCACGGCACGGTGACGCGGTGAGCGGGGTGATGGTCGTCAACCCCGCCAACAAGGTGCACGGGGTGGCCGCGCACGCCCTCCCCGTACTGCGCCATCTCGTCCCGGCGACGAAGGGCATCGCGAGCGACATCGCGAAGCCGCAGAGCAGGGAGCTCGGCTACGACCGGGTGCCGCTGCACGCGGCGCACTCGCTGCGGAACTTCTTCCGGCTGGTCGACGGCGAGCTGCCCCAGGTCACCCAGCCGTTGCTGCTGCTGCACAGCCCGCAGGACCATGTGGTGCCGCCCGCGGACTCGGCGCGGATCCTCGGCCGGGTGTCGTCGACGGACACCACGGAGATCCTGCTGGAACAGAGCTACCACGTGGCGACGTTGGACTATGACGCGGAGCGGATCTTCGAGGAGAGCACCGCGTTCATCGGCCGGCTGACGCCCGGCACCGTCAGGGAGCCGGGTCTCGGCAAGGAAGGGACGACCGCAGGTGGCTGAGCACGACTCGGACCGCGAGGACCGCGAGGGCCGTGAAGGCCGTGAAGGCCGTGAAGGCCGTGAGCCGGAGGAGAAGGGGGTCCCCTTCGACGAGTCCGCCGCGTGGGAGGCGATCGTCGCCGGGTACGGCGACGAGCCGCCGGACCCGCCGGGCGCCAAGCCGTTCAAGTCCGTCGAGGATCTGGCCCTGCTGGAGCCGGAGACCAACGACGGCGAGGCGGGGACGACGACGACACGGAAGGCCGAGGAGAAGCCGGCCAAGCCGCTGGGCGGCTCCGTCTCCTTCGCGCCCGGGGTCGGCGGCCCGCGCGACTACAGCGTGCCGGAACCCTCGGACGACGACCTCGACGAGACCGACGAGGGCCACTTCGTCCCGCCGGAGCCTCCCCCGCTGCCGGACGTCGACGTCACGTCGAGGTTCGCCTGGCTGGGGGTGCTGGGCGGTCCGCTGCTGCTTCTGCTGGCGGTACTGCTCGGCTGGGAGATGTCCTGGTGGCTGACCACCCTGTGCATCGGCGGCTTCCTGGGCGGCTTCGTCACCCTGGTGACGCGGATGCGCACGGACGACGAGGACGGGGACGACCCGGGGCGCGGCGCGGTGGTCTGACGCCGGTCAGACGGCGGGCACCCGGAGGGCGGCCAGCACCGGAAGGTGGTCCGTGGCCGCCGCGAGGTCGCTCTCCCTCACCCCGGGCTGCCCGACCGGCACCCCGCACCCCAGGACCTCGACGCCCTTGCTGACGAACAGGGCGTCGATCCGCCGGTGCGGTTCGTCGCGGGTCCAGGTGTGCTCACCGCCCCAGGGCGCGGCGTCCCAGCAGTCGGTGAGCGACTCGGTGAGCCGCCGGAAGGTGGGCCCGCCCGGCCACTCGTTCAGATCACCGCCCACGACGGCGTGCTCGGCGCCCATCCCGGCGAGCCGGTCCAGCAGCATCCCGCCCTGCGCGTACCGCTCGCTCTTCTCCAGCGACAGATGACAGCTCAGCACCCCGACCCGCGCACCCCCGAACCGTACGACGGCGGTGGCGAACCCACGCCGGTGCTGCCCCGGTGTGAGCGGCAGCAGCACATCCTCGGTCCGCTCGACGGTGGCCCGCAGCGAGCACAGGATCGCGGGCCCTGCGGCGGTGGCACCCCCGGAGAGGATCACCAGCCCCGTCTCGGAGGCGAGCCGGGCCAGCTTCTTCCGCCAGCGGAAGAACCGCGGCGCCTCCTGCACGAGCACCAGATCGGGCGCACAGGCACCGATCACCCGGGCCAGCGCGTGGGTGTCGTCCCGCATCGAGCGGATGTTGTAACTCAGCACCCGGACAACGGCCGAACCGTCGGACTCCGTGTGGGAGTTGGGCAGCGGCTCCATGCCGGTCAATGTACGCCCCATGACGCGGGGCGCGGGGGTCATGTGCGACTGCCGGTGGTTCGTGGCTCGTCGCGCAGATCCCCGCGCCCCCTCAGCGGCGTGCGCCGCGGCCGTACGTCAGGACGTGGTCCTCACATCACCGGGTCGGGCTCGCGGGCCAGGTCCGCCGCGCCGACCAGACCTGCCTTGTTGCCCAGTTGCGCGGCGAGGACTTCGGCGACGGGGCGCCAGTTGCTGCCCACCAGCCAGCGCTTGTAGGACTTGCGGATCGGGCCGAGGACCAGTTCGCCCTCGTCGGAGAGGCCGCCGCCGATGATGAACGCGGAGGGGTCGAAGAGGGAGGCCAGGTCGGCGAGGCCGGCGCCGACCCAGCGGGCCAGCTCGCGGTAGGAGTCGACGGCGACCCGGTCGCCCTGGCGGGCGGCCATGGAGATGTGCTTGCCCTCGATGCCGTCGGGCGTGCCGTCGCCGAGGGAGAGCAGCGTCTCCGCGTTCTCCGGGGTGGCGTTGGCGCGCTGCTTGGCGTAGCGGACGAGGGCGCGGCCGGAGGCGTACTGCTCCCAGCAGCCCTGCGAGCCGCAGCCGCACAGCAGGCCGTCGGGCACCATGCGGATGTGGCCGAACTCGGCGGCCACGCCGAAGTGGCCGCGGCGCAGCTTGTTGCCGATGATGATGCCGCCGCCGAGGCCGGTGCCGAGCGTGATGCAGATGACGTTGCGGTGGCCGGCGCCCGCGCCGAACTTGTACTCGCCCCAGGCGGCGGCGTTGGCGTCGTTCTCCACGACGACCGGGAGACCCGTGCGGGCCTCGACCTTCTCCTTGAGCGGCTCGTTGCGCCAGTGGATGTTGGGGGCGAAGTAGACCTCGGAGCGCTGGCGGTTGACGTATCCGGCCGCGCCGATGCCCACGCCGACGATGTCGTGCCCGGCGCGCGCTCCCTCCACCGCGGAGGCGATGGCGTCCACGATGCCCTCGGGCGTACCCGGTGTCGGCACCTTGTGGGTCGAGAGGATGTTGCCTTCCTCGTCGACCACGCCGGCCGCGATCTTCGTGCCGCCGATGTCGACGCCGATGGTGAGTCCCATGAATCCCTCAGTTTCGGTCGAGCCCCGCTACCGCCAACGGTACCCGAGGCGCTGCCCAGGAGGGCCGTGCGTCCGTACGGTGAGCGGTCCGGCGGGATCATGGGAACCCCGCCGGGGACCGCGGTGTCAGTCCAGGTCGATGCGCTCGCCGGGGCCCGTTCCGGGGTCGTCGCCCCGGTCCCGGCGCTCGTCGGGGTCGCGGGGGCCGGACTCGCGGGCCGTCCAGCGGCGCTCCTGGTCCTGTACGGCGGAGCGGTAGGCGGCGAGCAGTTCGGTGCCGGCGGCGGCGAGGTGGTCGAAGACGTCCGGGTTGCGTTCGATGACGGGTTCGACGGCGGCCTTCGCCTGCTGGACGACCTGCCGGACCACCTGCTGCGCGGCCGGCCCGGCGACCGCGCCGAGCAGCGGGGACTGCAGACCGGAGAGCTTGTCCGCGATCGTGTCGACGAGCTTCCTCAGCTCCTCGGCGGCGGAGCCGGGGGGCGGTCCGTACTCGGCGCGGCGGCGGGCCTTCTCCGCCTCCAGGTCCTCGGCGGCGGCGGTCGCCCAGGCGTCGGCGTGGGTCTCGGCCGCGGCCTCGGCTTCCGTGGGGGCCTCCCGTACGTCCTCCGCCGGCTTCTCGACGATCTCGTCCCCTGCGTCGTCGGACGGGGGGAGCTGTTCGCTCATGACGGGCTCCTGACTGCGGGTGGCACTGTCGACGGTACCCGAACGGCCGGTGTCGGTTCAGCGGGTGCGCGGCCACAGTGCCGGATCCGGACGGAACCGGATACGGAGTTCGCCGTCGCGCAGGGCCGCGCCGGCGACGGTGCAGCGGCGCAGTGCGGAGGGCAGCGGGACGGTGCGGCGGAACGGTCCCGCGGTCACGACGATCTCGTCGCCGCGCCGGACCAGATCGAGTTCGTCGCGGCGGGCGCCGGGGAGGGGGAGGTGCCAGACCAGGACGCCGTCGTCGGCGAGGTGGTCGGTGACCGGCCAGGTGACGGTGCCGGGCCCGGTCGGGGCGGGGGGTACGGCGAGGGCGGCGAGGTCGTCGGCGCCCCGGGGGTCGCGGCCCAGGTGGGCGACCGGGTGGACGTCGTACGACTGACGCCACTCGTCCAGGGTCTTGCGCTGCTGGGCGACGGGGCCGGCGAGCCAGCTGTCCGGGTCGCTCTCCGGGAGGACGCGGTTCGCGATCAGCGCGTCCGTGCGCAGACCGCGCAGGGCGAGGCCGAGGGTGGCGACGCGTACGGCGCCGGCGCCGGCCGGGCCCGGTTCGGCGACCAGGCGTACGACGGTGTCGCGGTCGGCGAGTACGGCCTCGACGGCGGCGAGTTGGAGGTCGAGGCGGGCTGCCGTCTCGTACAGCCACTCGGCGGGCATGGGGACGCCGGCGAGGCGGCCGAGCATGGGGCGCAGGGCGCGGGCGGCCTGGCGCTCGGGCGGGAGGAGACGGCGGAGGTAGCGGCGGAGCTCTTCGGGGAGCGCGAGGAGGGTGAGGGCGCGGGGGGTGGGCGGGAGGTCGACGACGAGGAGGTCGTAGGAGTCGTCGAGTGCGGCGTCGCGCAGGGCGCGGAGGATGGCGAGTTCCTCGGCGCCGGGGAGGGGGGTGAATTCCTCGGGGTCCAGGCGGGGGGTGCCGAGGAGGTCGAGGGCGGGGGCGGCTCGGGCCTGGAGGGCGGTGAGGTCTTCTCTGGCGGTGGTGTCGGGGTCGATGCGGCGGGTGGTGAGGCGGGGGGTGGTCTCGGCGCCCAGTGCGGTGGGGAGGGTGTCCGCGGGGTCGGTGCCGAGGAGCAGGGTGCGGGTGCCCTCGCGGGCTGCGGCCAGCGCGGTGGCGGCGGCGGTCGTGGTGCGGCCGCTGCCGCCGGGGCCCGTGATCAGGAGGGTGCGCATGGGGGTGAACGGTAGTGGAGGAGGGGCGGGGGATGTTGTGCGGCCCGGCGAGTGCGGGGTGCCGCCGCGCCCGCCCGTGCCGCCGCGCCCGCCCGTGCCGCCCCGGCGGCACGACTGCCCGCGATGACGGGGCGCGGCGGGCGGCGCGGTTACTTCGAGCCGGACTCCACTCGTTTCTTCAGGCCTGCCAGGGCCCGGTCGATGATGACCTTTTCCGCCTTGCGTTTGATCATGCCGAGCATGGGGATCTTGACGTCGACCGTGAGGCGGTACGTGACCTCTGTGGTGCCCGGGGTGGTGGGGGTGAGGATGTAGGAGCCGTCCAGGGAGCGGAGCATCTGGGACTTCACCAGGGTCCAGGCGACCTCGTGCGCGCCGGTCCAGGTGTAGGCGAGGGTCTGGTCGTCCTTGATCGCGCCGGCGTCCATGACGAGGCGCACCTGCTCGGCGCGGCCCTCGGCGTCGGTCGCGAGGACCTCCGCCTCCTTCACCTCACCCGTCCAGTCCGGGTAGCGGGCGAAGTCGGCGATCACCCCCATCACATCGGCCGCCGCCGCCTCGATCGTGATGCTCGAGCTGGTGTGTTCCGCCATCGCCGTGGCTCCTCCAGATGCGGGCCGGTAGTCGTCGTGCGGGGGAAGGCTATCGCGCGCCCGACCGGCGCAACGCACCCGACCTGGGGCATCGTCACCATTCCAGCCGCCAGGGCCGCCCGCGGCTCGCGAAGTGGCCCACGTTGACACACTCGGTGGCGCCGATCCGCATCCGCCGTACCAGCGGCTGGTGGACATGTCCGAACAGGGAGTAGCGGGGCCGGGTGCGGCGGATGGCGTCCAGCAGGGCACGGCTGCCGCGTTCGAAGCGGCGCGCGACGGTGTCGTAGACCAGCTCGGGCACCTCCGGCGGGATGTGCGTGCACAGCACGTCGACCTCGCCCACGGCCTCGATCTTCGCCGCGTACTCCTCGTCACCGATCTCGTACGGCGTCCGCATCGGCGTGCGCAGCCCGCCGCCGACGAAGCCGAAGGTCCAGCCGCCGATCTCCACCCGCTGTCCGTCCAGCACGGTGGTGCCGGGGCCCGCGTACTCGGGCCACAGGGGCGGCATGTCGACATTGCCGTAGGTCGCGTACGTCGGGGTGGGGAACGCGGCGAACAGCTCGGCGTACTGCTTGCGCACCGCCTTCTCGACGGCCGCGGCCCTGTCCATGCCGATGCCCTCCCACAGCCCGCGCTGGAACTCGCGCGCCTCCTCGAAGCGCCGGGCGGTGCGCAGCTCCACGATGCGGTCGGCGTTCTCCCGGCCGAAGAGGTCGGGGAAGATGCCCCGGGAGTGGTCGGCGTAGTCCAGGAAGAGCACCAGGTCACCCAGGCAGATCAGGGCATCGGCGCCCTCGCCGGCCCGGGCGAGGTCACGGGCGTTGCCGTGGACGTCGCTGACCACATGGACGCTTCTTCGCCGGTTTCCGCCTGGTGTGGATGCCATGGCGATCAAGGGTAAGCGTGTGCGGCACGCGTGAACAATGGCGGGCCTACCTGCGGTTACTGGCCCGGCGGTTCAGGGGTGGACTACTGTGCGCGATGAAACACCAACCCGTGTGACGCAGCGAACATCTCGTGGGGACCCCCTGTCGTAGACGCCATACCGGCGGGTAACGTCCGGGCAGTCCAGTCGTGCTCAGGATTTCAACATGTGAATCCGCGAGCACCCGCCCGAGCCTTGGACCGCACCGTCGTCGCATTCGCACAACGTCGTGGCGCCGGCGCCCTAAGAGGAGCAGCAGTCTTGCGCGAGTTCAGCCTTCCGGCCCTGTACGAGGTCCCCGCGGACGGCAATCTGACCGACATCGTCCGCAGAAACGCCGCGCAGCACCCCGATGTCGCCGTCATCGCCCGCAAGGTGGGCGGGACCTGGCAGGACGTGACGGCGACCACCTTCCTGGCGGAGGTACGGGCGGCCGCCAAAGGCATGATCGCCGCCGGTGTGCAGCCCGGCGACCGGGTCGGCCTGATGTCCCGCACCCGCTACGAGTGGACGCTGCTGGACTTCGCGATCTGGAGCGCCGGCGCGGTGACCGTGCCGGTGTACGAGACCAGTTCGCCGGAGCAGGTGGCGTGGATCCTCAGCGACTCCGGCGCCACCGCCTGCTTCGTGGAGCTCGACGCCCACTCGGCGGACGTGGAGTCCGTACGCGACCGGCTGCCCGCGCTGAAGAACCTGTGGCAGATCGAGGCCGGCGCGATCGAGGAGCTGGGACGGCTCGGCCAGGACGTCACGGACGAGACGGTCGAGGAGCGCGGCTCCTTCGCGAAGGCGGACGACCCGGCGACCATCGTCTACACCTCCGGTACGACCGGCCGGCCCAAGGGCTGTGTGCTCACCCACCGCAGCTTCTTCGCCGAGTGCGGCAACATCGTGGAGCGGCTGCGGCCGCTGTTCCGTACGGGCGAGTGCTCGGTGCTGCTGTTCCTGCCGCTCGCGCACGTCTTCGGGCGGCTGGTGCAGATCGCGCCCATGATGGCCCCGATCAAGCTGGGCTGTCTGCCCGACATCAAGAACCTCACCGACGAGCTGGCCGCGTTCCGCCCCACGCTGATCCTGGGCGTGCCGCGCGTGTTCGAGAAGGTCTACAACTCGGCGCGGGCCAAGGCGCAGGCCGACGGCAAGGGCAAGATCTTCGACAAGGCGGCGGACACGGCGATCGCCTACAGCCGGGCGCTGGACACACCGTCCGGGCCGTCGGTCGGTCTGAGGGTCAGGCACAAGGTGTTCGACAAGCTGGTCTACGGCAAGCTGCGCGCGGTGCTGGGCGGGCGCGGCGAGTACGCCATCTCCGGCGGTGCCCCGCTGGGCGAGCGCCTGGGCCACTTCTTCCGCGGGATCGGCTTCAGCGTGCTGGAGGGCTACGGCCTCACCGAGTCGTGCGCGGCGACCGCGTTCAACCCGTGGGACCGGCAGAAGATCGGCACGGTCGGCCAGCCGCTGCCCGGGTCGGTCGTGCGGATTGCGGATGACGGCGAGGTGCTGCTGCACGGCGAGCACCTGTTCAAGGAGTACTGGAACAACCCGGCCGCGACCGCCGAGGCGCTGGCCGACGGCTGGTTCCACACCGGGGACATCGGCACCCTGGACGAGGACGGTTATCTGCGGATCACCGGCCGTAAGAAGGAAATACTGGTGACGGCGGGCGGCAAGAACGTCGCCCCGGCGGTCATCGAGGACCGGATCCGGGCGCACGCGCTGGTCGCGGAGTGCATGGTCGTGGGCGACGGGCGGCCGTTCGTGGGCGCGCTGGTCACCATCGACGAGGAGTTTCTGGGGCGTTGGTGCGCCGAGCACGGCAAGCCGGAGGGGTCGACGGCGTCGTCGCTGAGCAGGGACGCGGATCTGCTTGCCGAGATCCAGAAGGCCGTGGACGACGGCAACTCGGCGGTTTCCAAAGCGGAATCGGTGCGGAAGTTCCGGATTCTTCCGGCTCAGTTCACCGAGGAGTCGGGTCATCTGACGCCGTCGTTGAAGCTGAAGCGGAATGTCGTGGTCAAGGACTACGCTCACGAGATCGAGGCGATCTACTCCAAGTAGGGGCTTTTTGGCGCCGTGGGGGGGGCGGCTCTGGCGCCGTCGGCGGGTGCGGGTTGAGGGTGGCTGGTCTCGCAGTTCCCCGCGCCCCTGAGGGGGTTGGACTCGGCGGTGCCGGGAGAGCGAGCCTCGTCCCAGGGGCCGCGCCCCTGAAGGAGCTGCCGCCGGACGGCGTTTCCAGAGCACCCTCTCCGGAGCGGCCCCTTCAGAGAAGGTTCTTGAGGTGTTCGGCCAGTAGGTCCCAGCGCCATTTCTGTTCCACCCATTCCCTGCCTCGTTCGCCCATTCTGCGGCGGAGTTCCTTGTCGGCGAGGAGGGTTGTGACGCGGTCCGCTGTCTGGGCGGGGGAATGGCCGGGGACGACCCAGCCGGTCTCGCCGTCGAGGACCGCGTCGGGGGCGCCGCCGGAGTCGCCGGCGACGACCGGGAGGCCGGTCGCGGAGGCTTCCAGGTAGACGATGCCGAGGCCTTCGACGTCCAGGCCTCCGCGCCGGGTGCGGCAGGGCATGGCGAAGACGTCGCCGGCGCCGTAGTGGGCGGGCAGTTCGGACCAGGGGACGGGGCCGGTGAAGCGTACGGAGCCGGCGACGCCGGTGGCGGTGGCGAGCTTGCGCAGGTCCGGCTCGTAGGGGCCGCCGCCGACGATCAGCAGGACGGCGTCCGGTTCGGCGGACAGGATCGCGGGCATCGCCCGGATCAGCGTGTCCTGCCCCTTGCGCGGCACCAGCCGGGAGACGCAGACGACCACCGGGCGGTCGGTCAGCCCTAGGCGGGCGCGTACGTCGTCGCCGCCCGAGCCGGGGTGGAAGGTCTTCTCGTCGACGCCGGGCGGCAGTTGCACCATCCGGGAGGTCGCCTCGGGGGTGAGCGCGGTGGCGATCCGGGAGCGCGTGTACTCGCCCAGGTAGGTGATCGTGTCCGTGGACTCGCCGATACGGCGCAGGAGTCGGCGTGCGGCGGGCAGCTGGGCCCAGCCGGCCTCGTGGCCGTGCGTGGTGGCGACGATCCGCCGGGCGCCCGCGCGGCGCAGTGCCGGCGCCATCAGGCCGAGCGGCGCCGCCGCCCCGAACCACACCGACTGGCACCCGTGCTCGCGCAGCAGTCCCACGGCCCGCCGGGTGGCGGCCGGAGTGGGCAGCAGCATGGTCGTACGGTCGCGTACGACGGTGAAGGGCTGCTCGGCGTCGAAGGCGGCGGTCGCCTCGACACCCTCCCGGGAGCGCTTCCAGGTGGACGCGTAGACGACCACCCGCTCGGGGTCGAGCCGTAGCGCCATGTTGTGCAGGAACGCCTGGATGCCGCCGGGGCGGGGCGGGAAGTCGTTGGTCACGATCAAGGTCTTGTGCATCGCCGCCGACCCTACCGAACGGAGGGTACGCGTCCGCCACGGCGGCGCTCTGTGGCACGTGCACAGGAGTCCGGGACATCATGGCTGCGCACGGACCCCCACACCGGACGGGCAGGGAGCACATGAGGACGACGGCCGTACGGGGCTCCCTCGCCGGGCTGCTGCTTCTGTGGGGACTGACGCGGGCCGCGCTGCTGCTGTGCGTCCTGAAGGTGATCGCCTTCCCCGGGCCGGACGTCACCACCGACGTGTCGGTGATCTACCGGGGCTGGTACGACGTCCTGAGCTCCGGGACGTTTCCGCTGGAGGACGTCACCTGGCAGTATCCGCCCGCCGCGGCGCTGGCGATCCTCTCCCCCGGGCTGCTGCCGTTCCTGGAGTACGCCACCGCGTTCTTCGCGCTGGCGCTCGTCGCCGACCTGGTCACGCTGGCGTTGCTGCTGCACGGGGGGCGCGGGGCCGGGCGGTCGACGCGCGGGGCGTGGGTGTGGGTGGTGGGGGTGCCGCTGCTCGGGCCGACGGTGTACGCGCGCTACGACGTGATGGTGACCGCGGTCGCCGTGGCGGCGCTGCTGGCGGCCGTCCGCTGTCCACGGCTGGCGGGGGTGCTCGTGGGGTTCGGGGCCGTGGTGAAGGTGTGGCCGGCGCTGTTGCTGGTCGGCGTGCGGCGGTGGGGGGCGTGGGTGTGGGCGGCGGTGACCGGTGCGGGGGTGGCCGGGGTGTTCGCCGTGCTGATGCCGGGGGCGTTCGCGTTTCTCGGGTTTCAGCGGGACCGGGGGACGGAGGTGGAGTCGCTGGGGGCGCTGGTCTTTCATGTGGCCCGGCACCATGGGTGGGAGGGGCAGGTGCTGCTGAACTACGGCTCGGTGGAGTTTCTGGGGCCGTATGTGGGGTGGGTGAGTACGGGGGCGTTGTTGCTCAGCGGGGGTGCGTTGGGGTGGCTGGTGTGGTGGCGGGTGCGGGCCGGTCGGCTCGCCTCGTCCGGGGTGGCCGACGCGGCGTTCGTGGCGGTGCTGTTGTTCACGGCGACCAGTCGGGTGATCAGTCCGCAGTACATGGTGTGGCTGGTGGGGCTCGCGGGGGTGTGTCTCTGTTTTCGCGGGAGTCGGATGGGGGTGCCGGCTGTCCTCGTCCTGGGGGCTTCGCTGGTGACGGTGCTGGAGTTTCCGGTGTGGTTCGGGCATGTGGTGGCGAGCGATGCGCTCGGTGTCGCGCTGCTGGTGTCGCGTAATGGGTTGCTGGTGGCCGCGGCTGTTGTGGCGGGGCGGGTGTTGTGGTCTGCGACGGTTCCGGGGCGGGGGTCTTCCGTGCGGGCGGTCGCGCGTGCGGCGGAGTCGCCGGTGTCACCCTGACGCCGGCGTCGGTGCGGGCGGGGGGCTGGCGCCCCTGGGTTTGTGCGGTGCCGCGCGTCGGGGTGGGCCGGGGGGTGCTTGTGCGGTGCCGCGCGTCGGGGTGGGCCGGGGGGTGCTTGTGCGGTGCCGGGTGTTGGGGTGGGCCGGGGGGTCTAGTGCAGTGCCGGGTGTTGGGGTGGGCCGGGGGGTGTTCGCGCGGCCCGGCGCTTGCGGGGTGCCGTCGCGCCCACCCGTGCCGCCCCAGCGGCACGATTGCCCGCGGAGTGCGGAAGGCGGGGGGCGGAAGGCGGGGGGCGGAGGGGCGGGGGCGGGTTTGCCGGACCGGTGGGGCGGCTGCCCGCGGAGGGGGTCAGGGCAGGGTGGTTTCTATGTACTGGTGCCATTTGGCTGTGAAGGCTTCTCGGGTGGTGTCCAGGACGCTGTGCATGGCTGATTCCACCGCGCCTTCGCGGTCCTCGTGGGCGCCGACTGCCCGGTAGAAGTCGATCAGGTGCTGTTCGCTCCAGTGGGCCGCGATGAGGCGGCAGGCCAGCCAGCCGCTCTCGTACGCGCGGGCCAGGCGGTCCGCGTCGCCCGTGAAGCCGAAGTCCTCGTCCTCGGGGAGACCGGCCGGGACCTCGCCGCTGGTCACCGCGTGGGCGAGCTCCGGTGCGGTCTCGGCGGGGGTGCGGGCGCTGTCGCGGTAGCCGACCCAGTCGGCGAAGCCCTCGGACAGCCACAGCGGGGTCGCGGCGGAGGTGTGGGCGCGGGTGGCGACGTGGGTCGTCTCGTGGGTGAGGACGACCTGCCGGCCCGAGTCGCCGAGCAGTCCGAAGGCGTCCGGGTTGACGATGACCCGGTCCGCCGGTGCCGGGCCGTCCTCCCCGGTGGTGCCCGTGGTGACCGCCGCGATGCCCCGGTAGGAGGAGGGGGGCGAGCCCAGCAGGCCCGCCATGCCCTCCAGGGTCTCCGGGACGAGCACGACCACGCGCCCGGCCCACCGGGGCCCCCACGCGTCGGACACGGCGGGTACGGCGCGGTCGGCCAGCCCGGCGTACTCCCGCAGCGTGTCGTCGGGCTGCCCGACGCCCAGGACCAGGCTCCGCTCACCGCGTACCGCGCGGGCGGCGCCCTGGTCCCACAGCTGCTGGCCGGACTTCTGCGCGGGCCGGTCGGAGTCGACGTACCAGCGGCCGTCCCCGTCCCGGCTCAGGCTCAGTGAGCGGGCGGTGGTGACCGGGGACCCGTCGTAGCCCTCGACGCGGTAGCGCAGGTCGGCGGAGGCGGTGGCGGTGTCGCCGGTGCGGTCCAGGGCGGTGACCCGGTACGACCAGTCCGCGAGCGGCACGGCGCGCAGGTTGTCGAAGCCGGCCCGGGTGCCGGTACGGGCGTACGCGGCCGGGTCACGGTCGAGGACGGCCTCCGCGCGCCGGTCGAGGACGGCCTGGACCTCCGCGCGGGCGGCGTCGACGGCCGGTCCCGCCCCGCACCCCACGAGGGCGACGAGGAGCAGACACAGCGCCATCACCGACGCACCCGGCACCCGCCTTCGACCAGCCACCTTTCGAGGGTACGGGTGCCGGGCCGGTGCGGTCAGACCCTGGTGACCGACGAGACCGGCATCATCCCGACCGGGTCGTACCGCACCGGGGCGCCGGGATAGGGCGCGTGGATCACCTGGCCGTTGCCCATGTACATCCCGACATGGCTGGCGTCGGAGCGGTAGACGACCAGGTCACCGGGGCGCGCCTCGGACAGCGGGACCTGCCGGCCGGCGTACCGCTGGGCCTGCGAGGTGCGCGGCAGCGCGACCCCGGCCTGTGCGTACGACCACTGGGTCAGCCCGGAGCAGTCGAATCCGGTGGGGCCGTTGGCGCCCCATACGTAGGGTTTGCCGAGGGCGGAGCGGGCGGCGGCGACGGCGGCCGCCGCGCGGCCCGACGCGGGGACCGCGGGGCCGAGCAGGTCCGCGCGTGCGGAACGGGAGGCGCGGTCCCAGGCGGCGCGTTCACCGGCCGGGAGGGAGCCGAGCAGCCGGCGGGCCTCGGTGAGCTTGCGCTCGACGGCCCGCTTGTGCGCGGCGACGTCCTCACGGCTCTTCTCCAGCGCGCCGAGCTTCCCGGCCGCCTCCGCGCGGTCCTGGGCGAGGGAGCGCAGGGCGGCGCGCAGCCTCCTCAGCTCACCGGCCTGGTGGACGGTGATCCGGTCCAGGACGGCGGCCTTCTCCAGGTAGTCCTCGGGATCGTCGGAGAGCAGCAGGGTGAGCGCCGTGTCGAGGCCGCCGGAGCGGTACTGGGCGCCGGCGAGTGAGCCCAGCGACTCCCGCATGGTGTTGACGCGCTGCTGCTGCCGGGCGATGCCGTCCTGGGCGGCGGCGATCTGCCGGCGCAGTGCGTCGGCCCGCTCGTCGGCCTCGTTGTACGCCTCGGTCGCCTTCTCGGCCTCCCGGTACAGGCGGTCCACGTCGGCCCGGGTGACGTCGTGCGGTGCGGCCGTGGCCGGTACGGTGCCGAGGGCGGTGGCCGCCGCCGACAGCAGACCGAGGGCGACGACGGCGCCCCGGTCGGATCCGGACGAGGGTGCGGTACGGCGATGGGACCCCACGGGAAGCCGCGCTCCTTCCGCTGGCGGACAGGGAAACGCGGCAGACAGTAGCCGTCACGACGACGCCCGGAGCGTTGGCCGTGGCCGGTGCACACAGTGACGCCCCGCCTGTGACCTGCGTCAGAGGCGGGGCGCGGGGAAGATCGGCGTGGCTGCGAATCCCCCGTTCGGGGGCACGCGGACAGGTGTCAGACGCGGACGCCGAACATGAAGGGGCCGCCGATGGTGTTCATCGACTCGTAGCGGACGACGGTGCCGGTGCGGGGGGCGTGGATGATCTGGCCGTTGCCCGCGTAGAGGCCCACGTGGTGCAGGTCGTTGAAGAAGAACACCAGGTCGCCGACCTTGAGCTGGCTCACCGAGTAGATCCGGGTGCCCGCGCCGGTCTGCGCCTCGGACGTGCGCGGGATGCCGACACCGGCCTGCGCGTACGCCCAGGAGGTGAGGCCGGAGCAGTCGTAGGAGGACGGGCCGGTGGCGCCGTAGACGTACGGGGTGCCGAGCTTGCTCTGGGCGGCGGCGAAGGCGGCGGCGGCGCGGCCGGAGCCGGCCGGGACGTTCACCTGGAGGGCGTCGCGCTCGCTGGTGCGGGTGGCGCGGCTCTGCTCGTCGGCGAGCTGCTGCTTCTCCGCCGCGCTGAGCGTGTTGAGCAGCTTCTGCGCGGAGGACAGCTTGCCCTGGACTTCCTTCTTCTTCTTGCCCAGTTCGGTGCGGGTGGCGGAGAGGTCCTTGAGCTTCTCGGACGCCTCGGAGCGCTGCTGGGCGAGTTCGCGCTGCTTCGCCTGGATCTCCTTGAGCGCGTCGACCTGCTGGGTGCTCAGCTGGTCGAGCGTGGACGCCTTGTCGAGGTAGTCGTCCGGGTCGGCGGAGAGGAAGAGCTGGAGGGAGGGGTCGATGCCGCCGCTGCGGTACTGGGCGCTGGCCATCGAACCGAGGCCGTCGCGCAGCTCGTTGAGCTCCTGCTGGCCCTTGGCGACGTTGTCCTGGATCGTGGAGATCTCCTTCTGGAGCTTCTCCTGCTTCTCCTTGGCGCCGTTGTACTTCTCGGTGGCCTGCTCGGCCTGCTCGTAGAGCTTGTCGACCTTGGCCTTGACCTCGTCCTTGCTCGGCTTCTCGCTGGGCGCCGCGTTGGCGGCCTGCGAGCTCATGACGACGGCGGCAGCGGCAGCGGTGGTGAGCACAGTCACGCGTGCGCGGCTCGGCTGTTTGGGACGACGGTGGGACGCCACGGAGACGAGCTCCTTCTCGAGAGTGATCGCGCGAGCGAGGGTTCGAAGCCTGACCATAGTGATTCTCTTGTGATCAGTTCAAATCCCTGGGCACAAAATCTCCGTGACGGGGCGTTTATTCGGTCCCAACTCACCTGCAGTGACGTCTGCTTGACGCTACGTTGCGTGACGGTTCCGTCAATTCGGGCATAGATCCCGTACGTTGCACGGGTGACGGATGCGAAGGATGCGTGAGGTAAGCCGTGTGAGGGAGAGGGTTACGCGAGCCGCTTGAGGAGCATCGCGGAGGCGACCGGGCGCGCGCCGGCGCGGGCCACTCCGTCGGCGACCTCGCGGTCGGTGGAGGCGACGATGACGGGCCGGCCCGGCGGCTCCGCGCGCACCAGCCGGCGGATCAGCTCGTCGGCGGTGACACCGGGCTTGGAGAACAGCACCCGCACGCCGCGCGGCGGCGCGAGCAGCACCGGGGCGGCCAGTTCTGCGCCGTCGAAGACGCAGGTCACCTCGGCGCCGGTCTGGGCGGCGAGCTGGGCGAGCTGGCCCAGCAGCCGCAGCCGCTGCTTCTCGAGGGGCATCTGGGGGTAGCCGGTCTTGGTGACGTTGTAGCCGTCGACGACCAGATGGGCCTGGGGCAGCGCCAGCAGCTGGTCGAGGACGGCCGGGTCGTGCTCGGACAGCGCGCGGTTGGCGATGTCCTTCGGGGTCATCCGGCCGGGTTCGACGGCGTCCACGGTCTCGGCGGGCCGGACCGACACAGGGGGCAGCGCCAGCTCCCTGCGGAGCCCCTGGGCGGCGTCCAGGACGGTGTCGAGGAGCAGCCGGACCCGCATGTCCTCGACGCTGCGGCCCTCGCGGGCGGCCCGGCGGGCGGCCTCGAGGGCGGCCTCGGTCTCCCCGAGGCGGGCCTTGAGGCGCCGGCTCTCACTCTCGGCGGCCGACACCTGGGCATGGCCCTCGGCGCGAACGGTCTCCATCTCGCCGCGCAGCTTGCGCACCGCGGCCTCGCCGCGCTTGACGTCGCTGAGGGCGGAGCGCAGCTTGCGGTGCAGCGACTCGGCCTCCTTCTTCGCCGCGTCCAGCTCGGCGCGCAGCCGCTCGGTCTCGGACTTGGTGTGCTCGCGGGCGCGGGCGGCCTCGGCGCGCAGCCGCTCCAGCTCGGCCCGGGTCTCCTCGTCGGCGCGCTCGGCGTCGGCGCGCTGGGCCTCCTCGCCGGCGGCGGTGACGAGCTTGACCCAGCCGGGCGGGCGGAGCACATAGGCCGCGGCCGCCACGTCGAGCGGGTCCGCGGCCGGGGGCGGGGAGCCGGAGTCGAGGGCGCCGGTCAGCTCCGGCTGGGCTTCTCTGAGCTTCTCGCCGATGCGCTGCCGGAACAGCGGTTCGGTCTCCAGCGCGGCGGCCATGGCGTTGCCGGCGAACTTGGCGCGGCGGTTCGGGGCGAAGCGCGCGTACTGCCGCAGCTGGGCGGGCAGCTCGGCGACCGTGAGGCCGCCGAAGCCGTCGGCGACGATCTGTACGACCCTGCGGCGCACTCCGTCGGGCAGCGGACGGTCGAGCACCTCGGCGGCGCCGTCCTGCGGCCCCCCGCCCGTGGTCTCCACCATCCGTCACACCCCAATGTCTGTATGCGACCCCGTGCGCGGGGTCGGCGTCAGCGGGCCCTCCCCCGCTCTCGACTTCGCTCGAGCGGGAGGGACCCCCTTCGCTCAGGAGCCGGCACCCGGCCTGTCCACGAGTTCCACCTGGTCCACCGCGTTGCACCAGCGGCACCGCACCGTCTCAATGGTCTCATCGAGCACCTCGCGCTCCTCGACCTTGGGCTCTCCGGCCAGATCGAGGTGGACGTACTCGACAACCTTCGACGAGCGGGTCACGTCGAAGCGGGTGAGGTTGCCGCAGAGGGTGCAGCGCCACCGCGTCGAGGCGGTCGGCAGAGGAACCGTCATCGTGGCTGTTCGCCTTCCTTCCAGTGTCCGTGACACACCGGATCCCCGGTGCGTGTGGCTCGTAACCCTACGGCCTGGCGAGTCTTCGCCGCCCGCCCGTCCGGGGCGGCGAGGCGGTCTGTGCGGTTGCGTCCGGTTACGTCATGCTCTGTGTTCATGATCCGCAAGTGGAGCGGGGCGGCCGCCGGGGTGATCCGGGGGACGTCCGCGCCGGTCACCCACACCCTCATCGCGCTGTGCTGCCTGGTCTTCCTCATCGGACCGGCCTCGGGCCTGAACCCGGCGGACGGCAGCGGGGAGGAGCTGCTGGCTGCGCAAAGGGCCTATTTCCGGCGCTGGGGCGTCATTCCCGCAGACCTGTTCGATGGTTCCCCCGGGATCACCCCCGGGGCCCTCCTCACCCCCGCCACGGCACTGTTCGTGCACGGCAGCTGGGTGCATCTGCTCGGCAACATGCTGTTCCTCCAGGTCTTCGGGGCGATGGCCGAGGCCCGGATGGGCCGGGTGCGGTTCAGCCTCTGCTACGCCGGCTGCGGCTATCTCGCGCTGCTGGGGTACGCCGCCGCCAACGCCGGGTCCGAGCGGTCGCTGGTCGGTGCCTCGGGGGCGATCTCGGCGGTGCTCGGCGCGTTCCTCTTCCTGTTCCCGCGGGCGCGGGTGACCAGTCTGCTGCCGTTCCTGTTCTTCCTGCCGGTGCGGCTGCCTGCGTGGGTGGTGCTGCCGTTCTGGGCGGCGCTGCAGTGGGTGGCGGCCACGGGGCAGGCCGGTGAGGGGCCGGGGGTGGCGTATCTGGCGCATCTGATCGGGTTCGGGCTGGGGCTCGGCTACGCGTGGGTGCGGTTCGGGCGGGCGACTACAGTGAAGGGCACCCCTGCTCCGGCCCCCGAGGGAGAGAACCAGCCGTGATCACCGCGATCGTCCTCGTCAAGACCAGTGTGGACCGGATTCCCGAGATCGCGGAGGAGATCGCCGCGCTGGAGAGTGTGAGCGAGGTGTTCTCCGTGACCGGGACGTATGACCTGATCGCCATGGTGCGGGTGCGGGAGCACGAGGATCTGGCGGAGGTCATTCCGGGGCGGATCAGCAAGATCGCGGGGGTGGAGGGGACGGATACGCATGTGGCGTTCCGGACGTACTCCCAGCATGATCTGGAGGCCGCGTTCGCCATCGGGCTGGACAGTTAGGGGCGGGGCGCCGGGATTTTTTCGCCCCCGCCGCCCCTTCCCGTCCCGAACCTGGGGCTCCGCCCCGGACCCCGCTCCTCGAACGCCGGAGGGGCCGGCTTCCCTCAGACCAGCTCCCGTACCGCCCGCACGAAGCGCTCCACGTGCTCGTCGGGCGTACCCGCGCCGAAGCTGACGCGGATCGCCCCCAGCGAATCCGCGGACCCGCACTCCCCCTCCGCGCCGATCAGCACCCGCACCAGCGGATGCGCGCAGAACAACCCGTCCCGCACCCCGATCCCGTACGAGCCGGAAAGCGCCGCGGCGAAGGACGCGCTCTCCCAGCCCTCGACCACGAACGACAGCACGCCCACCCGCGCCGCGTCGTCCCCGAACAGCGACAGGAACCGCACCTCGGGCACATCCGCCAGCCCCTCCCGCACCACGCGGATCAGCCGCTCCTCACGGGCCCGCAACGCGTCGAACCCCGCCGAGCCGAGCGCCTTGCAGGCGGACGCGATGGCGTGGGCGCCGATGACGTTGGGCGAGCCGGCCTCGTGCCGGGCCACGCCCTCGTGCCACTCGACGTCCACTCCCCCGTCCTCCCGCCGGGCGACCCTACGGCTGGCGCCGCCGCCCGCCAGGTACGGCTCGGCCTCCCCCAGCCAGTCCGTACGGCCCGCCAGCACACCGGCCCCGAAGGGCGCGTACAGCTTGTGCCCGGAGAAGGCGACCCAGTCGACGTCCAGCTCCCGGACGCTCACCGGGTGGTGCGGAGCGAGCTGCGCGGCGTCCAGCACGATCCTCGCACCGTGCGCGTGCGCGACGGCCGCGAGTTCCCGTACGGGCCACAGCTCACCGGTGACGTTGGAGGCGCCGGTGACGCAGACGAGGGCGGGGCCGTGCGGGTCGCGGCCGGCGAGGGCGCGCTCCAGGGTGTCGACGGCCGCGCGGTGGCTGCGCGGGGCGTCGAGGAAGGTGACGCGGGCGTTCCGCCAGGGCAGCAGGGACGCGTGGTGCTCGGTCTCGAACACGAACACCTCGCAGCCGTCGGGGAGGGCGGTGGCGAGCAGGTTGAGCGAGTCGGTGGTGGACCGGGTGAACAGCACCTGGTCGCCGGTACGGCAGTCGAGGAACTCGGCGACGGTACGGCGGGCGTTCTCGAACAGGTCGGTGGAGAGCTGGGAGAGGTATCCGGCGCCCCGGTGGACACTGCCGTAGTACGGCGCGTACGCGGCCACGTCGTCCCACACCCGCTGGAGGGCGGGGGCGCTGGCGGCGTAGTCGAGGGCGGCGTAGGTGACCTCGCCGCCGGAGGCGAGGGGGACGGTGACGTCCAGTCCGAGGACGGGCAGCGGGGCGTGGACGGACGGGGCGGCGACGGCGGCGGTGGAGACGGCGGCGGTGGAGACGGACATGGCGGAACTCCCGTTGAGGCAGGCGGAATTCCCGTACGAGCGCGCGGCGCTCAAGCACGGAAGAAAAGGGAAAGGGGTGCGCGGAGGCGGGGCTCGGCGGCCCTATCGCATTCGCTTGCTCACGGGAGGCTCCTCGACGACCAGGACCCCTGGTGGGCGAGGGGTCCGCGCTTGCCGTGAGCCTTGCTGCCCACGGCCTGGTCTTCACCCGGGGCACCCCGCCACGGACGGAGGGTTGCCGGACAGCCGGCCGGGGCCTGATGGCTGTCACTCATGACCTGGACAGGAACGTACGCGAAATGATCGATGTCCCGCAACCCGTGTCCGGATCGCGGGACATGACGGCGTGGAACGGTTACGCGTTGCTGACCGTCACCCAGCGTTCCAGTACCCGCTTCGCCGCGCCGGAGTCGATCGCCTCGGCCGCCCGCGCCATGCCGGCCCGGATCTGGTCCGTCAGGGTGCCGGGGCCCGGCTTCAGGGCGACCAGGGCCGCCGCCGAGTTCAGCAGGACCGCGTCCCGTACCGGGCCGGACTCGCCGTCGAGGAGGCGGCGGGCGACCTCGGCGTTGTAGGAGGCGTCGGCGCCGCGCAGGGCCTCCACCGGGACCAGGTCGAGGCCGGCGTCGCGCGGGTCGAACGCCTCCTCGGTGACCTCGCCGTCCCGGACCACCCATACCCGGGAGGTGGCGGTGGTGGTCAGCTCGTCGAGTCCGTCGTCGCCGCGGAACACCAGCGAGGAGTGACCGCGCCC
Organism: Streptomyces sp. NPDC048584; assembly: GCF_043199595.1. Lineage (NCBI taxonomy): Bacteria > Bacillati > Actinomycetota > Actinomycetes > Kitasatosporales > Streptomycetaceae > Streptomyces > Streptomyces sp. NPDC048584. Next base: position 98,799 of record NZ_JBICWF010000018.1, read on the forward strand.
GGCGAACACGCCCGCCATGATGGGCGCCATCCGGGGGTCCGCGACCCCGACGGCCTGCGCCTTGACCTGCGCCGGGTTGGCCAGCGGGCCGAGGAAGTTGAACACCGTGCGGATGCCCAACTGGCCACGTGCGGCGGCGACATGGCGCAGCGCCGGGTGGAACTTCACGGCGAAGCAGAAGGTGATCCCGGCCTCCTCCGCGACCTCGGCGACCCGGCGCGGGGTCAGCTGCAGATTGACGCCGAGCTTCTCCAGGACGTCGGAGGCGCCGGAGGCGGAGGACGCGGCCCGGTTGCCGTGCTTGACGACCTTGGCGCCGGTGCCGGCCACGACGATGGAGGACATCGTGGAGATGTTGACCGTCTTGGCGCCGTCACCGCCGGTGCCGACGATGTCGACCGTCTCGCCCGGCACCTGGATCACGTTGGCGTGGTCGTACAGCGCCCGGACGCAGCCGGTGATCTCCTCTACGGTCTCGCCCTTGGCGCGCAGCGACACCGCGAAGCCGGCGATCTGCGCGTCGGTCGCCTCGCCGCGCATGATCAGGTCCATGGCCCAGGCGGTGTCGTCGGCGGACAGGTCATGGCCGTCCAGCAGACCGTTCAGCAGCGCGGGCCAGGACCGGCCCGCCGCGGTGTCGCCTCCAGCGGGGGTCACAGCGCTCATGGCCGCTCCTGATGGTCGTAGAAGAGTCCGGGATGCCGGGAGGGGTCCCGGGCTCCACCCTATCCAGGACCGGGGACGCCGAAGGGCCCCCGTCCGAAGAACGGACGGGGGCCCTTCGCCGTCGTGTGGCGACTGGGATGGTGCCTCGGGTGATCAGTGGTGGCCGTGGCCGCTCGTGATCTCCTTGTACTCCTCGACGGTCGGCTTCGGGATCTGGCCGTCGTCGCCGTAGTAGCCCTTGCTCAGCTTGGCGCGCAGCTTCTCCGTGGCCGGCACCTTGCGGCGGACGCCGTTCTCGTCGACCGCCGGGCCGATCTCGGCCGGCTGGTACTGCTCGTGCGCGGTGAGCGTGTGCAGCTGCTCCTGGCTGAGCGGCTCGTGGACCTCGATGAACTCACCGTGCGGCAGGCGCTTGATGATGCCCGACTCGCGGCCGTGCAGCACCTTGTCCTTGTCCCGGCGCTGCAGGCCGAGGCAGATCCGCTTGGTGACGATGAACGCCAGGACCGGCGCCACGAAGAACGCGATCCGGACGAACCAGGTGATGGCGTTGATCGACAGGTGGAAGTGCGTGGCCCACAGGTCGTTGCCACCGCCGACGAGGAGCACGAAGTACAGCGTGATCCAGGCGACGCCGAACGCGGTACGGGTCGGGACGTTGCGCGGGCGGTCCAGGATGTGGTGCTCGCGCTTGTCGCCGGTGACCCAGGACTCGATGAACGGGTACACCGCGATGGCCACCAGGACCAGCGGGAAGATCAGCAGCGGGATGAACACGCCCAGGACGAGCGTGTGACCCCAGAAGTTGATCTCCCAGCCCGGCATGACACGGATCAGGCCCTCGGAGAAGCCCATGTACCAGTCCGGCTGGGCGCCCGTGGAGACCATGTCCGGGCGGTAGGGGCCGATGGCCCAGATCGGGTTGATCGTGGCGATCGCCGCGACGGCCGCGAGCACACCGAAGACCAGGAAGAAGAAGCCTCCCGCCTTGGCCATGTACACCGGCATCAGCGGCATGCCGACCACGTTCTTGTTGGTCTTGCCGGGGCCCGCGAACTGCGTGTGCTTGTGGTAGACGACCAGGATCAGGTGCGCCACCACGAGGCCGAGCATGATGCCCGGCAGCAGCAGCACGTGGATCGAGAAGAACCTGGCCACGAAGTCGTCGCCGGGGAACTCGCCGCCGAACAGGAAGAACGAGATGTACGTGCCGACGATCGGCACGGACAGGATCGCGCCCTCCATGAAGCGGATACCGGTGCCGGAGAGCAGGTCGTCCGGGAGCGAGTAGCCGGTGAAACCGGTGAACATGCCCAGGACGAACAGCAGGAAGCCGAACAGCCAGTTGATCTCACGCGGCTTGCGGAACGCGCCGGTGAAGAACACCCGCATCATGTGGATGAACATGCCGGCCAGGAAGACCAGCGCGGCCCAGTGGTGGATCTGCCGGATCAGCAGACCGCCACGGACGTCGAAGCTGATGTCCAGCGTCGACTTGTAGGCCTCGCTCATCAGCTGTCCCTGCATCGGGACGTAGCTGCCGTGGTACTCCACCTCGTTCATCGACGGGTGGAAGAACAGCGTCAGATACACACCCGTGAGGATGATGATCAGGAAGCTGTAGAGGCAGATCTCACCCAGCATGAACGACGGGTGGTCGGGGAAGATCTTCCGCATGTTGGCCTTGGCCAGGGAGTAGATCCCCAGCCGGCCGTCGGCCCAGTCGGCGACGCGTTCACCGGCCGGCGCCTTCCCGCGTGAGCGGGACTCGGGGGTCGTCGTAGTACTCATCCGCGCTCCCAGAAGGCAGGACCGACGGGCTCGTCGAAGTCGCCGAGCGCTTCGAGGTAGCCCTCGTCGTTCACGCCGATGCGCAGCTGCGGCAGGGCGTGACCGGCGGGACCGAAGATCACCCGGGCTCCGTCGGAGAGGTCGAAGGTGGACTGGTGGCAGGGGCAGAGCGCGTGGTGCGTCTGCTGCTCGTACAGGGAGATCGGGCAACCGACGTGGGTGCAGATCTTCGAGTACGCGACGATGCCCTCGTGCGACCACTCGAGCTGGCGCTTGTCCTTGATGTCGTCCGGCTTGATCCGGACCAGCATCAGGGCGGCCTTGGCGATCTGGGTCTGGAATTCGTGGTCGTGCTCCTCCAGGCCCTCGGGCTTGGCGAAGGTCAGCGAGCCCACGATGATGTCGGACGGCCGCATCGGCTCGTTCGTGTTCATGTTGACCAGCAGCTTGCCCTTGGACCACAGGGTGTGGCGCAGCTTGGTCCCGGGCAGCGGCCCGAGGTCGCGCAGCAGCACCACACCGGAGAGCGGGAACAGGGCGAGCGCGCCGAACATCGTGTTGCGGATCAGCTTGCGGCGGCCGAGCGCGGACTCCTTGGCACCCTGCCGGAAGTCGTCCATGACCTGCGCCTTGGTCTCCGGGGAGGCCTCGACCGGGTGGCGCTCGTCGGTGAGTTCCTGGTCGGACATCAGCGTGCGGGCCCAGTGGACCGCGCCGGCGCCGATGGCGAACAGGGCGACACCGAGCGTCATGCCGAGCGCGAAGTTCAGCGCGCCGATGTGACCGAGCGGGAAGATGTAGACCGACTGGTCGACCGGGATCGTCACGTACGAGGCGATGAAGCCGACGGTGGCCAGCATCGACAGCGTGAACAGCAGGGCGACCGTGCGCTCGGACCGCTTGGCGGCCCGCTCGTCGATGTCCTGGATCCGGTGCTCGTGGGGCGGCAGCCCCGGGTCGGCGAACGGGTTCCGCTCGTCCGCGAGCTTCACCGCGCCGTGGGGGGTGTCCTGCGCGTCGGGCAGGTTCTCTTCGGGGATGTCGTGGCTACTCATGACTTCTTGGCCTTTGCGGTCCGAGCGGCGACCCAGACGGCGGCCGCGATCAGCGCGCCGAGTCCGAAGACCCACGCGAACAGACCCTCGGAGACCGGGCCGAGTCCACCGAGCGTCAGTCCGCCGGGGCTCTCCGTCTCCTCACCGTTGACCGCGTTCAGGTACGCGATGATGTCCTTCTTGTTCTGCTCCGACAGCGTGGTGTCGGGGAAGGAGGGCATGTTCTGCGGGCCGGTGAGCATGGCCTCGTAGAGGTGCTTGGGGGCGACGCCGTCCAGGCTCGGGGCGTACTTGCCGTGCGTGAGCGCACCGCCCTTGCCGGTGAAGTTGTGGCACTGCGCGCAGTTGTTGCGGAACAGTTCGCCGCCCTTGGCGATGTCGGCGCCCTCGGGGCCGTACTGCGCCTCGGTGGGAACGGCCGGGCCGGCGCCCAGGGAGGCGATGTACGCCGCGAGCTGGTCGATCTCGGCCTGGTTGTAGATGGCCTTCTTGCGCGGGACCTGAGCGCCCTGCGAGGTGGCGGCCGGCATACGGCCGGTGCTCACCTGGAAGTCCACGGCCGCGGCGCCCACGCCCACCACGCTCGGGCCGTCGGAGGTGCCCTGACCGCCGGTGCCGTGGCAGCTGGCGCAGCCGACCGTGTAGAGCTTCTTGCCCTCCTCGATCGTGAGGGTCTGGGCGGACTCGTCGGCCTGCGCCTTGTCCGCGGGTGCGAACACGGCGTACAGCCCCCCGGTGCATGCCAGCGCCAGGAGTAGGACGACGAGCGCCGCCAGCGGATGGCGTCGTCGTGCGGAGAGCTTTTTCACGGATTACCCCGGTGTCAGGATCTTCTGCGTCGATGCTTCTGGTTGGTGCGCTCCTGCGGAGCGCGCGGGTACGGGCCCGCCTACTTGATCATGTAGATCGTGGCGAAGAGTCCGATCCAGACGACATCGACGAAGTGCCAGTAATAGGACACGACGATCGCCGCGGTCGCCTGCTCGTGAGTGAACCTCTTGGCCGCGTAGGTCCGGCCCAGGACCAGCAGGAAGGCGATCAGGCCGCCTGTCACGTGCAGGCCGTGGAAACCGGTGGTCAGGTAGAAGACCGAGCCGTATGCGTCGGAGGAGAGGGACAGGCCCTCGTGCTTGACCAGCTCGGTGTACTCGAAGACCTGACCGCCGACGAAGACCGCGCCCATGATGAAGGTGACGATGAACCACATCCGGAGCTTCTTCACGTCACCGCGCTCGGCCGCGAACACGCCGAGCTGGCAGGTGAGGGAGGAGAGCACCAGGATCGTGGTGTTCGTCGCCGAGAACGGGAAGTTCAGGGCGTCGGCCTTCTCCGACCAGAAGTCGGGTCCGGTCACCGATCGCAGGGTGAAGTACATCGCGAAGAGGGCCGCGAAGAACATCAGCTCGGAACTCAGCCAGATGATGGTTCCGACGCTGGTGAGGTTCGGTCGGTTGACCGACGGGTGCGCGTGCCCGGTATCTACTGTCGTTGCTGTCGCCACGCCGACATTATGTCGGTCGCTTATCCCGCCCTCACTCCCGGGGGTGCCGTTCGGTGTGTTCGGCCCTCCTGGACTGCCCGGATGGCCCATGCGCGGCGCGTTGCGGACGGGTCTCGAAGGCGTGTCCGAACCAGTGTTGACAAGCGGTCGGAGGGGGTAGCATCCGCGCCATCGGTACCCGAAGTTCCCGACAGAGCCGTGCCCTCTCTCTTACGCGTGGAGGAACAATGCAGGCGACCGCCACGGTGCTGGTCTACAGCGACGACGCCAACACCCGGGAGCAGGTGCGGCTCGCCACGGGGCGACGGCCGGCGCCGGACGTGCCCGTCGTGGAGTTCGTGGAGTGCGCGACCCCGGCGGCGGTGCTGGCGGAGTTGGACCGGGGAGGCATCGACGTGTGTGTGCTGGACGGTGAGGCCGTGCCGATGGGGGGCATGGGGGTGTGCCGGCAGATCAAGGACGAGGTGTTCAACTGTCCGCCGGTGCTTTTGCTGATCGGCAGGCCGCAGGATGCGTGGCTGGCCACGTGGAGCCGGGCCGAGGCCGCGGTCACCTTGCCGGTGGAGCCGGTGGAGTTCGCCTCGGCGTTGGCCTCCCTGCTGCGGCGTAAGGCTCTCGCGGGGGCGTAAGGCTCTTCGCGAGGGCCCAGGAGCTCGGTTCCGGCCGTGGTTCGGCGACCGCGGGCCGGTGGGGGTTGGTCGCGCGGTTCCCCGCGCCCCTGAGGGTGCTGCCGGCCGCGGCGTGTTCGAGCGGGGCGTGTGGCCGGGCCCCGGGGGTGCTGCCGGCCGCGCTGGCCCGCAGCACCCCCGGGGGGTCAGGCCGCCGTCGGCCGGAGGCGTGCACCTTGTTGGGTGTTCGGGGTCTTCTGCGCGGTCAGGGCGCTGCCCGACTGCCATTGTTGCCAGTCGAGGTTCCAGTCGCCGTAGCCGTTGCCGAAGGGTTCCATCGTCTCGCCGGCCGAGTTCTCGACCTTGACGATGTCGCCCTCGCGGACGGTGTCGAAGAACCACTCCGCGTTGTCGGTGCTCATGCCGACGCAGCCGTGGCTGACGTTGTCGTAGCCCTGGGAGTCGACGGACCAGGGGGCGGCGTGCACGTACTCGCCGCTCCAGGTCACCCGGGTGGCGAAGCGGACGTCGAGGTCGTACGACTCGGAGGAGCCCTCGGCGATGCCGACGGTGGTACTGCGCATACGTACGAAGGGCTCCTTGCCGAGGACGACCTTGACGCCGTTGCGGGTCTCGAAGCCGGACTTGCCGGTGGTGACCGGGATCTCCTTGATCGCCTCGTCGTTCTTGAAGACGGTCAGCTGGTGCGTGGCCGCGTCGGTGACGGCTATCACCCGGTCGCCGGTACGGATGGTCAGCGGCTCGGTCCTGCCGCCCCGCAGCCGGTCGTTGACCTTGATGCCCTCCAGGATGCTGCGCACGCTGATGGTGGCGTGGGCGGGCCAGTAGTCCCGGGGACGGTAGTGCAGCTTCTTGTCGTCCACCCAGTACCAGGTGCCGGCCACGGCGGGCGTGGACTCGACCTTCAGCGAACGCTCCACCACGGCGCGCTGGGCGCGGTCCTTGACGGGTTCGCTGAGCTCCGCGGTGAGGGGCTGGCCGACGCCGTATGTGCCCGCCCTGGGGCCGAAGGTGACGGCCAGCCGCTTGGCGGTGCCCGGCTTGCCGGTGGTGAAGGTGAGGACCTTGCGACCGGACGCCCCGTCCTCGTCCTCGGTGCTCACCCGGACCGTGTACTGGGCGTCGGCGGCCAGCGGGGAGGTGCTGTGCCAGCGGCTGCCGTCGGCGGCCAGTTCGCCCGCCACGTGGCGCCCGGAGGCGTCCACGGCGGTGACGTCCGTGATACGGCCGTCGGAGTCCTTGGCGACCACTTCCAGGGGCTTGTCGGGGTCGGCCTTCTCGCCTGCCTCGATGGAGCCGCTGAAGGAGATCCGGTCCGCCGCGTCGTAGGGCTCGGCGGACAGCGGGCTGCCGTCCGAGGAACAGCCGGCGACGCCCGCGCCGAGGGCGATCACCAGCAGGGCGCGGCCCACGACACGGCTTCGCCCGGTGCCCGCGCCACGAGGAGGCTCTGTGCGTCTCATGTCCTCACGCTAGGAACCCGCCAGGGCGTCGGCTCACTGGACGGCCCGAACGGGTGAGGCCACGACGAAGGGCCCGGACACCCCCGATGGCGTGTCCGGGCCCTTCGTCGTGCTGGTTACTGGGTGCGGCTCTCACCGCGGTAGTACTCGAAGACCCAGCCCCACAGGCCGATCAGGAGCACCGGCAGCGAGAAGTAGAGCAGCCACCAGCCGATCGCGATGCCCATGAAGGCCAGGGCGCCGCCCACGGCCAGGGCGAGCGGCTGCCAGCTGTGCGGGCTGAAGAACCCGACCTCGCCGGCTTCGTCGGCGACGTCCGCCTCCTTGTCGTCCTGCGCGCCCGCGTCGACCCGCCGGGCCGTGAAGCCCAGGTAGAAGCCGATCATGATGCTCAGGCCGAAGGCCAGGAAGAGAGCGGTGGTGCCGGCCGGCTCCTTCGACCACACGCCATAGACACACGCCATGACGAGGAGGAAGACGCTCAGCCACATGAACATCTTGCCCTGGATCTTCACTTGCCGGCCTCCTTGCCACCCGAGAGGGCCTTCTCGCCGTGACCGGCGTTCTGGAGCTCGTCGAGCGCGGCGATCTCCGGGTGATGCAGGTCGAACGCCGGGGATTCACTGCGGATCCGCGGCAGGGTGAGGAAGTTGTGCCGCGGCGGCGGGCAGGAGGTCGCCCACTCGAGGGAGCGGCCGTAGCCCCACGGGTCGTCCACCTCGATCTTCTTGCCGTACTTGGCCGTCTTCCAGATGTTGTAGAAGAACGGCAGGATCGACAGACCGAGCAGGAACGAGGCGATCGTGGAGACGGTGTTCAGCGCGGTGAAGCCGTCGGCGGCGAGGTAGTCCGCGTACCGGCGCGGCATGCCCTCGGCACCCAGCCAGTGCTGGACGAGGAAGGTGCCGTGGAAGCCGGTGAACAGCGTCCAGAAGGTGATCTTGCCGAGGCGTTCGTCGAGCATCTTGCCGGTGAACTTCGGCCACCAGAAGTGGAATCCGGCGAACATCGCGAACACCACCGTGCCGAAGACGACGTAGTGGAAGTGCGCCACCACGAAGTACGAGTCCGACACGTGGAAGTCCAGCGGCGGCGAGGCCAGGATGACACCGGTCAGACCACCGAAGGCGAAGGTGATCAGGAAGCCGGTGGCCCACAGCATCGGCGTCTCGAAGGACAGACTGCCCTTCCACATGGTGCCGATCCAGTTGAAGAACTTCACACCGGTCGGGACCGCGATCAGGAAGGTCATGAAGGAGAAGAACGGCAGCAGCACACCGCCGGTCACGTACATGTGGTGCGCCCACACCGTCACCGAGAGACCGGCGATCGCGATCGTCGCGCCGATCAGACCCATGTAGCCGAACATCGGCTTGCGGGAGAAGACCGGGATGATCTCGGAGACGATGCCGAAGAACGGCAGGGCGATGATGTACACCTCTGGGTGTCCGAAGAACCAGAACAGGTGTTGCCAGAGCAACGCCCCGCCGTTGGCCGAGTCGAACACATGGGCACCGAACTTGCGGTCCGCCTCCAGGGCGAACAGCGCGGCGGCCAGCACCGGGAAGGCGAGCAGGACCAGCACACCGGTCAGCAGCACGTTCCAGGTGAAGATCGGCATACGGAACATCGTCATGCCGGGCGCGCGCATGCAGATGATCGTGGTGATGAAGTTGACCGAGCCGAGGATGGTGCCGAAGCCGGAGAAGGCCAGACCCATGATCCACATGTCGGCGCCGATGCCCGGCGAGCGGACCGCGTCCGACAGCGGCGAGTAGGCGAACCAGCCGAAGTCGGCCGCGCCGTCCGGGGTGAGGAAGCCACCGACCGCGATGAGCGAGCCGAACAGGTACAGCCAGTAGGCGAACATGTTCAGCCGCGGGAACGCCACGTCGGGCGCGCCGATCTGCAGCGGCATGATCCAGTTCGCGAAGCCGGCGAACAGCGGCGTCGCGAACATCAGCAGCATGATCGTGCCGTGCATCGTGAACGCCTGGTTGAACTGCTCGTTCGACATGATCTGCAGGCCCGGACGGGCCAGCTCGGCACGCATCACGAGCGCCATCACGCCACCGATGACGAAGAAGGCGAACGACGTCACCAGATACAGCGTGCCGATCGTCTTGTGGTCCGTGGTCGTCAGCCACTTCACCACGACGTTGCCGGGACTCTTGCGCCGTACCGGCAGCTCGTTCTCGTACGAGTCCTCAGCTGCGGCGGCACCCTGGGGTTCGTTGAGGATGCTCACAGGTTGTTCGTCTCCCGGTTCTTCTCGTGGCTCGTCTGCGCGATGCCGGCGGGAACGTAACCGGTCTGCCCCTTCTTCACGAGGTCCTTGAGGTGCTGCTCGTAGCGCTCGGGGGAGACGACCTTCACGTTGAACAGCATCCGGGAGTGGTCGACGCCGCACAGCTCCGCGCACTTGCCGAGGAAGGTGCCCTCACGGCTGGGGGTCACCTCGAAGGCGTTGGTGTGGCCCGGGATGACGTCCTGCTTCATCAGGAACGGCACCACCCAGAAGGAGTGGATGACGTCGCGCGAGGTCAGCACGAAGCGGACCCGCTTGCCCTCGGGCAGCCACAGGGTGGGGCCCGGGTTGTTGGTCTGCGGGTTCCGCGTGCCGGGCGTACCGCAGTCGTAGACACCGCCGGCGTCGGCCGGGAAGGCGTCCTTGTAGCGGTCCGGGATCGCCTCGAGTTCCTTGGACTTCTTGGCGTCGCCCGTGGAACCGTCGACGTTCTCGACGTAGTTGAAGCACCAGCTCCACTGGAAGCCGACCACGTTGACCGTGACATCGGGGTTCTTCTCGAGCTTCATCAGCTCGGATTCGTCACGGGCGGTGAAGTAGAAGAACACCGAGACGATGATGAGGGGGACCACGGTGTACAACGCCTCGATGGGCATGTTGTACCGGGTCTGCGGAGGTACTTCGACCTTGGTGCGGCTGCGCCGGTGGAAGAAAGCACTCCACAGGATCAGGCCCCACACCAGCACGCCGACGGCGAGCGCGGCAGCCCAGGACCCCTGCCACAGGGAGAGGATCCGCGGAGCCTCTTCCGTGGTCGGGGTGGGCATACCGAGGCGGGGGAAGTCCTCCCATGTGCAACCGGTGGCGGTCGCAAGGACCAGGCCCGCGGTCAGTGCCTGCAGCAGCTTCCGCCGCATGGGGCGCCGCGGCTTGGGGGTACCGCCCACGCCCTTCAGGCCGTGGGGGAGGTCGGAGCCGTTGGGACTCACGTAGCGCCTTCCCGAGAGTCTCGCCCGCGCTGTTTGGCTGCGGCCTGCCTTCTCGCTGGTCGGTCGCCGCCCTGCGTCGGGCAGGGGTTTGGATGTTTATGCGGACCAAACCCTAGCCGACGCCCTCCGGGGGGTTACGGGGAGGGGGGCCTACTGGGTGGAGGGGTTCGCTTATTTGGCGGGTGCGGGCCGTGGGTCGCTGGTCGCGCGGTTCCCCGCGCCCCTGGGGGAGCTGTCCTGATCCGGGTTTAGCGTTGCCTCATGCCCTACTTCGATGCCGCTTCCGCCGCTCCCCTGCACCCTGTCGCCCGGCAGGCGTTGTTGGCCTCTCTGGACGAGGGGTGGGCGGATCCGGGGCGGCTGTACCGGGAGGGGCGGCGGGCCCGGTTGTTGCTGGACGCCGCTCGGGAGGCGGCCGCCGAGGTGGTGGGGTGCCGGGCGGACGAGTTGGTGTTCACCGGGTCCGGTACCGGGGCGGTGCACTCGGGGATCGCGGGGGCGCTGGCGGGGCGGCGGCGCACCGGGTCTCACCTGATCGTGTCAGCGGTCGAACACTCTTCTGTACTCCATGCGGCGGAAGTTCACCGGGACGGCGGAGGATCGGTCACCGAGGTCGCGGTGGAGCGTACGGGTGCCGTGCGTCCGTCCGGTTACGCCGAGGCCCTTCGGCCGGACACCGCGCTGGCGTGTCTGCAGTCGGCCAACCATGAGGTGGGGACGGTGCAGCCGGTGGCCGAGGTGGCCGAGGTGTGCCGGGCGGCGGGGGTGCCGTTGCTGGTGGACGCGGCGCAGTCGCTGGGGTGGGGGCCGGTGGAGGGCGGCTGGTCGCTGCTCGCGGCGAGCGCGCACAAGTGGGGCGGTCCGTCGGGGGTGGGGCTGCTCGTCGTACGCAAGGGGGTGCGGTTCGCGCCCCAGGGGCCCCGGGACGAGCGGGAGTCGGGGCGGGCGGCCGGGTTCGAGAACCTGCCGGCGATCGTGGCGGCGGCGGCTTCGCTGCGGGCGGTACGGGCGGAGGCGGCCGAGCAGGCGGTACGGCTGCGGGAACTGACGGAACGGATCCGGGCGCGGGTGCCCGGTCTTGTGCCGGACGTGGAGGTGGTCGGGGACCCGGAGCGGCGGCTGCCCGGGATCGTCACGTTCTCCTGTCTCTACGTCGACGGGGAGACGGTGCTGCACGAACTGGACCGGGCCGGCTTCTCGGTGTCGTCCGGGTCGTCGTGTACGAGCAGCACGCTGACGCCGAGCCATGTGCTGAGGGCGATGGGGGTGCTCAGCGAGGGCAATGTCCGGGTGTCGCTGCCGTCGGGCACACGGGAGGAGGACGTCGAGCGCTTCCTGTCCGTGCTGCCGGAGGTGGTGGCGGGGGTGCGGGAGAAGCTGGGCGCACCGGTGTCCCCGCCCCCCGCCCCGGCGGAGGACGGGACCACGACCCTGGTGATCGACGCGGTGGGCCGCCGCTGCCCGATCCCGGTCATCGAACTGGCCAAGGCCATCGGAACGGTCCCCGTCGGTGCCACGATCCGCGTCCTGGCGGACGACGAGGCAGCCCGCCTGGACATCCCGGCCTGGTGCGACATGCGCGACCAGGAGTACCGGGGCGAAGAACCGGCCCCCCAGGGAACGGCCTACCTGATCCGCAGAACCAGCTGACTCCCCTGGACCCCCAGGGAAACGGCACACCTTCAGGGGCTGGCCGCGCCCCCCAGGGGCGCGGGGAACTGCGCGAGCTTTTCAGGGGCGCGGGGAACTGCGCGAGCTTTTCAGGGGCGCGGGGAACTGCGCGACGTCCAGAGAAGCGAGGCCCAGCCTCACCAGGGGGCGCGGGGGACGGCGCGTCCTTCAAGGGGCGCGGGGAACTGCGCGACCAACCAGCCCCCCGCACACCCGCCCGCTTCAGCCGAGGTGCCCCCGGACCTCCTCCGCCGCCTCATCCCCGTACGCCTTCATGAACCGCTCCATGAAGTGCCCCCGCCGCAACTGATACTCCTGCGTCCCCACCGTCTCGATGACGAGAGTCGCCAGCATGCACCCCACCTGCGCCGCCCGCTCCAGCGAAACCCCCCACGCCAGCCCCGACAGGAACCCCGCCCGGAACGCGTCACCGACACCCGTCGGATCGGCCTTGCGCTCCTCGTCCGGGCACCCGACCTCGATCGGCTCCTCGCCCGCCCGCTCGATACGGACGCCGCGCGCCCCGAGCGTGGTGACCCGGTGGCCGACCTTGCCCAGGATCTCCTCGTCGCTCCAGCCGGTCTTCGTCTCGATGAGCCCCTTCTCGTACTCGTTGGAGAAGAGGTAGGTCGCCCCGTCCAGCAGTATCCGGATCTCCTCGCCGTTCATCCGGGCGATCTGCTGGGAGAAGTCGGCGGCGAAGGGGATGCCGCGCGAGCGGCACTCCTCGGTGTGCCGGAGCATGCCCTCCGGGTCGTCGGCGCCGATGGAGACCAGGTCGAGGCCGCCGACCCGGTCGGCGACGGTCTTCAGCTCGATCAGCCGGGCCTCGCTCATCGCGCCCGTGTAGAAGGAGCCGATCTGGTTGTGGTCGGAGTCCGTGGTGCACACGAAACGGGCGGTGTGCAGCGTGTCGGAGATCCGGACGGACTCGGTGTCGACGCCGTGCCGGTCCAGCCAGGCCCGGTACTCGTCGAAGTCGAAGCCGGCGGCGCCGACGAGGATCGGCCGGGTGCCGAGCTGGCCCATACCGAAGGCGATGTTCGCGCCCACGCCGCCCCTGCGCACGTCGAGGTTGTCGACCAGGAAGGACAGCGAGACCGTGTGCAGCTGGTCGGCGACGAACTGGTCGGCGAAGCGCCCGGGGAAGGTCATGAGGTGGTCGGTGGCGATGGAGCCGGTGACTGCGATGCGCACGGCGTCGATACTCCTGAGGGAGGGGGTCTGACCCTTCACGCTACCGGCTGGGACGGGCCCGTAGAAGCAGCCGGAACTACCCGATAGTAGGTCTTTCTTCGTGACCTTGGACGTGCATACGGTGCCGGTATGACGAACCTCAAGGTCCACTCCCCCGCTCCCGGGGACCTCGAAGGCGGCCTGGCGTCGCTGCGCGGCGACTGTGCGCGGATGGCCCCCCACTGGGCGGCCCCCGACCGGGTGACCGCCCGGCCGGTCCCCCCGTCCTCGATCCATGGCGTGACCGTGCCGCCCGGATCGGCGCGGCTGCTGGACGCGATGTCGGAGTACGGCGACTGAGGCGTCGCGGCCCCCGGGGAACCGTGCGCTCCTTCGCTGCGTCCCATCGCTGTCCCCCGTAAAGGGGATGCGGGATACGACCCCGAGCAGTCCCGGCACGACCGGGAAAGGGTCCTTCCGGGACAGCTGCGCAGCCGAAGGAGCGATGCGGTGAACACCGAGCGACCCGACAACGACGACGAGGCGCGCCCGCCCACGGGCGGCGCGCCCGGTTCCGGGGGCGCATCGGAGGAGCCGACGGCGACCGGACCCGAGCCCGAGCCGAACCGGCCCGACGCCTCCCGGCCCGGCGCCGAGGGCGCTGGTGGGAAGCGGAAGGAACAACAGGACCCGGTGGCGACCGGGCACGACCCGGACGCGGCCCCGGCCTCCGACCAGCCCCACGACGCCGCCGCCGACACCCCGGCCGAGCCGGCGGCCCGGGGATCCCGTGCCGTCGACGGGCGTCGCGGTGACTCCCGCGAAGACACCGAGCCGCCCTCCCCCAACGGGCCCCACGACGCCACACCCGACCCCGCCGCCGACACCCCGGCCGAGCCGGCGGCCCAGGGATCCCATGCCGCCGACGGCCATCCCGGTGACCCCGGCGAAGACACTGAGTCGCCCTCCCCCAACGGGCCCCACGACGCCACACCCGCCGCCGCCGACACCCCGGCCGAGCCGGCGGCCCGGGGATCCCGTGCCGCCGACGGGCGTCGCGGTGACTCCCGCGAAGACACCGAGCCGCCCTCCCCCGACGGGCCCCACGACGCCACGCCCGGCCCCGAGGCCGGCCCCGGGCCGGACCCGGCACCCGACGAGCCGGTGGTCGGGGCGTCCCCCGTCCCCCGCCCGGACAGGGCCGAGCCGTCCGCCCGGCGCCGCTCCCCCGTCCTCATCGCCTCCGTCGCCGCCGCCGTACTGCTGGTCGGAGGGGGCGGGGCCTATCTCGCCGCCGGTGCCTCCGGTGGTTTCGACGGTTCCGGCGGCGGTACGACGCCGGGGGCGAACGGTGACACCTCTCCCCCGCCGCTCGCCCTGGACGGCTACTCCGAGGACGCCCCGAACGGGATCGCGCCCGGCGAGCCCAACCCGTACGGCGCCGTCTACCGCGCCGACGGCACGCTCCCGGACGGTCCCGGCGCGGCGCCGGTGTACCGGATCCGGGGGCAGGTGTCCCAGGAGCGGGTGGTGACGCTGGCGCAGTCCCTCGGGCTGGAGGGCGAGCCGGTCGCGGAGGGCGGGTCCTGGCGGATCGGCGGCAAGGACGGTTCCGGGCCCACGCTGCGGGTCGACCGGGACGCCCCGGGCGCCTGGACGTTCAGCCGGAACACTCCCGGCACCGACAACTGCAAGGGCGCGACCTGCAAGGCCCCGTCCGGCGGGGACGGACCGGTGGTGAGCGAGGACGCCGCGAAGAAGGCCGCCGCGCCCGTGCTGAAGGCGGCGGGCCAGGACGAGGCGAAACTCGACGCGGGCCAGGTCATGGGCGGCACGCGTGTGGTGAACGCCGATCCGCAGGTCGGCGGGCTGCCCACATACGGCTGGACGACCGGAGTGGTCGTCGGCGCCAAGGGCGAGGTGGTCGGCGGCAACGGCCGGCTCGGGGAGCCCCTGAAGGGCGACAGCTATCCGGTGGTGAGCGCCGCCGACGCGCTGAAGCGGATGAACGAGGCGCCGGGCGCGGGCGACCGCGCGGAGATCGGCGGCTGCGCGAGCCCCGTACCGCTGGGCGGGGAGTCGTGCGCGACGCCCGAGCCGCCGAAGGGCGACACCGTCACGGTCGGCGACGCGGTGTTCGGGCTGGCCTCGCACTCGGTGGACGGGCGTCCGGCGCTCGTACCGTCCTGGCTGTTCGAGGTACGGCCGGAGGGCACGGAGAACACCTTCACGGTGACGTATCCGGCGGTCGACCCGGAGTTCCTGGCGCCGCCGGCGGGGTCCGGTGAGGCCAGCCCGGCGCCCACGAAGCCCGGTGACGAGCCGACAGCGGCCCCGTCGGCCCGGGACGTCGACGTCGAGGGCTACACCGCCGAGGGCGACGAGCTGACCGTGACCTTCACCGGCGGTGTGTGCGCCGACTACAGGGTGACGGCGAGCGAGGACGGCGGCCGGGTGACGGTGCGGGTGACCGAGACACCGTGGCCGGACAAGGTGTGCATCATGATCGCCAAGGGGTACCAGCAGACGGTACGGCTGGACGCCCCGCTGGGCGGCCGTGAGGTCGTGGGCACGGACGGCGATCCGGTCCCGCTGCACAAGGACGGTGCCCGGCTCCCGGCACCGCCCACCCGCTGAACGACGAGGAAGGCGGCGGCCCCTTCGTGGGGACCGCCGCCTTCTTCCTGTCCTGCCGGCCTGGTGGAAGGACCCGGCTCAGCTGAAGGAGTCGCCGCAGGCGCAGGAGCCCGTGGCGTTCGGGTTGTCGATCGTGAAGCCCTGCTTCTCGATGGAGTCGACGAAGTCGACGGTGGCGCCGCCCAGGTACGGGGCGCTCATCCGGTCGGTGACGACCTTGACACCGCCGAAGTCCTTCACCACGTCGCCGTCGAGCGAGCGCTCGTCGAAGAAGAGCTGGTAGCGCAGGCCGGAGCAGCCGCCGGGCTGGACGGCGACGCGCAGGGCGAGGTCGTCACGGCCTTCCTGGTCGAGCAGGGCCTTGACCTTGGACGCGGCGGCGTCGGTCAGGACGATGCCGTCGGTGACGGTGGTGGTCTCGTCCGATACGGACATCTACATCTCTCCCGGGTTGTACGGAGACTGCTTGCCGACGGTTGCAACCGGCGGGACCGCGGATTCATTCCGGGCCGGGCGCGTGGATTCCTCGCCTCCCTCCTCATGCTCGCACACGCGGTCCGGTGCGGAAACCGGCCCTTGTGGGGGCTTTCCGGGAACGCGTCACCGGGCAGCGGGATTCACGTCACATGGACGCTATGGCCGTCGTCAAAGTGACGTGAACCGGTTATGATAGATAGCGTCATTTCGACGAGAAGTCGCCAGAAACAGAAAGGGTGCGTGCCGTGACCACCGCCACCACCGCCCAGACCCAGGAGCTCGACGTACAGCCGACGCCCCTCGCCCTGCTGCTCCTCGGCCGTGAGGCCGACCCGAGGAGTGAGCGCGGAGTGGAGTGTCCCGGCGACCTCCCCTCGCCGTCCGACCCGAACCTGGTGGAGCGGGCCCGCGCCGCCAAGGAGAAGCTCGGGGACAAGGTCTTCGTGCTCGGCCACCACTACCAGCGTGACGAGGTCATCCAGTTCGCGGACGTCACGGGCGACTCCTTCAAGCTGGCCCGCGACGCCGCCGCCCGGCCGCAGGCCGAGTACATCGTGTTCTGCGGTGTGCACTTCATGGCCGAGTCCGCGGACATCCTCACGGGCGACGACCAGAAGGTCGTCCTGCCCGACCTCGCGGCCGGCTGCTCCATGGCGGACATGGCCACCGCCGAGCAGGTCGCCGAGTGCTGGGACGTCCTCACCGAGGCCGGGGTGGCCGAGCAGGTCGTCCCCGTCTCGTACATGAACTCCTCCGCCGACATCAAGGCCTTCACCGGCAAGCACGGCGGCACCATCTGTACGTCGTCCAACGCGAAGCGGGCCCTTGACTGGGCCTTCGAGCAGGGCGAGAAGGTCCTCTTCCTCCCGGACCAGCACCTGGGCCGGAACACCGCCGTCCGCGACATGGGCATGTCCCTGGAGGACTGCGTCCTCTACAACCCGCACAAGCCGAACGGCGGGCTGACGGCGGACGAGCTGCGCGCCGCGAAGATGATCCTGTGGCGCGGCCACTGCTCGGTGCACGGCCGCTTCAGCCTGGACTCGGTCGACGACGTGCGCGCGCGCATACCGGGCGTGAACGTGCTGGTGCACCCCGAGTGCCGGCACGAGGTCGTGGCCGCCGCGGACTACGTCGGCTCGACGGAGTACATCATCAAGACGCTGGAGGCGGCCCCGGCCGGCTCCAAGTGGGCCATCGGCACCGAACTGAACCTGGTCCGCCGCTTGGCGAACCGTTTCGCGTCCGAGAACAAGGAGATCGTCTTCCTCGACAAGACGGTCTGCTTCTGCTCCACGATGAACCGCATCGATCTCCCCCACCTGGTCTGGGCGCTCGAATCCCTCGCCGAGGGCAACCTGGTCAACCGCATCGAGGTGGACAAGGAGACGGAGGCGTTCGCGAAGCTGGCACTGGAGCGCATGCTGGCGCTGCCGTAGGACCGCACCACATGAAGGGGCGCCCCCGTGACGGCTTCACGGGGGCGCCCCTTCATGTGGTGACGGCTGTCAGACCTCGACCGGCTTCGGCTCCTGGGAAGTCCCGGCCCGGGTGGCCGCTTCCCTCTTCGCCGCGCGCTTCCTCGCGCGGCGCTCCTTGCGGAGCTCCAGCATCGCGTAGAGCGTCGGGACCAGGAGGAGGGTGAGCAGGGTCGACGTGATCAGGCCGCCGATCACCACCACGGCCAGCGGCTGGGCGATGAAGCCGCCCTCGCCGGTGACACCCAGGGCCATCGGGAGCAGGGCGAAGATGGTCGCCAGCGCCGTCATGAGGATCGGGCGAAGCCGGTGGCGGCCGCCCTCGATCACGGCCTCGACGACGCCGTGGCCCTGCTTGCGGTACTGGTTGATCAGGTCGATCAGCACGATCGCGTTGGTGACCACGATGCCGATCAGCATCAGCATGCCGATCATCGCCGGGACACCCATCGGGGTGCCGGTGACGATCAGCAGACCGATGGCGCCGGTCGCCGCGAACGGGATGGACACCAGCAGGATCAGCGGCTGGGCGAGCGAGCGGAAGGTGCCGACCAGCAGCATGAAGACGATCGCGATCGCCGCCAGCATCGCCAGGCCCAGGTTGACGAACGCCTCGTCCTGGTCGGACGTGACGCCGCCGATCTCCGCCGTCGCGCCCGCCGGGAGGGTCAGCGCGTCGATCTTCTTCTGAAGGTCCGCGCCGACCGCGCCCGTGTTGTCACCGGTCGGCTTCGCCGTGACGGTGGCGGCGCGCTGGCCGTCGATCCGGGTCATGGAGACGGGACCGTCCACCACCTCGACGGTGGCGATGTCACCCAGCTTCACCGGGCCGAGGGCGAGGTTCTTCAGCTGGTCCACGGTGGTGGCCGGCTTCGCCGAGCGGATGACGACATCGCGCTCGGTGTCGTCGAGGACCGCCGTGGCGGCCGGGGTGCCCTTCACCGACTGGGCGACAGCCGCACCGAGGGTCTGGTCGGTGAAACCGGCCGCGGCGGCCTTGTCGTTGGCCTTCACGGAGACGCGGGGCACGCTCTGCGCCAGGTCGCTGGTGACGTCCGTGACGTCGTCCAGGGAGGCCACCGCGTCACGGACCTGGTCCGCGGCCTTGCGCAGCGCCTGCGCGTCGGCCGCCTTGACGACGACGCTCAGGTCCTGGCTGCCGAAGCCGTCACCGGCCGCGATGGTGGTGGTGCCGAGGCCGTCGAGCTTCTCCAGCCCCTTCTCGAGGCTGTCCTGGACGTCCTCGGAGGACGCGTCGTCCTCCAGCATCACCTGGTAGGTGGCCTGATTGGTGTCCGTACCGCCGCCGAAGGCCGCCATCCAGCCGGACGAGCCGATGGTGACCTGGAAGTCCTTGACGCCCTTGGTGTCGCCGAGGAGGTTCTCGACCTTCTTCGCCTGGGCGTCGGTCGCGGCCAGGCTGGTGCCGGGCTTCAGCTCCTGCTGGACGGTGAGGACCTGCTGCTCGCCCGCGTCGAAGAAGTTGGTCTTCAGCAGCGGCGCCATGGCGAACGTGACGATCAGGACGACGACCGCGATGGCCACACTGGTCAGCCTGCGCCGGGTGGCGAAGCGCAGCACGGGCACGTAGGCGCGCTGGAGGCGGCTCTTCGCCTCCTTCTCCTCGGCGATCCTGCGGGCTTCCTCGGCGTCCTCGGGGGTGCCCTTGGGGGCGCGCAGGAACCAGTACGACAGGACGGGCACGACCGTCAGCGACACCAGCAGGGACGCCAGCAGCGCCGCCGTGACGGTGAGGCTGAAGGAGCCGAACAGCTCGCCCACCATGCCGCCGACCAGGCCGATCGGCAGGAACACGGCGACCGTGGTGAGCGTCGAGGACGTCACCGCGCCCGCGACCTCACGTACCGCGTTCATGATCGCGGAGTGGCGCTCCTCGCCGTAGCCGAGGTGCCGCTTGATGTTCTCCAGGACCACGATCGAGTCGTCGACGACCCGGCCGATGGCGATGGTCAGCGCACCCAGCGTCAGCATGTTCAGCGACAGGTCGCGCGTCCACAGCACGATCAGGGCGAGGACCACGGACAGCGGGATGGAGACCGCGGTGACGAGGGTCGAGCGGATCGACGCCAGGAAGACGAGGATGACGAGGACGGCGAAGACCAGACCGAGGGCGCCCTCGGTGGTCAGGCCCTCGATGGCCTTGGAGACCGCCGGGCCCTGGTCGCTGACGACGGTGAGGGTGGCGCCGTCGCCGAGGTCCTTGCGCAGGTCGGGCAGCTTGTCCGCGACGGCCTCGGAGATCGCGACGGCGCTGCCGTCGTGGTCCATGGTCGCCATCACGGCGAGACTGGGCTCGCCGTTGGTGCGGGTGAGGGAGTCGGCCCTGGCCTCCTGCTGCCGCACGGTGGCGACGTCACCGAGGCGGGCGGGCTTCCCCCGGCCGGGCTCGCCGGCGACCCTCAGGTCCTCGATCTGCTCGAGCGAGGTGAAGCCGCCGCCGACCTGGACGGTGCGGTTGGCGCCGTCCTCGTCGAAGGAGCCGGCCGGGACGGTCGCGCCGCCGGCCTGGAGGGCCGCGGCGAGGGACTGGGTGGTGAGGCCGGCCTTCGTCAGCTTCGCGGTGTCGGGGGTGACGGTGACCTGGAGGTCGCGTACGCCGTCCACGGTGACCTGGCCGACGCCGTCGATGCCCTCCAGCGCGGGCACCACGGTCCGGTCCAGCTGGTCGGCGAGCGCCTGCTGGTCCTTGCCGGAGGTGACGGCGAGCACCACGGCCGGGATGTCGTCCGTGGAACCGGCGACGACCTGCGGGTCGACGCCGTCCGGGAGGCGGGCCCCGGCCCGGTTGACGGCCTGCTGGACGTCGGCGACGAGCTGCTGGGTGCCGTTGCCGTAGTCGAAGGACGCCATGATGACGGCGTTGCCCTCGCTCGCCGTCGAGGTGACGCCGGAGATGCCGTCGACGGCCTCCAGGCTGTCCTCGATGGGCTCGACGACCTGCTTCTCGACCACGTCCGGGGACGCGCCCTGGTACGGCGCGATCACGGACACCATGGGCAGTTCGATGGTCGGCAACAGCTGCTGCTTGAGCTGGGGTATCGCGATCGCCCCGAACACGAGCGCGATGATCGACATCAGTCCGATCAGCGCCCGTTGCGCGAGGCTGAATCTGGACAGCCAGGACATGGTCAGGGTCTCTTTTCCGTGGAGCGGCAGAAGTCCGGCAAGCGAGTCCGGCAAGCGGGCGCGCGCACAAGTGGGCGCCCGCTCTACACCTTGAGCCATGGAAGAGGGCCGATCCGTAGCCCCGAGGTCCCATCCCTTGTGCGGGGCGTACTCCCGCCGCAGTACGCCCCGCGGAGCTCACTCCACCCTTGGACGGACCAGCCCCGTCTCGTAGGCGATGACGACCAGCTGGGCCCGGTCACGGGCGCCCAGCTTGGCCATGGCCCGGTTGACGTGGGTCTTCACCGTGAGCGGGCTGACCTCGAGGCGTTCGGCGATCTCGTCGTTGGAGTGGCCGCCGGCGACCTGCACCAGCACCTCGCGTTCGCGCACGGTGAGCGAGCCGAGCCGCTCGGCGCGGGCCGGGTCGCGGTCGGCGTCGCCGCCCGGGCCCTCCTGGGCGAGGAAGCGGGCGATCAGGCCCTTGGTGGCCACCGGGGAGAGCAGGGCCTCGCCGCCGGCGGCGATCCGGATGGCGTTCAGCATCTCGTCGGGTTCGGAGCCCTTGCCGAGGAAGCCGGAGGCTCCGGCGCGCAGCGACTGGACCACGTAGTCGTCGACCTCGAACGTCGTCAGTATGACCACCCGGACCCCGGCGAGTTCCGGGTCCGCGCTGATCAGACGAGTGGCGGCGAGCCCGTCGGTGTCGGGCATCCGGATGTCCATCAGAACGACGTCGGCGCGCTGCTCCCGGGCCAGCCGGACCGCCTCCGCGCCGTCGGACGCCTCGCCCACCACCTCCATGTCCGGCTCGGAGTCGACGAGCACCCGGAAGGCGCTGCGCAGCAGTGCCTGGTCGTCGGCGAGCAGGACACGGATCGTCATACGGGCTCCAATGTCTCCGGGGCTCCGACGGGGCGGTGGTCACGGGGTGTCGTCCCGGGCCGCGGCGGTGCGGGTCTTGACGGGCAGGATCGCATGGACGCGGAAGCCGCCGCCGTATCGGGGGCCGGTGGTGAGGGTGCCGCGCAGGGCGGTGACGCGTTCGCGCATGCCGAGCAGTCCGTGTCCGCCGCCGGGGGCGTGCTCCTGGTCCTCGCCGGCGCCGTCGTCGAGGACGGTGACCTCGATGTGCGGTCCCACCCGGACGACGCTGACCTCGGCCCGCGCCTCGGTGCCGGCGTGCTTCTGGACGTTGGTCAGGGCCTCCTGGATGATCCGGTACGCGGCCAGGTCCACGGCGGCGGGAAGGGCGGTGCCCTCGTCGGTGCGGGCGACCTCGACGCGCAGTCCGGCGTTGCGGAAGGTTCCGGCGAGTTCGTCGAGGCGGTCGAGGCCGGGGGCGGGTTCGGTGGGGGCCTCGGGGTCGCCGGACTGGCGCAGCAGGCCGACGGTGGCGCGCAGCTCGCCGAGGGCGGAGCGGCTGGCCTCGCGGACATGGGCGAGGGCCTCCTTCGCCTGGTCGGGGCGTTTGTCCATGACGTGGGCGGCGACTCCGGCCTGGACGTTGACCAGGGCGATGTGGTGGGCGACGACGTCGTGCAGATCGCGGGCGATGCGCAGGCGTTCCTCGGCGACCCGGCGGCGGGCCTCCTCCTCGCGGGTGCGTTCGGCCTTCTCGGCGCGCTCGCGGATGGCCTGGACGAAGGCGCGGCGGCTGCGGACGGCGTCCCCGGCGGTGGCGCCGATGCCGGTCCAGGCGAAGATCGCCAGGTTCTCCTGGGCGTACCAGGGCAGGGGGCCGGCCACCATCGCCGTGCCGGTGAGGACGGTCATGGTGAGCAGGCCGATCCGCCAGGTGGTGGGGCGGTCGGTGGTGGAGGCGACGGTGTAGAGGGCGATCACGGCGCACATGGCGACGGGGGCGCGGGGGTCGCCGGTGACGGACTCCGCGACGGAGAGGGCGCCGGCGAGGGCGAGGACGGTGCGGGGGGCTCGGCGGCGGAACACGAGTGCGGCAGCGCCGAGGGCCATGAGGACGAGGCTGAGCGGGTCGGGGGTGCGCAGGCCCCATCTGACGCCGTTGGGGCCGTGGGGGTCGACGAAGGAGCCGGCGACCATGCAGATGAGGACGCCTGCGGCGAGGGCTGCGTCCAGGGCGGTGGGGTGGGCCTGGAGGCGGCAGCGGGCTCGGGTCAGGGTGCTCACGGGTGTTTACGGTAGCTGTCGGGGGTCGGCGGCCCGATGGGTGTGGTGTGCGGCGGGGCGGGTGGGGTTGCGCGGGGTGGTGTTTGCGGGAGTGCGGCTGCCTCGCGGCTGGGCGGGGGGTGCGCGGCCCGGCGTTTGCGGGGTGCCGTCGCGCCCACCCGTGCCGCCCCAGCGGCACGACTGCCCGCGGAGAGCGGGGGTGGGGGAACGTCTCAGGGGGCTTCTGGGATCAGGCCGTTTTCCTGGAGGAGGTCCTGGACCTCCTCCAGGGTTGCCTCGGGGGACGGGAGGATCAGGTCGGAGGGTTCGAGGGAGTCGTCGGGGAGGGGCTCGCCGAGGTCGCGGACCCTGGCCAGGAGGGCCTGCAGGGTCGCGCGGAAACCCGGGCCGTCGCCGTTCTCCATCTCGGCGAGCAGTTCCTCGTCCAGTTCGTTCAGCTCGGCGAGCCGGCTCTCGGCCAGCGTCACCTGCCCCTCCCCCATGATCCGTACGATCATGTCGCCCTCCTCGGCGTGGGCTACTGCTTGTCGAAGCGCGGAGTGTCCTGCGGCTGCTGGGACTGCTGCTGACCGTTGCCGCCCTCGATGGCCTGCTGGCCACCGGACGGTCCGCCGGCCAGTTCGGCCTTCATGCGCTGCAGTTCCAGCTCTACATCCGTACCACCGGAGAGCCGGTCGAGCTCGGCCTGGATGTCGTCCTTGTGCATACCGGACTGGTCGTCGAGGGCTCCGGAGGCGAGCAGTTCGTCGATCGCGCCGGCCCGCGCCTGCAGCTGGGCCGTCTTGTCCTCGGCGCGCTGGATCGCCATCCCCACGTCGCCCATCTCCTCGGAGATGCCGGAGAAGGCCTCCCCGATCCGGGTCTGTGCCTGGGCCGCCGTGTACGTGGCCTTGATGGTCTCCTTCTTCGTACGGAAGGCGTCCACCTTGGCCTGGAGGCGCTGGGCCGCGAGGGTGAGCTTCTCCTCCTCGCCCTGCAGCGTGGCGTGCTGCGTCTCCAGGTCCGTCACCTGCTGCTGCAGCGCCGCGCGGCGGGAGAGCGCCTCACGGGCCAGGTCCTCGCGGCCGAGCGCGAGCGCCTTGCGGCCCTGGTCCTCCAGCTTGCCCGACTGGGACTGCAACTGGTTGAGCTGGAGCTCCAGCCGCTTGCGCGAGGTGGCCACGTCGGCGACGCCGCGGCGGACCTTCTGGAGCAGCTCCAGCTGCTTCTGGTACGAGTAATCGAGGGTTTCGCGCGGGTCCTCGGCCCTGTCCAGGGCCTTGTTCGCCTTCGCGCGGAAGATCATCCCCATACGCTTCATGACACCGCTCATGGGCTTCGCGCGCCCCCTTCTGACCGACTCCAGCTCCAGCACCTGCGACAGAACCCACAGTACGGGCCCCGCATCCATTACCGCACTGTTCGGGGACGGATGCGCTCATCCCCAAGGACGACTGAGTACCCTCCCGATCCGGCGTAGGGAGTAGGTGGTCCCCGGGGGCGGCCGGCCGGGCCACCCCGAGAACCGCACAACGTCCCCCTCTGTCCTATGGGAGACGTCCGGTGTTGCCGGATCGTTCCCCAGGCGGCTGGGGTCCAACCCCGGGCACCCCGTACCCTTGGGTTTTGTGTTCCGTAGCCGCGCCAAGGAAGAGAAGGCATCGGTCGCCGACAAGGCGACGGTGACCGACTCCACGCAGACCCGTCACCCGGAGGCCCCAAAGGGCCGCCCCACACCCAAACGCAGCGAGGCCCAGTCGCAGCGCCGCAGCGTCGCCAATACGTCGATGTCGCGCAAGGACGCCGCCAAGCGGCAGCGCGAGGAGCGCCGTGCCGCGATGGAGCGCCAGCGCCAGGCGCTGGCCAGCGGCGACGAGCGCTATCTGCCCACGCGTGACAAGGGGCCGGTGCGCCGGTTCGCGCGTGACTACGTGGACTCGCGGTTCAACATCGCGGAGTACTTCCTCCCGATGGCCGTGATCATCCTGGTGTTGAGCATGGTCCAGGTGGCACAGCTGCAGAACGTCGCGCTGCTGCTGTGGCTCGTGGTGATCGTGATGATCGTGCTCGACTCGATCGTCACCGGGTTCCGGCTGAAGAAGCGGCTGGCGGAGCGCTTCCCCGACGAGGGCCGCCGCGGTGCGGTGGCCTACGCGCTGATGCGCTCGCTCCAGATGCGCCGGCTGCGGCTGCCCAAGCCCCAGGTCAAGCGCGGGGAGCGGCCCTGAGCGCCACGCCGTTGACGGACGACGGCACGGCACCCGGTCCGCCGGGCGGGCTCGGCGGTCTGCGTGAAGTCGTCCGTCAGGAGCTGGTGGCCCGCCAGCTGGAGGAGCAGATAGTGGGGCGCTTCCCGGTGGGGAGGCGCCTGCGGGTGCTGGACGTGGGCATGGGCCGGGGGGCGCAGGCGCTGCGGCTGGCGCGGGCCGGTCATCAGGTGACCGGGGTCGAGCAGGACGCGACGTTGATCGCGTCCGCGCGGGAGGCGTTCGCGCAGGAGCCCGAGGGCATCCGGGAGCGGTTGCGGATCGTCGAGGGGCAGGCCGGGGACACCGGGGTGCACTTCGTGCCGGGCAGCTTCGACGTCGTGTTGTGTCATGGCGTGCTCATGGATGTCGAGGAGCCGGACGCGTTGCTGGCGGGGGTCGCGCGGATGCTGGCGCACGGGGGGCTGCTGTCGCTGCTGGTGCGCAACGGGGACGCGCCGGCGATGCGGGCGGGGTTGTGCGGGGAGTGGGGGGCCGCGCTGGAGGCGTTCTGTACGTCGGCGTACGGGCTGAAGCGGTTGACGGGGACGTTGGCGGGGATCGGGGCGCCGTTGCGTGCCTGGTACGGGGTGCGGGTCTTCACCGACGCGGTGGGGGACGAATCGGCCGTGCCGGGGGATCTGGACGCGCTGCTGTCGGTCGAGGACCGGGCGGGGCGTACGGATCCCTATCGGGGGGTTGCGGGGTTGCTGCACCTGTGCGGGGTGCGGGGCTGAGTTCTCGCCCCCCGCCGCCCCTTCCCGTCCCGTCCCTGGGGGCGCTGCCCCCAGACCCCCGTTCGCGCGGTTCCTCGCGCCCCTGTGCCGCCCCTCCCCCCGGCCCCGTTCGCGCCCACGCGGCGGAGCCGCATATCGGCACAGCCCCGCGCCCCTTCAGGGGCGCGGGGAACTGCGCGAACGGGCCGAATTCAGGCCTCTTCCGCGTGGAGGCTCATCGGGCCGTAGATCTCCGTCGCGTCCTCCGACAGACGGACCTGGTCCGCGCCGCCCTCCACCAGTTCCTTCCAGTGCTCCCCGAGCCAGGACTCGGCGTCCCCCTGTGTGGGGAACTCCTCCGGCGGCACCGCGGGCTCGACCTGCGTCCCGTCGGCCTTCTCGAACCGCCACGTCCATGCCGCCATGTACGCCTCCCAGAGAGTGTGATCACACCACGCCCAAGCCTAGTCGGACGCGCACCCGTCGTGGGCAGGGGTGAAAATCGGGGCGTGGAACTGACACTGCTCGGCACCGGCGCCCCCACGGGACTGCCCCGCCCCGACTGCCCCTGCGCCGCCTGCGCGTCCGCCCTCGGTGTGGACGCCCGTGCGGCGACCTCGCTGCTCGTGGACGGAACGCTGCTGCTCGATCTGACGCCGGGCGGCGCGTTCGCGGCCGCCCGCGCGGGGCGTTCGCTGAGCGGCGTGCGGCAGGTGCTGCTGTCGCATCCGCACGACGGTCCCGCGCTCGAGGTGCCCGCCGGGCTGCCGCAGCCGGGCCGGGTGCCGGACGGGCGGGAGCTGGCGCTGCTGACGGGGCACCGGGTGCGGGCGGTGGCGCTGGACGCGCCCGGTACGGGGTACGCGGTGACCGGCCCGGACGGGCGGCGGCTGCTGTATCTGCCGCCGGGCGGGGCGCCCGCCGGGCTCGAGGAGCCGGCCGAGTCGTACGCCATGGTGCTGCTGGACGTCGTGGGGCGACCGGACGCGCTCGCGCGGCTGCGGGAGGTGGGGGCGGTGGGCCCGGCCACGGACGTCGTCGCCGTCCACCTCGGCCACGACGTGCCGCCCGGCGCGGAGTTGCGGCGCCGGCTCGCGGCGGCCGGGGCGCGCGCCGTGCCGGACGGCACCACGCTGGAGGTCGGCGCCTACGAGGACGTGCCCGACGTACCGCGCCGGACGCTGGTGCTGGGCGGGGCGCGCTCGGGCAAGTCGGTGGAGGCGGAGCGGCGGATGGAGTCGTTCCCCGAGGTGCTGTACGTGGCGACCGGCGGGTCGCGGAGCGGGGACACCGAGTGGGCGGCGCGGGTGTCGGCGCACCAGGAGCGGCGGCCGGGATCGTGGCGCACCGTCGAGACCTGTGATCTGGTGCCGCTGCTGAAGGACGACGGGCCCCCGCTGCTGATCGACTGCCTGTCGCTGTGGCTGACGGACGCGATGGACGCCGTGGGGGCGTGGGACGACGCGGAGTGGGCGGACGGCGGGGAACGGGCGCTGCGCGTCCGGGTGCGGGCGCTGACGGACGCGGTGCGCGAGACCCGGCGGACACTGGTCGCCGTGTCCAACGAGGTCGGCTCCGGCATCGTCCCCGCGACCGCCTCCGGCCGCCGCTACCGTGACGAACTCGGCCGTCTGAACGCGGCGTTCGCGCAGGAGTGCGAGCAGGTGCTGCTGGTGGTGGCGGGCCAGGCGGTCGTGCTGCGGGGGTGACCCCGCGGGCCCTACGGTTTCGGCTTGCGCGCGATGATCCGGTACGCGTTGGCGAACGGGGTGTGGCGGAGCACAGGAGCGAGGGCCAGGTCCGTCGCCGCCGCGGCGACGACCAGGGGGGTGCCCGCGCGGAGCAGGACCGTGCGCAGGTGGTGCTGGAACGGGGTCGGCGGGATCGCGCGCCAGGGGGTGTCCGGGGCGGGGAGGGTGTGGGAGAGGGCCAGGGCGGTCAGGCCGGCCAGATCGTGCGGCACGTGTGCGGTGCGGTTCCCGCCGGTGACGATCGCGCAGCCGCGTCCCTCCAGCTCCGCGCGCAGGTTGCGGCGGGGCAGCAGATGCAGCCGGCGGGGCTGGTCGTAGGGCAGCCACCAGCGGCCGAACAGGGCGGCGAAGGCACAGCGGGGGTCCAGGGTCTCGATGAGCAGATGGCCGCCGGGGCGCAGGGCGTCGAGGGCGGCGTGGAGCTCCGCGCGGGGGTCGGTGGTGTGCTCCAGGTGGTGCAGCAGGCTGACGACGTCGTAGCGGCCCGCCAGCCGGGCCAGGACCCCCGGGTCGGTCAGCGGCCCGAGGTGGGCCTCCTCGACCCGGCCGAGCGTACGGGCCCGCTCCACGCGCGCGGTGAGGTCGGTGCCGTCGAAGGCGGTGTACGGGAAGAACTCCCGCGCGGTGAGCGGGAAGCGGGCGAGTCCGGTGCCGACGTCCAGCCAGCTCTCCGGTTCGCCGAAGGGGAGCATCGCGCGGGCGGCGCCCCTGCGGCGGTGCCGTACGGCGTGCAGGGCGAGGACGCGTTCGGTGGCGGGGTCGCGGGGGGCTCCGCGCACGGTCCGCCGGTAGAAGGCGAGGCCCTCGGCGGTGAGACGGGGGTTCTGGAAGGTGTGGCCGCAGTCCCGGCACTCGTCGACGGTGAACAGGCCCGGCCGGTGCCGGCGCAGATCGCCGGTTCTCAGCCGGTTGCGCAACCGCGCGGAGCCGCACCAGGGGCAGTCCTCGCGGCGCGGCTCGTGCACCCGGGCCGAGCCGTGGGGGGCCGGGGTCGCACGGGCTGGGTCGGTTGCGGACATGGGCGGCTCCCGGCGTGAGGGCGTACGGCGCCCGGGTGGTGACCCGGCGTACGGGACGGACAGGGCGTACGGGACGGTCGGGGCGGACGGTCGGATGTCCGGCGTTCCATGGCAAAACGTTACGGACGGGAAGGCGTTCCTGGGTGGACCGCCGCCGGGGTGGCGTGGTGGGGGTGAGGTCCCGCGTGTGAGGCCGACCGGCGCTCCGTCGCGTTCGATCGGGGCCGGTACTGTTCGGCGAATGAGCTCGCTTGATATCGACGACTTCACCGATCTGATCGAGCGTCCGGACGGCGGGGTGCGCCGTGACGCGGAGGCGCGCCGGGAGCGGCTGGCCGTGCCGCCCGGATCGCTGGGCCGCCTGGACGACCTGGGTGAGTGGCTGGCGGCGGCGCAGTCCGCGGTGCCGGTGCGGCCGGTCGAACGGCCGCGGGTCGTACTGTTCGCCGGCGATCACGGGATCGCCGCACTGGGTGTCTCCGCGCGGGCCGCGGGCAGCGCCGTGGAGCTGGTGCGGGAGGTGCTGGAGGGCGGCCGTCCGGTGTCCGTGCTCGCCCGTCGGCAGGGGGTGCCGGTACGGGTCGTCGACATGTCCCTGGACTGCGATCCGGAAACGCTGCCCGAGGACGTCGTACGGCACCGGGTGCGGCGGGGCAGCGGCCGTATCGACATCGAGGACGCGCTGACGGCCGAGGAGGCGGAGGCGGCGTTCCGCGCGGGGATGGCGGTCGCCGACGAGGAGGCCGACTCCGGTACGGATCTGGTGGTGCTCGGCGATGTGAGCGTGGGCGGCACCACGGCGGCGGGTGTGCTGGTGGCGGCGCTGTGCGGCACGGACGCGTCGGTGGTGACCGGGCGCGGCGGGCTGGCGATCGACGACCTGGCGTGGATGCGCAAGTGTGCGGCGATCCGGGACGGGTTGCGGCGGGCACGGCCGGTGCTCGGGGATCAGCTGCGGCTGCTGGCGACGGTGGGCGGGGCGGATCTCACCGCCATGACGGGGTTCCTGCTGCAGGCGGCTGTGCGGAAGCTGCCGGTGGTGCTGGACGGTGTGGTGGGCGCGGCGTGTGCGCTGGTGGCGCAGCGGGTGGCGTTCCGGGCGCCGGACTGGTGGGTGGCGTCGCACGACAGTGGGGAGCCGGGGCAGGCGAAGGCGCTGGACCGGATGGCGCTGGATCCTGTGCTGGCGCACGGGGTTCGGGTGGGGGAAGGGGTGGGTGGGCTGCTGGCCCTGCCGCTGATCCAGGCCGCGGCGGCGTTGGCGGCGGAGCTGCCGGAGGTCGTGGCCGCGGCGGAGTGAAGCGGCGGCCGGGGGTGGGTGGGTTTTCCCTCGCCCCCGCCGCCCCTTCCCCTTCCCGTCCCGAGGGGTGCTGCCCCTCGTCGACCCCGGGCCTGCGGGCCGGTGGGGGTTGTTCGCGCAGTTCCCCGCGCCCCTTCAGGGACGCGGGGCTGTGCCGATGCGCGGCTCCGCCGCGTGGGCGCGAAGGGGATCCGGGCGCGCAGCCCCAGAGACGGGACGGGGCGGCTGGGGCGGAAAACCCTCAGGGGCGGGCCACGGGGTCCGGTTTGCCGCCCAGCCAGTTCTCCACCGTCCGGCGGGGGCCGGACCAGCGGCGGTCGTGGCGGTAGGCGCGCAGGAACGCGCGGGCCCGCGCACGGGGCCGGCGACGATAGAAACGGCGCGCCCACAGCGAGCCCGGCCGGGCCAGGCGGAGCGACCCGACGACCGCCACCACCGGAATGATCACCCCGAACACCGCCACCCTCCCCTTCCCCTTGCTCAGCGCGATCAGCGCGAACAGGAAGTTCACCCCCAC
Source organism: Streptomyces sp. NPDC048584 (assembly GCF_043199595.1). NCBI lineage: Bacteria > Bacillati > Actinomycetota > Actinomycetes > Kitasatosporales > Streptomycetaceae > Streptomyces > Streptomyces sp. NPDC048584. The sequence continues at coordinate 129,382 of NZ_JBICWF010000018.1, forward strand.
ACTGGCCGCCACCCCCGCCCGGTTCTGCAGTTCCTCCCGCGACAGGTCGTTGACCCCGAACGGCGCGAACCCCGCCAGCAGCAGCCCGACCAGCGCGGCGGTCAGTACGACCACCTCCACGCTCTTGCGGCCCGCCTCGGTCCAGTACACGTCGTCGAGGTGCAGGATCAGCGCGAACTCGTCCAGGACCAGCCCCGCGCCGATACCGAACAGCACCGCGGCGAGGGCCGAACCCGGCCCGCCCCCGCCGCTCGCCACCGAGCCGAAGCCCCCGATGACGGTGAGGATGACGCCGGGCACCACATGGTGGATGTGCACCGAGCCCGCCGTGACATTGCCGAACGGCCCCTTCCCGGCCCGGATCAGCCGGGTGATGACCCGGGTGATCAGGAAGGTGAGGACGAAGGCGCCGAGCGCGAGAAGCAGCGGAAGCTTGCCCGGTTCGATGATGTTCCGGTCCAGCCAATGTCCCATAAGCGCACTTTATCCAGGGTGGCCGGGGACGCCCCGGTGACCGCCCGGTAATCTACGGCGGTGCCCGCACCGCCCTCCCTCGCCGATGGTCTCCGCTTCGCCTTCGGCACCCTCACCGCGCTGCCGGTCGGGCTCACCCGCTGGGACCGCCCGGCCGCCCGCGCCGGCATGCTGTGCGCCCCGCTCGCCGGGCTGGTGGTCGGCGCCGTCGCCGCCGTGACCGGGCTCCTGCTGCTGCTCCTCGGCGCGGGCACGCCGCTCGCCGCCGTGGCCACGGTCGCCGTGCCGGCCGTACTCACCCGGGGTCTGCATCTGGACGGGCTCGCCGACACCGCGGACGGGCTCGGCAGCGGCAAGCCCGCCGAGGACGCGCTGCGGATCATGAAGCAGTCGGACATCGGCCCGTTCGGGGTGATCACGCTCGTCCTCGTCCTGCTCGCCCAGGTGGCCGCGCTGGCGCAGGCGTACGACGGCGGCTGGGCTCGGGGCGCGTGCGCGGCCGTCGTGGCGGCGGCCGCGGCACGGCTGGCGCTCACCCTGGCTGCCCGCGCCGGTGTGCCGCCCGCCCGTCCGGAGGGCCTCGGCGCGGCGGTCGCGGGCGTGGTGCCGGTGCCGGCCGCGGTGGCCGCCGCGCTCGCCGTCGCCGGGCTCGCGGCGGCCGGGGGCGCGTTCCTGGGGGCGTACGGCATCCTGCGGGCGGTGCTCGCGGTGGTCCTGGCCGTCGGCGTCGCCGAACTGCTGCTGCGGCACTGTGTCCGCCGCTTCGGCGGGGTGACGGGCGATGTGTTCGGCGGGCTCGCGGAGACGGCGGCGACGACCGCGCTCGTCGTCATGTCACTGGGCTGAAACGATCTCCCGCCGCCCCTCGTGACCAGCGGACCGCACCGCTAGCCTGAGCGGCCGGACAGCGGGAACGACGGGGTACTCGGGGGACGTTCATGCCCACAACGCGGCGCGCCATGGCCTGGTTCATCGACTTCGGGCTGGTGGTGGCACTGGCCTCACTGCTCGCGGTGCTCACCTTCAACCGGATATCCGCCCTGGTCACCGACGTACCCGAACTGGCCGCGCGCGGCGGCTTCGACCTGCTGACGTCACGCGGTGACGTGCTCGGCGCCTCCGGGAACGTCGGCCACTCGCTGTGGGACAAGTCGGTGCTCTACGTCGAGCAGGCCTTCGGTCTGCTGATCGTCGTCACGTTCCTCTACCAGTGGGCGTGCCTGGCCCTGGCCGGGCGCACGGTCGGCAAGGCGCTGACCGGGCTGCGGATCACACCGCGCGGGCGGGGCGCGGCGGCGCGCAGGGCGGCGGTGACCACGGGGGCGGACGTGGCCGTGTACGCCGTGGCCTGTGTGCTGCTGATCGAGGGTCAGTGGGCGCTGTCGGTGCTGGTGTGGCTGGTCGCGGTGGCCCTGTTCCTGGTGAACGCGCTGCCCGTCTTCGGCCCCCGCCGCCGCTCCCTCGCCGACCGGATGGCGGGTACGACGGTGACCGGGCTGGGGCTCAGCACGCCTGACGCCATGCGTCCAGTTCGTACCGCTTGAGCAGGGAACTCAGTTCCAGCCGCCGGGAGTCGGCGCAGAAGCGGTCGGTGGACAGCTCGTACTCGACGTGGAAGACGGCCTTGTCCGCCTCGACGAACGGGGTCAGCAGCGCGCATTCGCCGTACTGGGCGCACTGTTCGTTGACCGCGAAGTCGAAGTCGCCGACGAGCTCCGGGATCTGGTCGAGGTCGTTCTTCAGGCCGACGGACATACCGCGTTCGTGGGTGAGCCGGGCGATCAGCCGGTTGTAGCGGAGCTGGTCGGCGGCGGTGAGCGGAAAGCCGGTGCGGTTGCGGTAGCCGTCCATGTTGTCCGGCTCCACCGCGTCGAAGCCCTTGTCCCGGCACATGTCGAGGCGTTCGGCCATCAGCGGCTCCAGTATGTCGGTACGGCGGATGTCGAGCCAGCGCTCGCCCTCCCAGCCGTTGCCGCGGCCGATCACCGACTTCGGGAAGTCGTCGGCGTCCGGGCGGAAGTCCTCCCAGGCGCCGGTGGAGAGGTAGCAGATGACCTTCCGGCCGTCGCGGCGCAGCGCGGTGACGGTCTCCTTCGGGTGGTCGAAGCCGTCGATGTCGTACACGGGGACGTCCACGGAGGTGTCGAGCCGCCCGCTGAGCTGCCACTGCCAGTCCGTGCCGGGGCGGGGCCGCCAGCGGTCGGCGGACGGCGACTTCACGTCGCCGGTGTCCTTCGCGTCGGGGCCGGGCGCGGTCGTACAGGCCGCGAGCAGCAGGGCGAGCAGGGCGACGAGGAGGGACGGTCGTCTCACCGGGCGGTCTCCGTAAGAGAGGGGGGCGGTGTGGTCGGCACCGCGGGAACACACAGGAACCTCAAGGATGATCCTCGCCGGTTCCGGGTGCGGCGGCGGGGCACGGAAGGTGACCACGGCGTCCCGGCGGGGTGAACGCCCGCGGGAGTCCCGTGAGGTCCCGTGGGAGTGAGGAGACGCGCACACGCGCGTAGTCTCGTGCCGAGTGTTCGCCGTCCGGGGACGACCCCCGAAGGCACCCCGTCCGTATGTCGCAATTAGGGTCGGCTGCGGGGCCCGGTCGACCCACACCTTTCGGCCATCGCAACTTCACATCGGAAGCGAGATTTCACCACCGTGACTGCTCTCACTCTCAGCACCGCCGCGGTCCCCGGCCTGCGGGCCGACGCGATCGTGATCGGTGTCGCCAAGGGCACTGCGTCAAAGCCCGCCGGTCCGGTCGTCGCACCGGGCGCCGAGGCCGTGGACCAGGCGTACGACGGCGGCCTCGCCGGCGTCCTGGAGACCCTCGGCGCGTCCGGTGCCGAGGGCGAGGTGACGAAGCTGCCCGCGCCGGCCGGCTTCAAGGCGCCGCTCGTGGTGGCGGTGGGCCTCGGCGCCCAGCCCGGCAAGGACGCCGGCTACGACACGGAGGTGCTGCGCAGGGCCGCCGGTGTCGCCGCCCGCACCCTCGCCGGTGTCAAGAAGGCCGCGTTCGCCCTCCCCCTCGTGGACGCCGCCGACGCCGGCGCGGTCGCCGAGGGCGTGCTGCTCGGCGCGTACACCTTCGACGCCTACAAGGACCGCGGCAAGGACGGCAGGAACGGCAGGGCGCCGCTCTCCGAGGCCGCGCTGCTCGGCGGCAAGCCCCGCGACAAGGCGTTCAAGGCCGCGCTCGAGCGTGCCGTCGCCGTCGCCGAGGAGCTCAACCGCGCCCGGGACCTCATCAACACCCCGCCGAACGACCTCAACCCCGAGGCGTTCGCCGCGGTCGCCCAGGTGGCGGCCAAGGAGCACGGCGTCAAGGTACAGGTGCTCGACGAGAAGGCCCTGGTCAAGGGCGGCTACGGCGGCATCCTCGGGGTCGGCGCCGGGTCGGCGGCGGGGCCGCGGCTGGTGAAGCTGTCGTACACCTCGTCCAAGGCGAAGAAGCACCTCGCGCTGGTCGGCAAGGGCATCACCTACGACTCGGGCGGCATCTCGCTGAAGCCGGCCGGGCACAACGAGACGATGAAGTGCGACATGAGCGGCGCCGCCGCCGTGTTCGCGGCGGTCGTCGCCGCCGCGCGCCTCGGGCTCCAGGTCAATGTGACGGGCTGGCTGGCGCTGGCCGAGAACATGCCGTCCGGCTCGGCGACGCGCCCGGGTGACGTGCTGCGCATGTACAGCGGCAAGACCGTGGAGGTGCTCAACACGGACGCCGAGGGCCGGCTGGTGCTCGCGGACGCGCTGTGGGCGGCCTCGCAGGAGAAGCCGGACGCGATCGTGGACGTCGCGACGCTGACCGGTGCGATGGTGCTGGCGCTGGGCGACCGTACGTTCGGGATCATGGCGAACGACGACGCGTTCCGCTCCGCGGTGCACGAGGCGGCGGAGGAGGTCGGTGAGCCGGCGTGGCAGATGCCGCTGCCGGAGCACCTGCGCAAGGGGATGGACTCGCCGACCGCCGACATCGCCAACATGGGTGAGCGGATGGGCGGCGGACTGGTCGCCGGGCTGTTCCTGCGCGAGTTCGTGGGCGAGGGGATCACCTGGGCGCACCTCGACATCGCGGGTCCGGCGTTCAACGAGGGCGCGCCGTTCGGGTACACGCCGAAGGGCGGGACGGGGTCGGCGGTTCGCACGCTCGTACGGGTTGCCGAGCTGGCGGCTTCGGGTGAGCTCGCGTAGGGGCGCCTGATCGGCCGGGGGCGCGGGACGTCGTGCGACGGCGGGGGCGTCGTGGGCCGGCCGCGCCTCCGCATGGCTCGGCCGCAGCCACCTCTTCGTCGGCTGCGGGTCCGTCGTGGCTGATCGCGCAGTTCCCCGCGCCCCTTTCGAGTCGGCTGCGGCCCACCTCTCTTGCAGGTACCGCCGGCCGGTCGCGCCCGTCAGGGGCGCGGGGAACTGCGCGGCCAACCCCCACCGGCCCGCACGAACCAAGGGGCGCGGGGAACTGCGCGACCCACCCCCACCGGCCCGCACGAACCAAGGGGCGCGGGGAACTGCGCGACCCACCCCCACCGGCCCGCAGGGACGGAAGCACAGGGGGCAGCGCCCCCCTCGGGGGGCGAAAGGGGAGCCCCCCTTCGCAGACGTGGGGTGTCTCACACCGCGGCCCGGCGTCTCGTACGGGGCGCGCAAGTGCGAAGATGGGGCACGGCAGGACAGGGCCCCACCCAAGGGCCGAGAACATTGAGCGGCCGGACACCAGCCGCCGACCGGTCACTGGAGACCGGCGTGGCGCACATGCATGGAGGACGTGACGTGGCGAACGACGCCAGCACCGTTTTCGACCTAGTGATCCTCGGCGGTGGCAGCGGTGGGTACGCCGCGGCCCTGCGCGGGGCGCAGCTGGGCCTGGACGTCGCCCTGATCGAGAAGAACAAGCTGGGCGGCACCTGCCTGCACAACGGCTGCATTCCCACCAAAGCCCTGCTCCACGCGGGCGAGATCGCCGACCAGGCCCGCGAGAGCGAGCAGTTCGGCATCAAGACGACCTTCGAGGGCGTCGACATGGCGGGCGTGCACAAGTACAAGGACGAGGTGATCGCCGGCCTGTACAAGGGCCTGCAGGGCCTGGTCGCCTCCCGCAAGGTCACCTACATCGAGGGTGAGGGCCGACTGTCCTCCCCCACCTCCGTCGACGTGGGCGGCCGGCGTGTCCAGGGCCGTCACGTCCTGCTGGCGACCGGCTCCGTGCCGAAGTCGCTGCCGGGCCTGGAGATCGACGGCAACCGGATCATCTCCTCCGACCACGCCCTCGTCCTGGACCGCGTGCCCAAGTCCGCGATCGTCCTGGGCGGCGGCGTCATCGGCGTCGAGTTCGCCTCCGCGTGGAAGTCCTTCGGCACCGACATCACGATCGTCGAGGGCCTCAAGCACCTCGTCCCGGTCGAGGACGAGAACAGCTCCAAGCTGCTCGAGCGCGCCTTCCGCAAGCGCGGCATCAAGTTCAACCTGGGCACCTTCTTCCAGAAGGCCGAGTACACCCAGGACGGTGTCAAGGTCACCCTGGCCGACGGCAAGGAGTTCGAGGCCGAGGTCCTGCTCGTCGCCATCGGCCGCGGCCCGGTCTCCCAGGGCCTGGGCTACGAGGAGCAGGGCGTCGCCATGGACCGCGGCTACGTCCTGGTCGACGAGTACATGCGCACCAACGTGCCGACCATCTCCGCCGTCGGTGACCTCGTCCCGACCCTCCAGCTCGCGCACGTCGGCTTCGCCGAGGGCATCCTGGTGGCGGAGCGTCTGGCCGGCCTGAAGACCGTTCCGGTCGACTACGACGGTGTCCCGCGGGTGACGTACTGCCACCCGGAGGTCGCCTCCGTCGGCATCACCGAGGCCAAGGCCAAGGAGATCTACGGTGCGGACAAGGTCGTCGCTCTGAAGTACAACCTGGCGGGCAACGGCAAGAGCAAGATCCTGAAGACCGCGGGCGAGATCAAGCTCGTCCAGGTCAAGGACGGTGCCGTCGTCGGCGTCCACATGGTCGGCGACCGCATGGGCGAGCAGGTCGGCGAAGCCCAGCTGATCTACAACTGGGAGGCGCTGCCGGCCGAGGTGGCCCAGCTCATCCACGCCCACCCGACGCAGAACGAGGCGATGGGCGAGGCCCACCTGGCCCTGGCCGGAAAGCCCCTCCACTCCCACGACTGACGCTCTCGGTCATCGGGCGCGACGACACAGACTTCCGCACTTTTAAAGGAGCAACCGAAACCATGGCGGTTTCCGTAACCCTTCCGGCGCTCGGCGAGAGCGTCACCGAGGGCACAGTCACCCGCTGGCTGAAGGCCGAGGGTGAGCGCGTCGAGGCCGACGAGCCGCTGCTCGAGGTCTCCACCGACAAGGTCGACACCGAGATCCCCTCCCCCGTCTCGGGCGTGCTGTCCTCCATCAAGGTCGCCGAGGACGAGACCGTCGAGGTCGGCGCCGAGCTGGCGCTGATCGACGACGGCAGCGGCGCCCCGGCGGCCGCCCCGGCCCCGGCCGCCGAGCAGGCGGCCCCGCCGGCTCCCGCCCCGGAGCCGCAGGCCCAGCCCTCCCCCGAGCAGGCCGCTCCGGCCCCGGCGCCCACCGCCGAGGCCACGGCCGGCGGCGGTTCCGCCCAGGGCACGGACGTGGTTCTGCCCGCGCTGGGCGAGTCCGTCACCGAGGGCACCGTCACCCGCTGGCTGAAGTCGGTCGGTGACAGCGTCGAGGCCGACGAACCGCTGCTGGAGGTGTCGACGGACAAGGTCGACACCGAGATTCCGGCGCCCACCTCCGGCACGCTGCTGGAGATCGTGGTCGGCGAGGACGAGACGGCCGAGGTCGGCGCGAAGCTCGCCGTCATCGGCGTGGCGGGTGCCGCTCCGGCGGCCGCCCCTGCCCCGGCCGCCCCGGCTCCGGAGCCCGCTGCTCCGGCTCCGGCGCCCACCCCGGCACCGGCTCCCGCCGCTCCGGCTGCCCCGGCACCGGCTCCCGCCGCTCCGGCTCCGCAGCAGGCCGCTCCGGCTGCCCCGGCGCCCGCTCCGGCCGCCCCGGCCCCGCAGGCCCCCGCCGCTCCCGCCGCCGCCCAGGCGACGGACGACGGTGCCTACGTGACCCCGCTGGTGCGCAAGCTCGCCGCCGAGAACGGCGTCGACCTGGCCACCGTCAAGGGCACCGGCGTCGGCGGCCGTATCCGCAAGCAGGACGTCCTCGCCGCCGCCGAGGCCGCGAAGGCCGCCGCGCCGGCTCCCGCCGCCGCTGCCGCGCCCGCCGCGAAGAAGGCCCCGGTCCTCGAGGCCTCGCCGCTGCGCGGCCAGACCGTGAAGATGCCGCGGATCCGCAAGGTCATCGGCGACAACATGGTCAAGGCCCTGCGCGAGCAGGCCCAGCTGTCCTCGGTGGTCGAGGTCGACGTCACCCGGCTGATGAAGCTGCGCGCCCGCGCCAAGGACGCGTTCGCGGCCCGTGAGGGCGTCAAGCTCTCCCCGATGCCGTTCTTCGTCAAGGCCGCCGCCCAGGCGCTGAAGGCGCACGCGCCGGTCAACGCCAAGATCAACGAGGCCGAGGGGACCATCACCTACTTCGACACCGAGAACATCGGTATCGCGGTGGACTCCGAGAAGGGCCTGATGACCCCGGTCATCAAGAACGCCGGTGACCTCAACCTGGCCGGTATCGCCAAGGCGACCGCCGACCTGGCGGGCAAGGTCCGGGCCAGCAAGATCAGCCCGGACGAGCTGGCCGGCGCCACCTTCACCATCTCCAACACCGGTTCGCGCGGCGCGCTGTTCGACACGATCATCGTGCCGCCGGGCCAGGTCGCCATCCTCGGCATCGGTGCCACGGTCAAGCGTCCGGCCGTCATCGAGACGGAGGACGGCCCGGTCATCGGCGTCCGCGACATGACGTACCTGACCCTGTCCTACGACCACCGCCTGGTGGACGGTGCCGACGCGGCCCGTTACCTGACGGCGGTCAAGGCGATCCTGGAGGCGGGCGAGTTCGAGGTCGAGCTCGGTCTGTGAACTCCTGATCCCGTGATCGGCTGATCCGCGGTCGTACGGTGCCCCCGTCGGGGAAGTCCTTGAGGCTTCCCGGGCGGGGGCATCGGCGTATGGAGCGTGTAAGTCTCGTCTCACCTGGGGGAAAGCGCCCCCGTGCGCCCCTCCCGGGCGGGTCGGCCGCCGTATTGTCTAAGCGTCAAAGCCCCCCGGGGGCCCGTGGGCCCCGCTAAGGAGCCCCTCATGACCGCGCCCGTCGTCCACTCGCTGCGCGAACAGATCCGCGAGCACATCCTGGAAGGGATCATCAGCGGACGCTGGCAGCCGGGCGAGCGGATCGTGGAGCGGCGGATCGCGACCGAGCTGGAGGTCAGCCAGACGCCCGTACGGGAGGCGCTGCGCGAGCTGGAGTCGCTGCGGCTGATCGAGTCGGCGCCGAACAAGGGCGTACGGGTGCGGAATCTGACGGCCGCCGATCTGGAGGAGAGCTACCCCGTACGGGCCGGGCTGGAGGCGATCGCGGCGGAGCTGGCGGCGGGGCGGCTGGCGGAGGACTGCTCGGCGCTGGAACCGCATGTGGCCGCGCTGTACGAGGCGGACAGGCTGTCGGACGGGACGGGGCAGGTGCGGCACACCGTGGGGTTCCACCGGGAGTTGGTGCGGGCTGCGGGCAACTCGGTGCTGCTGCATACGTGGGAGGGGCTGGGGATCGAGGTGTTCACCGCGTTGTCGATACGGTGGCTGGGGACGGTGCAGCAGTCCTACGCGGAGGAGCATGAGGAGCTGGTCGCGGCGTTTCGGCGGCGGGATCCGTTGATCGCGGATCTGGTGAAGGCGCATGTGCTGGGGTGTGCGCCCCGGGCTTAGCGCCGGGGCTTTCTCGCCCCCGCCGCCCCTTCCCATCCCGTCTCTGGGGGCGCTGCCCCCAGACCCCCGTTCGCGCAGTTCCTCGCGCCCCCTGGCGGCACCCTCCCTCGCGCCCACGCGGCGGAGCCGCACATCGACACAGCCCCGCGCCCCCTGGCGGCACCCTCCCTCGCGCCCACGCGGCGGAGCCGCACATCGACACAGCCTCGCGCCCCCTGGGGGCGCGGGGAACTGCGCGATCAGCCACCGACGGACCGCGGTCGCCATGCCTCCGCAGCCGTCCGGGCTCATCCGCGCCAACACCCCCTCACCTGCAAAAAACCCCGGAAGGACAGTCACCCCGTGCCACCGCCGGAGGCACCCCGTGCCGACTTTCTCCCTATCGAGAGATTTTGCCCCTCAACCCTTTGATCGATCATCGATCAGCGAGTTATTGTCGCCAGCGGGTTCTACCCGAGCCCTCCGCCCTGTCCTGCCAAAGACACAAGGGCACCCCCCCTTCGACTGAGGAAGGCGGCGACATGACGACCGACCCCAACGCCATCCAGCCGAGCGAGCTCGACCAGCTCCCGGACCGCGACCCCGAGGAGACCGCCGAGTGGCAGGCCTCCCTGGACGCCGTCACCAAGGCGGCCGGGCCGCACCGTGCCGCGTACCTGATGCGCCGCACGCTGGAGCGTGCCGAGGGAGCCGGCCTTGCGCTGCCGAAGCTCCTCGAGACGGACTACGTCAACACCATCCCCACCTCCGCCGAGCCCGCCGTGGACGGCGACGAGGCGCTGGAGCAGCGGATCACCGCCTGGAACCGCTGGAACGCGGCGGCCATGGTGACCCGCGGCAGTAAATACGGCGTCGGCGGCCACATCGCCACCTTCGCCTCCGCGGCCTGGCTGTACGAGACCGGGTTCAACCACTTCTTCCACGGCAAGGAGGGTGACGGGTCCGGCGACCAGCTCTACATCCAGGGCCACGCCTCCCCCGGCATCTACGCCCGTGCCTTCCTCGACGGCCGTATCGGCGAGGAGCAGCTGGACAACTTCCGCCGTGAGGCGGGCGGCAACGGTCTGCCGTCGTACCCGCACCCGCGGCGGCTGCCGTGGCTGTGGGAGTTCCCGACCGTGTCGATGGGTCTCGGGCCGATCTCCGCGATCTACCAGGCGCGGTTCAACCGCTATCTGACCAGCCGCGGCATCAAGGACGTCTCCGACTCCCACGTCTGGGCGTTCCTCGGTGACGGCGAGATGGACGAGCCCGAGTCGACGACCGCGCTCACGCTCGCCTCCCGCGAGCAGCTGGACAACCTGACCTTCGTCATCAACTGCAACCTGCAGCGCCTCGACGGTCCGGTCCGCGCCAACTTCAAGATCGTGCAGGAGCTGGAGGCCCAGTTCCGCGGCGCCGGCTGGAACGTCATCAAGACGCTCTGGGGCACGGCGTGGGACGAGCTGTTCCGGCTCGACACCACCGGCGCGCTCGTACGCCGCCTGCGCGAGGTACCGGACGCCCAGGTGCAGACGTACCAGACGCGTGACGCGGCCTACATCCGCCAGGACTTCTTCGGCAAGGACCCGGCGCTCGCCGAGATGGCGAAGCTGCTGAGCGACGACAAGATCCTCGAGTGCTTCCACCTCTCGCGCGGCGGCCACGAGTCCCGCAAGGTGTACGCCGCGTACAAGGCCGCGCTCGCCCACAAGGGCGCGCCGACCGTGATCCTGGCGCAGACGGTCAAGGGGCACACCCTCGGTGAGGGCTTCGCCTCCAAGAACGCCAACCACCAGATGAAGAAGCTCTCGGTGGACGAGTTCAAGGCGATGCGTGACCGCCTCGAACTGCCGATCTCCGACGCGCAGTTCGTCGACGGCCAGGTTCCCTACGTCCACCCGGGCGCCGACTCCCCCGAGGTGCGCTACCTCCAGGAGCGCCGTGCCGCCCTCGGCGGTCCGGCCCCGGCCCGCCGGGTGCACCCGGTCGCGCCGCTGCCGCAGCCCGCGGACAAGGCGTTCACCGCCTTCGACAAGGGTTCCGGCTCGCAGAACGTGGCCACCACCATGGCGTTCGTCCGCCTGGTCAAGGACCTGGTCCGCGACAAGGAGACCGGCAAGCGCTGGGTGCCGATCGTCCCCGACGAGGCGCGCACCTTCGGTATGGAGAGCCTCTTCCCGTCCCTCGGCATCTACTCGCCGATGGGGCAGACGTACGAGCCGGTCGACCGCGACCAGCTGATGTACTACAAGGAAGCCAAGAACGGCCAGATCTTCAACGAGGGCATCACCGAGGCCGGTGCCATGGCCGAGTTCGTCGCCGCCTCGACGTCGTACGCGACGCACGGCGAGACGATGATCCCGTTCTACATCTACTACTCGATGTTCGGCTGGCAGCGCACCGGCGACCAGATGTGGCAGGCCGGCGACCAGCTGGCCCGCGGCTTCCTCGTCGGCGCCACGGCCGGCCGTACGACGCTGACGGGCGAGGGCCTGCAGCACGCCGACGGACACTCGCCGGTCATCGCGTCGACCAACCCGGCGGCGCTGACGTACGACCCGGCGTTCGCGTACGAGCTCGGGGTCATCGTCAAGGAGGGTCTGCGCCGGATGTTCGGCGAGGGCAGGCCGGGCGAGGACCAGGACGTCTTCTACTACCTGACGGTCTACAACGAGCCGCTGCCGCAGCCCGCGAAGCCGTCGGCCGCCGGTGTCGACGAGGGCATCGTCAAGGGCCTGTACCGCTTCAACACGGCGGAGACGGCGGGCCTGTCCCCGGCGGCCAACGCCCCGCGGATCCAGCTGCTCGGCTCCGGTACGGCGATCCACTGGGCGCTGAAGGCACAGCGGCTGCTCGCCGAGGAGTGGGGTGTGGCCGCCGACGTGTGGTCCGCGACCTCGTGGACCGAGCTGCGCCGGGACGCCATGGAGGCGGACGAGGCGCTGCTGCGCGGCGAGGACCGGGTGCCGTTCGTCCGGCAGGCGCTGCAGGGCGCCGAGGGTCCGGTGCTGGCGGTCTCCGACTACATGCGCCAGGTCCCGGACCAGATCGCGCAGTGGGTCGAGCAGGACTACACGTCGCTGGGCGCCGACGGCTTCGGTCTGTCGGACACCCGTGACGCGGCCCGTCGGCACTTCGGCGTCGACGCCGAGTCGATCGTCGCCGCCGCGCTGGCGCAGCTCGCCCGGCGTGGTGAGGTGCCGGCCGCGGCGGTGAAGGAAGCGCGCGCGAAGTACGGCCTGTAAGGGCCGGTTGTTCCGGGAGACCCCCGCCGTTCTTCGGCGGGGGTCTCCTGCATGATGTGGCCCATGCGTGCTGCCCGGCTGATCAAGATGGTGTTGCTGCTCCAGTCCCGGCCCTCGATGACGGCCGCCGAGCTGGCATCCGAACTGGAGGTGTCGGAGCGGACGGTGACCCGGGACGCGCAGGCGCTGTCGGAGGCCGGGGTGCCGGTGTACGCGGACCGGGGGCGCGTCGGCGGGTACCGGCTGATCGGCGGTTACCGGACGCGGCTGACAGGGCTGGCCCGCGGTGAGGCGGAGGCGCTGTTCCTGTCGGGGGTGCCGGGGGCGCTGCGCGAGATGGGGCTGGAGGACGCGGCCTCGGCGGCCCGGCTGAAGGTGTCGGCGGCGTTGCTGCCGTCGCTGCGGGATGCGCCTCGTACGGCGGCGCAGCGGTTTCATCTGGACGCGCCGGGGTGGTTTCGTGAGGCGGTCACGCCGGAGTTGCTGCCGGTGCTCGCCGGGGCGGTGTGGGGGGATCTGCGGGTTGTCGCGCGTTATCGGCGGGCGGCGGGGATCGGGGCGGGGATGGGGGCGGGCTCGGGTGTTGTGGAGCGGGAGTTGGAGCCGTACGGGCTCGTGCTGAAGGCAGGGGTCTGGTACCTGTGCGCGCGGGTTCGCGGGGGCGGGGGGTTTCGGGTGTACCGGGTGGATCGGTTCACGGGGGTGGCGGTGGGCGGGGAGGGGTTCGAGCGGGAGGCGTCGTTCGATCTGCCGGGGTTCTGGGAGGAGCGGGCGGAGGGGTTCGCTCGGTCGTTGTTGCGGGGGGAGGTGGTGGTGCGGCTGTCGGGGGAAGGGGTGCGGCGGCTGGGGCAGGTGGTGGATCCGGTGGCCGCGCGGGAGGCGGTGGCGGGGGCGGAGGCCGATGGGGAGGGGTGGGTGCGGGTGGTGTTGGGGGTGGAGTCGGAGGAGGTCGCGTTCACGCAGTTGACCGCGTTGGGGGCGGAGGTGGAGGTGTTGGCTCCGTTGTCCCTGCGGGAGCGGTTCGCGGGGGAGGCCGTGCGGTTGGCTTCGTTGTATCGGGGGTGAAGGGGGGTCTCCTGGTCTTTTTCGCCCCCGCCGCCCCTTCCCGTCCCGTCCCTGGGGGCTCCGCCCCCAGACCCCCGTTCGCGCGGTTCCCCGCGCCCCTTGTCTCCCCGCGCCCTTGTCCCCGCCGCCGTTTGCGTTGTTCCCCGCGCCCCTTGGGGGGAGAGCACCGTACTGCGGGTGCGTGCGTGGGGCGTAGGGCCGATGCTTGAGCTCGTGATGGATGAGACGGAGTTCTGGGAGCTGGTGGACACCGCCCGCGAGGACGCCGGGGGTGATCCGGAGGAGCAGGCCGACCTGCTGGTGGAGCGGCTGGTGCGGCTGGATCCCGAGGCGGTCCTGGACTTCGCCCGTCATTTCGAGTCGCGGTACCACCGGGCGTATCACTGGGACCTGTGGGGCGCCGCCTGGGTGCTGCTGGACGGGGCCAGCGACGACGCGTTCGACTACTTCCGGTGCTGGCTGATCGGCCAGGGGCGGGAGGTGTTCGAGGGCGCGCTGCACGATCCGGACTCGCTCGCGGATCTGCTGGGCGACTTCGACGAGGAGATCGACGGCGACGGCGAGGACCTCGGCTACGCGGCGGACGAGGCGTACGAGCAGCTCACCGGCACGGTGGCGCCGGACCTCGAGCTGCCCCCGGCCCCGGCGGAGCCGGAGGGCACGCCGCTCGACTTCGAGAACGAGGCCCTGCTCGCCGAGCGCTGTCCCCGGCTCTGGGACCGGTTCCGGTCCTGAGCTCCTGGGGAACCGCTCACCTCGCGGCCCCCGCGATCCGGCTGTTCTCCTCCTGCGCCTTCTCCTGCCGCTCCGGCCGGCGTTCGGCGTCCGGCCGGCGGCCCTGCAGCTCCGCCGCCATCTCCCTGATCCTCGGCAGCCGGGCTTGCAGTGCGGCACCGGGACAGCTGGTCATGAAACCGTCGCTGTGGCCCGCCAGGGCGGGCAGCATGGCGGTGGCGCCGACCGCGTACCGGCTGCCGCCGTTGCTGGAGACCAGCCGGACGTCGGATCGCGGGTCGGTGCCGGACAGACCGAGCTTCCAGGCGGCCAGCTCGGCGATCGCGCGCTCCATCGCGGGCGGTACGGGAACCCCGGCGGTGAAGGTGCCGAGCGCGGCTATGCCGGTGGTGCGGTGGTTGAAGCCCAGGGTGTGTGCGCCGGTGACGGGACGGCCCGGGCCGCCGGCGCGGCCTTCGTAGACGGTGCCGCAGCGGTCGACGAGGAAGTTGTAGCCGATGTCGTCCCAGTCCCGGGCGCTGGTCTGGCCCTCGTAGAGGTTGCGTATCTGGGCGGGGGCCTCGGCGCAGTCGTAGTCGTTGGGCGAGTCGGTGTGGTGGACGAAGACGGCTACGACCTTGTCGTCGTAGCGCGGGGGCGGCTGTTCGCGGCTGGCGTCGCCCACCCAGACCGTGCGCGGCACGATGGGCGGCCTGGGCGCCGTGTGGGCGGCCGTATTGCGTGCGGGGACGGGGGCGGCGGCCGAGGACTCCGCGGCCCGCTCGACGCCGTACGCGCACAGCACCAGGGCGACCGCGGCGGCGACGCCCGGGACGCAGCCGAGCGGCACCCTGACGTTCCTGGGCAGGTTCGTGCCAACGATTCTGCGGGATATTCGGGAAGGACGGCGCGGTCGCGCTCCCCTTGGTCTTGTGAATACACGCATGCCTTCACTGTGGGTCCGGTCGAGCGAGCCCGCGACGTGGCCGTGCCAACCGGAGGACCCGCCGTCCGGTCCGCGGCGGAACCATCGTCCGGTTCCTCGGCGTTCTTCCGGGTGAACGCGCGTGCGGCCGCTTTCCGGTGGTCACCCGCGCGTGACTGATCACCGGGCCCCTCCCCCACGTATGTAGGGGCCGGTGGTTCCGAGAGAAAGGCGGCGTGCGTGGACCTGCTCGACATCCTGCTGTTGCTGGTCGTCCTGGCCTACGCGGCGTCCGGGTACCGGCGCGGACTGCTGGCCGGCTGTGTGTCGCTGGCCGGTTTCGTGGGCGGTGCGGTCGTCGGCGTGTGGATCCTGCCGTGGGTGATGGACCTGGTGACGCCGGGGACGACCCGGGCGACGGTGACGGCCGTGTTCACGGTGCTGCTGCCGGCCGTGGCGGGCCATGAGCTGGCGGGGCGGCTGGCGCTCAGGCTGCGGCGGGAGCTGGACCGGGGCCCGCTGCGGGTGGCGGACGGGGTCGGCGGGGCGGTGGCCAACTCGGTGGCGGTGCTGATCGTGGCGTGGGTGGTGGCGAGCGTGCTGGGCGCGTCGTCGTCGCCGCTGGTGACGTCGGCGATCCGGGACTCACGGCTGCTGGGGGCGGTGCAGGACACCATGCCGGACACCACTCCGGGCTGGTTCTCGCGGGCCACGTCGGCGCTGACGGAGGCGGGTTTCCCGCAGGTCTTCAACCCGTTCGAGAACGAGTCGACGGCCGAGGTCGCCGCGCCCACCGGGGACAGCGTCACCGCGGCCGCCACCCGGGCCGCGCAGCGCAGCACGGTGAAGGTGGAGGGCGTGGCGGGCGCGCAGGGCCGCGAGGGCAGCGGTTTCGTGTACGCGGCGGAGCATGTGATGACCAACGCGCACGTGGTGGCCGGCATCGACGAGCCGACCGTACGCGTGGGCGGGGTCGGGCAGGCGTACGAGGCACGGGTGGTGCTCTTCGATCCGCGCAAGGACGTGGCCGTGCTGTATGTGCCGGATCTGCGCGCTCCGGTGCTGGACTTCGACGACGACGCGGACCGCGGCGACTCGGCGGTCGTCGCCGGCTATCCGCAGGACGGCGATCTGAATCTGCAGGCGGCGACGGTCGCCAACCGGGTGCGGGCCCGGGGGCAGAACATCTACAACGACGCGATCGTCACGCGCGAGATCTACTCGATCCGCTCCACGGTCCGGCCCGGCAACTCCGGCGGCCCGCTGCTGACGACCGACGGCCGGGTGTACGGGGTGGTGTTCGCGCGGTCCACGTCGGACGCCGAGACGGGGTACGTCCTGACGGCGGACGAGGTGGCCGAGGACGCCGGGCGCGCGGCGGACGCGACGGCGCCGGTGGACACCGGGGAGCCGACGGCGTAGGGGGTGTCCGGCACCCCTGGGCCCCCTCAGACCAGCGGCCGTCCCATCAGCACGTCGTCGACGTAGGTACCCCCGACGAAGAACTCCTCCGGCTGGACGCCCTCCACGACGAAGCCCTCGGACTCGTACAGCTTGCGGGCGGCGGTGTTGTGGCCGAGCACGCGCAGGGTGATCCGGCGGGCGCCGCACTCCCGCGCCCGGTCCACGGCGGCCCGTACCAGCGCCCGGCCCACGCCCAGTCCGCGTGCCTCCTCGGCGACGGCGAGGCCGCGGATCTGCCGTACGTGCGCGTTGGAGGCGAGTTCGGTGGGAAAGCCGAGGCGGACGTAGCCCACGATCCGGCCCCGGTGCTCGGCCACGTGATGGTCCCGGGGCCCGGAGCGTTCGCCGAAGAAGGAGTCGTACGGCGGCCGCGGCGGCGGGGTGACGGCGTGCAGGGTGGACCAGGTCGCGTGGTCGAGGCGGGCCAGTTCCCCCTCGTCTTCGAAGCGGGCGACGCGTATGAACGGCTCGGACATGGGCGCCACCTTACGGGCGGATCGGCGCCCCCAGCCGTGAATTTCGTGGCGTGAGGGGCAGGATGGACGCCATGGAACGTTCCCGAATCGCGGTGGCCGGTGCGTCCGGGCTCATCGGAGACGCGCTGGCACGGTCCCTCACGGCGGACGGGCACGAGGTGGTCCGGCTGGTACGGCGTGCGCCCCGTACGGCGGACGAGGTGCGCTGGGACCCGGAGCGCGGGTCGGTCGACGCGGCCGGTCTCACCGGATGCGACGCGGTGGTGAACCTGGCGGGCGCCGGGGTCGGCGACCGGCGCTGGACGGCGGAGTACAAGGCGCGGATCAGGAGCAGCCGGGTGGGTGGCACGGAGGCGCTCGCGCGGGCCGTCGCGGGCCTGCCCGAGGACGTACGGCCGCGGGTGTTCCTCAACGGCAGCGCGATCGGCTACTACGGCGAGACCGGCGACCGGACGGTGGACGAGAGCGCCCCGCCGGGCGAGGGTTTCCTGCCGGAGCTGTGCGTCGAGTGGGAGGCGGCCGCCGCGCCGGCCCGGGAGGCGGGCGTACGGACGGTGTTCTCGCGTACCGGCCTGGTGGTGGCGCGCGGCGGCGGCGCGTGGGGCCGGCTCTTCCCGCTCTTCCGGGCCGGGCTGGGCGGGCGGATGGGCGACGGCAGCCAGTACTGGTCGTTCGTGGCGCTGCACGACGAGGTGGCCGCGCTGCGCCATCTCCTGGACACCGAGGGGCTGTCCGGGCCGTTCAACGTGACCGCGCCGCAGCCCGCGACCAACCGTGAGGTCACCGAGGCGATGTCGCGCGTACTGCGCCGGCCGGCGCTGTTCGCGGTGCCGGCGCCGGTGCTGCGGACGGTGCTCGGGGAGATGGCCGGGGACGTCCTCGGCAGCGCCCGTGTGCTGCCGGCGCGGCTGCTGGAGTCCGGTTTCCGGTTCGCGTTCCCCGGGATCGAGGGGGCGATCAGGGCGGCGGCGGCCCGCTGACCACCACCCGCGGACCGTCCGGCACCCCAGGGTGCCCGTCCGGCACGCGCATGCGACCTTCGTGCGCCCGTGCTCTGCCCGTGCGCGACTGACCGGGTGACCGGGCGCGGCCCTACCCTCGACCAGAACTCGGGTATCCCTGGGGCCTGTTGAGGGCATGAAGTCTCCAGCGCCCGCGCAACCTCGAGGAGGTGCACGTGCTTGAGCCCACGTACCAGGCGGACGTCGTCATCGTGGGGGCCGGGGTCGCCGGACTCTCCGCCGCACGACGACTGACCAGCGCAGGAGTCACCACGATGGTTCTGGAGGCCGCCCATGAGGTGGGCGGCCGGATGGCCACCGAGAAGGTCGACGGCTTCCGGCTCGACCGGATCGGACGGCTGCTGTCCACGGCGTACCCCGAACTACGGCCGGACGGGGTCCTCGACGGGCTGGTGCTGCGTCCGTTCGCGCCCGGCGTCCTGCTGCACAGCGACGGACGGCACCATCGTGCGGGCGTGCAGCCGGGCGCGAGAGGGGCGCGGAGCGCGAGGGGCGCACTGTATGCGGTGCGCGCCCTGGCGAGCGCCCCACGGGCGGGCGGGGGGCCGCGCAGGCCGGTGGCGGTGCCCGGCCGTCAGGTGTCGGTGCCGCGCAGCCGTACGGGCGCGCCACTGGGCACGGCGGTCGACCAGGCGCGGCTGGGGGCCGCGTTCAGCAGGCTCGCGGGTACTCCGGTGGAACGGCTGCTGGCGCGGCCCGAGACGACGGCGGCCCAGGCGCTGCCGGGCCGGGGGCTGCCGGCCCGCACGATCGACGGTTTTCTGCGTCCGCTGCTGGCCGCGCTGTTGTGCGATCCGGAGCTCACCACGTCCAGCCGGTGCGCGGATCTGGCGCTGCGGGCGTTCGCGAGCGGGCGGCTGTGTGTGCCGGAGGGCGGCGCCGAGGCGCTGCCGCGGCGGCTGGAGCGGGGGCTGCCGGCGGGGACGGTGCACACGGGGGTGCGGGTCACGTCCGTGTCGACGACCTCGGTGACCACCGCGGAGCACGGGGAGTTCCGGTGCGGCGCGGTACTGATCGCGACGGGTGCGCGGGAGGCGGCGGAGCTGCTGCCGGGGCTGCGGGTGCCGGACTTCCACCCGGTTACCGTGCTGCACCACACCACCGACGAGGAGCCGGGGACGGGGGCGTCGCTGCTGCTGGACGCGGAGCGGGGCGGGCCGGTGGCGCATACGGCGGTCGTCAGCCGGGTCGACCCGTCCCGCGCCCCGGCGGGGCGCACGCTGGTCAGCTCGACGGTCCTGGGGCCGCCGGTGCCGGGCCTCGACACCGCCGTACGCATGCATCTGGCGCGGCTGTACGGCGTGCCGACGGGGCGGTGGGAGACGGTGGGTGTGTACCACTCGCCGGAGGCGGTGCCCGCGATGCGGCCGCCGCACGATCTGCGGCGGCCGGTGCGGTTGCTGGCGGGGCTGTATGTGTGCGGCGATCACCGGGACACGGGGACCGTGCAGGGGGCGTTGCACTCGGCTCATCGGGCGGCGGGGGCGATCTTGGCGGACCTGGGGGCGGATCGGTCGCTGCACCGGGCGGAACCGGCCCCGACCGCCCGGGCGGCCTGACCGGCCGGCCGGCGTGTGCGCCGGGGGCGCGTTCTTGCGCGCCCGGCGCCGGCGGGGGCGCTCCACGTCTGATGCGGACCGGGGGGTGTTCGCGCGGCCCGGCGCTTACGGGGTGCCGTCGCGCCCACCCTCCCCCGCTCTCGGCTTCGCTCGAGCGGGAGGTACCCCCATCGCCCTGCGGCACGACTGCCCGCGGAGTGCGGAGGGGTGCGGCGCGGCCGGGTCCGACCACCGGTCGTCAGCCGTAGGCCGCGACCTTGTCGCGGTACGTGCGGACCGGGGTCGCGTCGCGGTACGGCTCGAGCCTGCGTTCGAAGTCCCGTACGTATTCGACCGCTCGTACCGAGCGCATCTCCGCCGCCTGGGCGGCCGCTTCGGCGCCCAGTTGGCATGCCTGGTCGAGTTCGCCGAGGGCGAGGCGGGCGGTCGCCAGGACCACCCGGCAGAACAGCCGGCTGCGCGCGTACCCCGCCGCGCGCAACCGCAGCGAGCGTTCCGCGTGCTGCGCCGCCGCCCGGAACTGCTGAAGGTCCCGGTGGCAGTGCGAGAACTCGTCCGCCAGCTGCGCCTCGTCGAAGAAGCGCGCCCAGTACGGCACGTCGTCGCCCGCCCGCGCCCCCTCCAGCGCGCGCTCCGCGCGGACCAGCGCGGCCGTGCACGACCGCACCTCCCCCAGCACCCCGTGCCCCCGCGCCTCGGCGGCCTGCAGCAGCGCCTGCACGACAGGCGGAACGGACCCGCCCGCCCCCTGCTGGGCCACCCGCGCCAGCTGGACGGCCTCCCGCCCGTGCCCGAGGTACACCGCCTGCCTGCTCATCGTGACCAGCACGTACGCGCCGTACGGCCGGTCCCCCGCCGCCTGCGCGAGCCGCAGTGCCTGTACGAAGTACCGCTGCGCGAGCCCGTGCGCGGCGATGTCGTACGACGTCCAGCCGGCCAGCCGGGTCAGATCCGCGGCGGCCGCGAACAGCCGCCGCCCGGTCTGCTCGCCGTACGTGCCGCGCAGCATGGGCTCGCACTCGTGCTCCAGGTACCGCACGAGGGCCTGTCGGGCGTGCCCGCCGCCGTACGCGTCGTCGAGCGTGCGGAACAGTTCGCCGACCGAGCGCAGCGCGGAGATGTCGCCGCCGGTGACCCGGTGGCCGGGCCCGCGTTCGGCGGTGGCGCGGCGACGGGCGAGCAGTTCGGCCGGGCGGGGCAGCGGTGTCCGCGCCTGGGCCGGTACCCGCGGCGGGGGTTCCGTGCGGGCCACCTTCTCGTCCGCCCGTCCGATCAGCCAGTCCCGGCTCGGCACGACCAGGCCCGCCGAGGTGAAGGCGATCTTCCGCAGCTCGGCGTGGCTGCCGGAGTCCTTGCGCCACAGGCCGCTGACGATGTCGACGGCCTCCTCCGGGCTCGCGGCGAACTCCAGGCCCGCGTAGACGGGCGCGCAGGCGTCCAGGCCCAGGTCCTGGGCGGTCAGGCGCCGACCGAGGCGGCGGGTGAAGACCTCGGCGATCAGCGCCGGTGTCGTACCGCGTGGCTGCTGTCCGCGCAGCCAGCGGGTGACGGAGGTCTTGTCGTATCTCAGGTCGAGCCCGTGTTCGAGACCGAGCTGGTCCACGCGACGGGCGAGTCCCGCGTTGGAGAACCCCGCTTCTGCGATGAGCGCGGCGAGCTGGCGGTTGGGGGTGCGCTGCGCGGGTCGTTCCGTCATCTGTGGTGCGGTCTCCTGCCTTCCGGCTGAGCGAGGTGCCACGACTTGCCTGTGAGCAGCCCGTTTGGGCGTACGGACGGCGCGAATGTAGCGGAGAGTAAGCGGGTGATCGCAGATTTCGGGCGGCATTCATCCGATCGTGTGAGAATTGCCCGAATGCTGACATTCCCTTCCGGGTCTCGGCCCGGGCTGAACCGGCGCCTGGCAGGCACCGGGGGGCTGCTCGGCGGGGGTCTCACGCAGCCCGGCGTCAGCGGGGTGCCGTCGCACCCGCCCTCCCCCACTCTCGGCTTCGCTCGAGCGGGAGGTACCCCCATCGCCCTGCGGCACGACTGCCCGCGGAGTGCGGAGCGACCGCGGGGACGCGGCCCCCCGGGCGGCCCCCGGATGTCCTGTTCTCGAACGGTCGTACAGTGGCGTGGGCGCGTTTCGTGTCCGACTGACCTTCTAGGGAGGCGCTTGCCGTGAGCGAGTTGCGGTTCGTGCGGATGGGCTTCGGGGCCGAGGCCGTGGACTACCAGGTGGCCTGGGACGAGCAGCGCCGGGTGCACGCGGCGCGGTTCGCCGACGAGGTGCCCGACACCGTGATCCTCCTGGAACACCCCCCGGTCTACACGGCCGGCCGCCGCACCGAGGCGAGCGAGCGCCCCCTGGACGGCACCCCGGTCATCGACGTGGACCGCGGTGGCAAGATCACCTGGCACGGCCCCGGCCAGCTGGTCGGCTACCCGATCCAGAAGCTGCCCCGCCCGGTGGACGTGGTCGCGCACGTACGGCGCCTGGAGGAGGCCCTGATCCGGGCCTGCGCGGAGTTCGGCCTGGAGACCACCCGGGTGGAGGGCCGCAGCGGGGTGTGGGTGCTGGGCGACCCGGTGGAGCGGCGCCCGGCGCTCGGCGGACTCTCCCTGGACTTCGACCCCCGGCTCACCGACGACGAGTTCGACGCCCGTCTCAACGGCCCGGAGTACGCCCCGTCCAACGCCGGCCAGCGCCGCGAGGACCGCAAGATCGCCGCGATCGGCATCCGGGTCGCCAAGGGCGTCACGATGCACGGCTTCGCCCTCAACGTGAACCCCGACAACAAGTGGTTCGACCGGATCATCCCGTGCGGCATCCGGGACGCCGGCGTCGCCTCCCTGGCGAACGAGCTGGGCCGCGACATCACCATCGCCGAGGTGCTCCCCGTCGTGGAGCGCCACCTCCGGGACGTCGTGGAGCACGCGGAGCTGAGGCCCCGGGTGGTCGAAAAGGCACCGGCGGCATAAATCGGCCGCGTCCGGCGTTGGCGGTCGTGGTGACACAGGCCGCACCGGGGGTCACGGTCTGGCAGCAGTCAGCAGGCGGACACCCCGCCGGACGTTCAAATCAACGGGCGTACCCTTGAGCACGCCGAGGAATCAATCGCTAGGAGCCGGTCGTGTCCGCAGTCGCACCCGACGGACGCAAGATGCTGCGCCTGGAGGTCCGCAACAGCCAGACCCCCATCGAGCGCAAGCCCGAGTGGATCAAGACCCGGGCGAAAATGGGCCCCGAGTACTCCAAGATGCAGAACCTCGTGAAGAGCGAGGGGCTGCACACGGTCTGCCAGGAAGCCGGCTGTCCGAACATCTACGAGTGCTGGGAGGACCGCGAGGCGACCTTCCTCATCGGTGGCGACCAGTGCACCCGGCGCTGTGACTTCTGCCAGATCGACACCGGCAAGCCCGAGGCGCTGGACCGTGACGAGCCGCGCCGGGTGGGCGAGTCGGTCGTCACCATGGACCTGAACTACGCCACGATCACCGGCGTCGCGCGCGACGACCTGGAGGACGGCGGCGCCTGGCTGTACGCGGAGACCGTGCGCCAGATCCACGCGCAGACCGCCGAGCGCGCGGACGGCCGTACCAAGGTCGAACTGCTGGCACCCGACTTCAACGCGGTCCCCGAGCAGCTGGCGGAGGTCTTCTCCTCCCGCCCCGAGGTGTTCGCGCACAACGTGGAGACGGTCCCCCGGATCTTCAAGCGGATCCGCCCCGGCTTCCGCTACGAGCGCTCCCTGAAGGTCATCACGGACGCCCGCGACTACGGTCTGGTCACGAAGTCGAACCTGATCCTCGGCATGGGCGAGACCCGTGAGGAGGTCGGCGAGGCGCTCAGGCAGCTGCACGAGGCGGGCTGCGAGCTGATCACCATCACCCAGTATCTGCGGCCCTCCGTGCGCCATCACCCGGTCGAGCGCTGGGTGAAGCCGCACGAGTTCGTGGAGCTGAAGGAGGAGGCCGAGCAGATCGGCTTCTCCGGTGTGATGTCCGGCCCGCTGGTCCGCTCCTCGTACCGCGCCGGCCGGCTCTACGGGATGGCGATCGAGAAGCGTGGCGCGTACGCGGCCTCGCAGGCCGTCTGACCCTGCCCGCAGCCGTCCCCGGCACACCGCCCATCGCGTGTGAATTCACGCACAAGGCACTACCGGCCAGTAATGGCCGATACGACGCGGTCCCGACCGTCCTCGCAGATGAGGGCACAGGTCGGGACCGCGTCGGCGTTCCGGGCCCGTCACCCGAGCCTTCATGCCCGTTTGACCGGTCGGTCACGCACTGGTAACACCAGTGCGTGAGCCTGGAATCACCGCACGTACTCCGCTACCCGCCGGCACCGAGAGGGATCTCCACCATGCAGGCCGCGCCCGTCCGCGCCACCGCCATCCCGTCCTTCACCACGGCGCTGCGCGCCGTCGAGTCGCTGCTGATGAGCGGCGGCCAGCGCACCGCCCGCCGCAACGCCTGGGCCTCGGTGCTCGAGGACCGCCGCCGCGCCAGGGACCGGGTCGAGGCGCAGCGCGTGCTCGACCTGGCCGGGACCACCCCGTCCCCGGCGACCCGCCCCTGAGCCTCCGCCCCCTCCGGGGACACGTAGACTTCATGTCATGGCGAGGAAGGAAACCGCAGCGGACGCTGCGAACCCCGGGCGACTGAAACAGATCGCCCTGACCTACAAGATGACCCGCAGGGCCGACAAGAAGATCGGTCTTGTACTCGCGGCTGTCGGAATCGTCACCTTCGGTGTCTTCCTCGCGATCGGTTTCTTGCTCGGATACCCCATCTATCTCGGCATCCTGGGCCTCCTGTTCGCCTTCCTCGCGACGGCGATCGTGTTCGGGCGCCGGGCCGAGCGGGCCGCCTTCGGGCAGATGGAGGGACAGCCGGGCGCCGCCGCGGCCGTGCTCGACAACATCGGCCGGGGCTGGACGACGACTCCGGCGGTGGCGATGAACCGCAGCCAGGACGTGGTGCACCGCGCGGTCGGCAAGGCCGGCATCGTGCTGGTCGCCGAGGGCAACCCGAACCGGGTGAAGAGCCTGCTGGCCGCCGAGAAGAAGAAGATGAACCGCATCGTCGCGGACGTCCCGGTGCACGACCTGATCGTGGGAACGGGCGAGGGCCAGGTCGAGCTGAAGAAGGTCCGTACGACCATGCTCAAGCTGCCCCGTGTGCTCACCGGCCCGCAGGTCACCGCGACCAACGACCGGCTGCGCGCCCTGGGCGACCTGATGAGCAACATGCCGCTGCCGAAGGGCCCGATGCCCAAGGGGATGCGGCTCCCGAAGGGCGGCGGCCAGCGCGGCCGCTGACCCCCACCCCTTTTCCGTTACGACGACGGGGGCGCCGGAATCACTTCCGGCGCCCCCGTCGTCGTAACGAACGCGTGGACGGGTGTCAGGCGCGGACCTCGACCGTGCGGGCCAGCCGGTCGTGCAGTCCGCGGCCGTCGCGGTCCCAGACGAGGGCGGGGACGGCGAGGCACAGCAGCGCCGTGCGCACCAGTCCGCGCAGCGGCTGGACCCGGCCGGTGTCCAGGGCGACGACCCGCAGCCCGAACAGCCGCTTGCCGGGGGTGAAGCCGAGGGTGCCGACGGTGAGGACGCTCAGCACCAGGAACACCAGCAGCGCCCAGTTGCCGGTCGACTGTCCGTCGTAGCCGTCGGTGATGAGACCGTATGCGATCAGCATGCACAGGCCCCAGTCCACGGCGAGGGCGCCGAACCTGCGGCCGGGGCGCGCGATCGAGCCCGGTCCGTCCTCCGGCAGCCCCAGCTGCTCGCCCCGGTAGCCGAACTCGGCACCGGCCTCCTCCAGGGCCGCGCGGGGCCCGGAGAGCCATGATCCGATTGCTTGCCTGTTGTCCACCCGTCCACGGTACTGCGCCCGGATATGACCACAGGACGGCGGGGTGCGTCGGGGCTACCGTGGGAGAGGGGCCGGTTAACTTGTGCGAAACAAATGGGTCACGCACGAGAAATGACCCGTCCCTAGGGTCGAGTGCAGCGTGTGCCACCCGCACTGGCCGCACGAACGATCTACCACCCCGGCGGGACGGTCGGGAGTAGGAGGAGCTGGATGTTCCAGAACGCCGACGAGGCCAAGAAGTTCATCGCGGACGAGGACGTCAAGTTCATCGACGTCCGGTTCTGCGACCTCCCGGGTGTGATGCAGCACGTCACGGTGCCTGCGGAGGCGTTCGACCCGGACGAGGAGCTGGCCTTCGACGGGTCCTCGATCCGCGGCTTCCAGGCCATCCACGAGTCCGACATGTCGCTGCGCGCGGACCTGTCCACGGCGCGTGTCGACCCGTTCCGCCGCGACAAGACGCTGAACGTCAACTTCTTCATCCACGACCCGATCACGGGCGAGGCCTACTCCCGCGACCCGCGCAACGTGGCCCGCAAGGCCGAGGCCTACCTCGCCTCCACGGGTGTCGCGGACACCGCGTTCTTCGGCCCGGAGGCCGAGTTCTACGTCTTCGACAGCGTGCGCTTCAAGACCTCGGAGAACGAGTCCTTCTACCACATCGACTCCGAGGCGGGCGCCTGGAACACCGGTGCGCTGGAGGACAACCGCGGTTACAAGGTCCGCTACAAGGGCGGCTACTTCCCGGTCCCGCCGGTCGACCACTTCGCCGACCTGCGTGCCGAGATCTCCCTGGAACTGGCCAAGTCGGGCCTCCAGGTCGAACGCCAGCACCACGAGGTGGGCACGGCCGGCCAGGCGGAGATCAACTACAAGTTCAACACCCTGCTCGCCGCCGCCGACGACCTGCAGCTCTTCAAGTACATCGTGAAGAACGTGGCCTGGCGCAACGGCAAGACCGCGACCTTCATGCCGAAGCCGATCTTCGGTGACAACGGTTCGGGCATGCACGTCCACCAGTCGCTGTGGGCGGGCGGCGAGCCGCTCTTCTACGACGAGCAGGGCTACGCCGGCCTGTCGGACACGGCCCGCTACTATATCGGCGGCATCCTGCGGCACGCCCCGTCGCTGCTGGCCTTCACCAACCCGACGGTGAACTCGTACCACCGTCTGGTGCCGGGCTTCGAGGCGCCGGTGAACCTGGTGTACTCGCAGCGCAACCGCTCCGCCGCGATGCGTATCCCGATCACGGGCTCGAACCCGAAGGCCAAGCGCGTCGAGTTCCGTGCCCCGGACGCCTCCGGCAACCCGTACCTGACCTTCTCGGCGCTGCTCCTGGCCGGTCTGGACGGCATCAAGAACAAGATCGAGCCGGCCGAGCCGATCGACAAGGACCTCTACGAGCTGGCTCCCGAGGAGCACGCGAACGTGGCGCAGGTCCCGACCTCCCTCGGCGCCGTCCTCGACCGCCTCGAGGCCGACCACGAGTTCCTCCTCCAGGGCGACGTCTTCACGCCGGACCTGATCGAGACGTGGATCGACTTCAAGCGCACCAACGAGATCGCGCCGCTCCAGCTCCGCCCGCACCCGCACGAGTTCGAGCTTTACTTCGACGTGTGATCCCGCCCGGGCCGGAGCGGGTGACCGCTCCCCCCGGCCGAGGACCGAGCCGCCGCCGGCACTCCTGTTGCGAGTGCCGGCGGCGGCTTTCTCTCACACCGACCGATGACATGGCGCACTTGGTGGTCCGGATGACCGGAAAGCTTCCCTCCTCACGGCCTGGGAGGGATCCTGGAACCGACACGGTTGTTCGAGAGAAGGTCACGGGGATGTCCGAAAGGCACGACGACGAGCGCGAGTTCGACATCAAGTGGGCGGACGGCGCCGTGCACAAGGAGCCGTCGGCGCGAGCCAGGATGCTCGCCGCCCGCTGGAAGGACAACCCGCCCGGACCGGTGCCGTTCCGTGGTGAGCCGGAGCACAGGGGATCGGCCGGGCGCTCGTCATGGGTGTCGACGGCCGTGGTGCTCGGGTCCGTCGCCGCGGTGATCGTGCTGCTCGGGTACCTCGACTTCCGGCCGTACTGATCCCCGCGACGCCGCCCGCTCACCGGGCCCCGGCGCGCGTATTCCGACCGTCCGTCTCCCGCCACGTCCCTAGGGCCTGTCTGACAATCCCCGTCTGCCGCGCGACGGGAATTGTCAGACAGGCCCTAGTCGGACCCGGCGACGGCGACCGTCGGTGAGGTCCGCGAGGCGCGGAGGGCGGGCACCATGCCCGCGGCGGCGGTCACCAGGACGAGGACGGTGAGGACCGCCGCGAGCTGCCCGGCCGGCACGCTGAACGGGGCGCTGGTCTCGGCGACACGGACCACCAGCCAGGAGTACGGCAGGGCGAGGGCCAGTCCGAGGACTCCGCCCAGTACGCCGTAGAGCGCGCACTCCACCGTGACCATGCGGTGCACGGCCGCCCCGCCGAGGCCCAGGGCCCGCAGCAGCCCGAACTCGCGTGTGCGTTCGACGACGGTGAGGCTCGCCGTCGTGGCGACTCCGACGACCGCCACCAGGACGGTCAGCCCCAGCACCATGATCACTGTCGTGGCCATCGTGCGCAGGTCGTCCGGCTCACCGCCCTGGCCCGCCGGGTCCTCCGCGATGACCCGGCCGTCGCCGCGCTGCGGACCGGTCAGTGTCCCGGTGATGGCCCGCTGCGCGCGTATCCGCCCCCGGGCGCCGTCCTCGGAGGCGTTGGCGGTGACCGCGGTGGGCGCGGCGTCCGCTCCCATACGGGTGAGGTCCGCGGGCGGGACGAAGAAGTCGCCGCCGTAGGGCCCGGCTCCGGGCAGCGTCGCCGCCACGGTGAGCCGGACAGGGCGTCCCTCGAAGGTCAGGGTCACGCGGTCACCGGCCCGGACGCCGAGCCGGTGGGCGTGGTCGGCGTCCACCACGACGTGGGCGGGTCCGAGGCGGTCGAGGGAGCCGGTGCGGGCGGTCAGGCCCACGCCGGAGCGGACGGCGGTGAGGTCGAGGTCGGAGACCGTCGCGCCGCGGGTGCTCTCGACGACCTCCGCCGTGCGGAACGCGGTCACGTCGACGAGTCCGGGGCGGGAGGCCAGATCGGCGGCCAGCGACCGGTCCAGCGTCCCGCCGTCCCTCGCGTACAGGCGGAAGTCGGCGGGGGCCTCCACCGCCTGCCGGTACCGTTCGTAGGCGTTCAGGGAGGCGAGGCAGGTCAGCGTCGAGCCGACCAGGCAGACGCCGAGGGCGACGACGACCGAGACGGAGGCCGCCCGGCCGGGCGCACCCCCGACGCCCGCGACCGCGAGGCGGCCGGCCGCACCGGTGCGGCGCAGCGGCACGGCGACGGCGGACAGCACCGGCCGGACCAGACGGGGTCCGAGGGCGATCAGGGCCAGGAAGGCCAGCCCCCCCGAGAGCACCACGACGGTCAGCGCGGCGAACCGGTCGTAGTCCGTGTCGCCCGGCTGGGGCAGTCCGGTGTACTGCTGCCAGGCCAGGAGCGCGGCGCCCGCCGCACAGAGCAGTCCCAGCAGGGTCCGGCCGGTGCCGTTCGCCGGGCCCTCCCCGGACGCCGCGCTGCGCAGGGCCTGGAGCGGGGAGACCCGGGAGGCGGTCAGGGACGGGGCCAGGACGGCGAGGACCGCGAGGAGACCCGTGCCGAGCACGGTGAGCACGGCCTCGGCCGGCGGGAGGTGGGACGGGACGGACAGATCGTGACCGAACCGTCCGGCGACCGAGGGGACGAGCAGCCCGCAGCCCCAGGCCGTCGGCACACCGGTCGCGCCGGCCAGCAGTCCGACCACCGCCCCTTCGGCGACGAGCGCGGCGGCGAGCCTGCGCGGGGTCGCCCCGATGGCACGCAGCAGCGCCAGCTGGCGTACGCGCCGTGCGAAGACGATGCGGAAGGTGGAGGTCGCGACGAGCACGGCCGCGCCGACGGCGACGGCGAGGAAGACGTTGACCAGCTCCAGGGTGTCCTTCGCCTCCGCCACCGCCTGGCGGGCCTCCTCCTGCCGCACCTCGTCCCCGGACCGCACCCGCGCTCCGGGCACCGCCTGCCGGATCCGCTCCGTCAGCCGCGCCTGATCCGCCGGGGCGGAGGCCGCGGTGCCGGTGCGGATGTCGACGCGGGAGTAGCCGGACGTGCCGAGCAGCTTCCCGAGTCGAGGGCCGGGGGCGTACCCCGTGGGCTCCGTGTCGTTCGTGGCGGTGCCGCGGACGATGCCGCTGACCCGGACCGTGACACGTCGGGTGATCTCGCCGTCGGGTGCGGGCCGCAGCAGGGTGAGCGACGAGCCCGGGGCGAGATCGTATTCCCGCGCGGCCCGCGTGTCGACGGCGAGCCGGCCCGGCCCGGAGGGGTAGGCGCCTTCGATCAGGCGGACCTCCGCCAGGGCGCCGGTGCCGGGGTCCGCGGACAGCGCGAGGTAGCGTTCCACGGCGCTGCCGTCCAGCGGGGCGCCTCCGTCCAGCCGGCCGACGGCCTCGGTGACTCCGGGCGTCTCGCGGATCTCGCGGAGGCGGTCCTCGCCGATGTCCTCACCGCCGCCCGGTTCGACCACCAGCGACACCGCTTCGGGTGTCCCGCGGAAGTTCTCGACGACGGTCGCGGTGATGATCTGCTGGGCCATGACGGTCCCGAAGACGACGAACGCGGCGATCAGCAGCGACAGTCCGGTCGCCGCGAACCGTCCGGGCCGCCGCAGCAGCTCCGCCACCTGGGAGCCCAGGACGGTCGCGCGCCAGGGGTTCCTCATCGCCGCCCCGCCCTGAGGCCGGTGACGAGTGCGGCGGCCCGCCCGGTGGGGACGATGTCCTCGTCCTGGACGACTCGTCCGTCCCCGAGGGTCAGCACCCGGTCCGCGTACCGCGCCGCCGCGGGGTCGTGGGTGACCATGACGACCGTCTGGCCGAGCTCGTCGACGGACCGGCGCAGCATGGTGAGGACTTCGTCGCCGGCCCGGGAGTCGAGGTTGCCGGTGGGTTCGTCGGCGAAGACCACGGCAGGCCGGGCCACCAGCGCGCGGGCCACCGCGACCCGCTGCTGCTGGCCGCCGGACAGCTCGGCGGGCCGGTGCGCCATCCGGTGGGCGATGCCGAGGACGTCGCAGAGGTGGTCCACCAGGTCGCGGTCCGGTCGCCCGCCGGACATGGTGACGGGCAGCACGATGTTCTCGTAGGCCGTCAGCTGGGGCAGCAGGTTGAAGGACTGGAAGACGAACCCGACGCGTTTGCGGCGCACCCGGGTCAGCTGGCGGTCGGACAGCCCGGTGATCTCCGTTCCGTCCAGGACGATGCTGCCGGAGGTGACGGTGTCGAGTCCGGCGACGCAGTGCATCAGGGTCGACTTGCCCGACCCGGAGGGGCCGACGACGGCGGTGAAGCGGGCGCGCCGGATGCCGACGGACACCCCGTCGAGGGCCCGTACCTCGGTGGTGCCCTGACGGTAGGTCTTCGTCAGGGCGGTGGTGGTGATGACGTCGTCGTCGGGTGCGCGGTCGCGGGCGGCGGTGTGGGCAGCCATGGGGGCGGTCTCCGCGATCCGGGTCAGGCGCCGAGCGGCGGCATGGACAGGGTGACGCCGGAGTCCGAGCAGTGGCCCCGCGTCTCTTCCTCGAGGTCCCTCACGTCCTTCGCGGACGGCGCCTCGGGGGACTTCTGGGCGGTCGCGAGCGCCCACCCCTCGTAGCGGGAGACCTTGGCCCCGAGGTAGCCGTCCTTCATCTGCGCGCGGCGCTCGTCGCCGGTCTTCTTCCACCACGTCCGCGCGTCCGGTGCGGGGCCGGTGGAGATCTCCTCGGCCTCGGTGATGATGCGCTGCGCCATGCGGCAGTCGGCGGCGGACGCCTGGCTGAGCTCGTCGCGGTCCAGCCACCAGTAGCCCGCCCCGGCGACCAGGGCACCGGCGATCACGGCGGTGGCCGCGCCGATGACGAGACGGTTCCGCCCGCGGTCCGGCGTGGCGGGGGCGGTGGTGGGCGTGGTGTTCATCGGGTCCTCCGGTGTCTTCTCGGCCGCGTTCGGCGACAGTGAGAAGTCTGGATTCCGGCGGCCCGCCGGACATCGGCCACGGATCCGAGATCGGACGCCGCGGATCTGGCACACCGGACCGGGGGGACTCTGCGTCCCCGGGTGCAGAACCCGGGGGCGCTTCCGCACCCTCAGGGGGAGGGACGGACCAGCCCGGACTCATAGGCGAACACGACGGCCTGGGCACGGTCCCGCAGGTGGAGTTTGGCCATGAGGTTGCCCAGATGGGTCTTCACCGTGGCCTCCGCGACGTACAGGTCCCCCGCGATCTCGGCGTTGGACAGCCCCCGGGCGACCAGGGCGAGCACGTCCCGCTCACGCGCGGTGAGGGCGTCCAGCCGTTCGGCCTGTCCGTTCGCCGGCGCGAGCCGGTCCGAGACCCGGTCGAGGAGCAGCCGGGTGATGCGCGGCGCCACCACCGACTCCCCCGCGGCCAGGACCCGGATGGCGTTCACGACCTCCGCGGCGGGGGCGTTCTTCAGCAGGAAGCCGCCGGCTCCGGCGCGCAGCGCCGCGAAGGCGTCCTCGTCGTTGTCGAAGGTGGTCAGCACCAGCACGCCGGGCGGACTGTCCCACCGCGTCAGCTGTTCCGTGGCCTGGATGCCGTCCATGACGGGCATGCGGATGTCCATGATGACGACGTCCGCCTCGACCTTCCGCAGCAGGTCGAGGGCGTCCGCCCCGTTCTCCGCCTCCCCCACGACGTCGATGTCGTCCTGGCCGGCCAGCACCATGGAGAAGCCGGCCCGGATCAGGGGCTGGTCGTCCACGACGACCACGCGGATCGGTCCGTCTGCCTGTGCCATCATGCCGTCCTTGTCGGAATCGAGGCGTGTACGTGCCATCCGCTGCCGAGCCGGGGGCCGGCCTCGAAGGTGCCGCCGGCGAGTTCCGCCCGCTCCCGCATCCCCACGAGTCCGTTCCCCCCGGAGCGGCCGCCGACGCCGCCGCCCGCGAGGGTGCCCGCTCCGTCGTCGGTCACGTCGATCAGCAGTGTGCCCCGCTCCTCGCGGAGCCGGATGTCGACCCCGGCCCCGGCTCCGGCGTGGCGGAGCACGTTGGTGAGGCACTCCTGGACGACGCGGAAGGCCGTCATCTCCTCCGCCGGCGACAGCCGTCCCTCGCCGACCTCGACCGACACGTCCACGGTCAGCCCGGCGGCCCGTGCGCGGTCGGCGACGACCTCGATCTCGTCGAGGGTGATCAGGCGCCGTGGCGGTTCGCCGTCGGCGGGGTGCGGGGTGCCGGAGTCCGGGTTTCCCTCGCGCAGCACCCGGACGATGCGGTGCATGTCGTCGATGGCGTCCCGGCCCGTGGCGGCGATCGTCTTCAGCGCGGATTCGGCCATGTCCGGTGACGTGCGCAGCACGGATCCGGCGCCGTCGGCCTGAAGGATCATCACGGCCAGGCTGTGCGCCACCACATCGTGCAGTTCACGGGCGATCTCGGCCCGCTCCCGGGTCGCGGCCAGCCGGACCCGCTGCTCCTGTTCCCGCTCGGCGTGCCAGGCGCGGGCCGCCTGGCTCTCGGCGTAGAGGCGCCGAGTGTGCAGGGCGAAGGCGGTGAGCCAGACCGTCAGCGTCAGGCCCCAGTAGATGAGCAGCGTCTGGAGGTCGACGAACGGCTCGATGCCGGAAGCGGTTATGTCCACCGTCCCGGCCGCCGGGGCCAGCAGCACCGCGGCGCCCGCGAGGTACGGCATCCAGGTGGCCCGGGAGTGGTGGACGACCGACATCATGGCGAACAGCACGGCCACGTCGTACGAGGCGGGCGCCGAGGCCAGCTCGAATTCCGGCAGTTCGGACAGGGCGAACTGGACGGCGCTCAGCGCCAGCACGACCGCCATCACCGTACCGGGGAACCGCCTGCGGGCCAGCAGGCTCAGGGCCATCAGACCGCCCATGAGCAGGTCGTATTCGGCGCTGTAGTACTCCGCCGCCACCAGGACGACCAGGGCGATACCGAGGTCGCACGTCCGGGCGACGGCGCGTCCGTACCGGCCGGACGGCGTCATCCAGGACGACGGGACCGAAACCGTCCTCTGCTCAGCCAACCGTCGTGCCTTTCGTCTCCGGCGGGGCGTGTCCGCGCGGCCCTTCCGGTACAAGTACCGGCCGCGCACGCCGACTTCGGGGATGAGGGTGGTGCGCCCTCCCCCGCCATACTGCCTCAGCGCGCGGCACGGCGGTGCCGGGCGCCCCCAGGGGAGGCGCCCGGCACCGGTCCCGCTCTCAGCGGTTGTAGCGCATGAAGGCGCGGACCATGTGGCAGGTGGTGTCCGACGGGGGGTGGACGCCGATCAGCGACGCCGTGGCGCGGATCCTCTCGTCCCGGGCCTGGGTGGGCAGGTAGACGCCGGAGTCGAGCAGGGCGATGGCGAGCCGCATCGCCTTGAGCCGGCGGTTGTGCGTGACGTACCAGTGCCGCGGACGGCCCGGCGGGAGCGGGCGCTTCTCCGCCGGGGCGCAGGGCGTTTCGAGCAGCACGGGACGCTTCGCGGTGGACTGGGTGGGCAGGGGCTTCGGCTTCAGTGCGGCAGCGGGCACGGGCATCCTCCTGTCGCGGTCGGGGCGGCCCGCCGAGGTCCATGACGACCCCGGCGATTCCCTCGAACACTGCTCCCATTCTACCGTCCGCCACTGACAATCAGCAGGCCTGAGCGCGCGGGTAAAGGGCCTGGTGGACACGGGTTCTGCCAGGGCGTCACAGCGGCCCCGGCAGGCCCCCGCGGCACAGTCGAGGAATCGAACAGAGAGGGAGCGGCGTACGGTGTCCGTCATGGAGATCTGGATCAATCCGGCCTGTTCCAAGTGCCGTAGCGCCATCAGCCTGCTCGACGCGGAGGGGGCCGAGTACACCGTCCGCCGGTATCTGGAGGAGGTGCCGGGCGAGGACGAGATCCGGGAGGTGCTTCGGCGGCTGGGCCTGGAGCCGTGGGACATCACGCGGACCCAGGAGGCGGAGGCGAAGGAGCTGGGGCTCGGGGAGTGGGCGCGGGACGCCGGCGCGCGGGACCGGTGGGTGGCGGCGCTCGCCGCGCATCCGCGGCTGATCCAGCGGCCGATCATCACGGCGGACGACGGTACGGCGGTCGTGGGCCGCACCGAGGACGCCGTGCGGGACGCCCTCTCCCGCTGAACCGCCGTGTGACGCAGGCCACTTCGGCGAACTGGGCCGACCGATGAGTAACTCCGTTCGGTATCTCGTACATAGCGGCGTACGCCCCCCTACCGCTTCGAGGAGGCGCGCATGTCGCGCAGGAGAAGTCTCGGTCCGAAGAAGAAGCTCGCACTGTTGCTGAGCGCCGCGACGGTGGCGGGAGGCGGCGCCTTCGTCATGGCGACCACGTCGAACGCCACCCCGCCGGCGGCCACCACCAAGTCCGCGGCGGACTCGACCGTCTGTCAGGGCCTCGCCACCGCGCTCGGCAACAACGAGAGGTTCATCGAGGGCCAGCGGGCCGCGCCCGACGCGCAGTCGGAGGCGCGGATCGCCAACCGCGAGGCGGTCATCGCCCAGATCAGGGTCCAGCAGGAGGCGTCCGGGTGCACGGTGGGGGAGTCGGCTCAGGGCTCCCAGCCGCAGCAGCCCGCACAGCCGGAGCAGCCCGCCCCCTCGCAGCCGGCGGCGGAGGAGGACGGCGGGGCGGCGCAGGCCTCCGGTGAGCAGGTGTGCAACGGGTCGACCGTCACCCTCTCCGGTGAGGACGGCGCCCCTGCCGCGTCCAGCAACCAGTTCCCGGCCGGTACGAAGCTGAAAGTCACCAACCTGGACAACAACAAGTCCACGACGGTGGAGGTCACTTCGGTGTCCGGCAGCTGTGTGCTGCTGAACAACGCGGCCTTCGAGCAGGTCCGGGAGGCGGGCAAGTTCCTGATCCGCCGGGCGGTGATCGAGAAGGTCGGCTGACACCCGGGTTCGTCGCGGATTCCCAGGGCCCGCCGCTCCCCCACGGGGCGGCGGGCCCGTCCGTGTCCCGGCGGCCGGGGCACGCGGTGCGGCGGGACACGGCGGCGGCAGGTAACACGGGGTTCACACGCGGGCAACGGCCGGGAAATCGCCTGTTGACAGGCTGCGTGGCATCGACGGCGGCGCCCCAGTGCCGCAGCACCCGCACCAGCGCCCAGCCCCACCCCGAAGGATGTGGACCGTGAGCTTCAAGGCCGAGTACATCTGGATCGACGGCACCGAGCCGACCGCCAAGCTGCGTTCCAAGACGAAGATCCTGGGCGACGACGCCAAGGGCGCGGACCTGCCGATCTGGGGCTTCGACGGTTCCTCCACCAACCAGGCCAAGGGGCACGCCTCCGACCGTGTCCTCAAGCCGGTCTTCGTCTGCCCGGACCCCATCCGCGGCGGTGACGACATCCTCGTCCTGTGCGAGGTCCTGAACACGGACATGACGCCGCACGAGTCCAACACGCGGGCCGCGCTGGCCGAGGTCGCCGGGAAGTTCACCGCCCAGGAGCCGGTCTTCGGCATCGAGCAGGAGTACACCTTCTTCAAGGGCACCCGCCCGCTCGGCTTCCCCGAGGGCGGCTTCCCGGCCGCGCAGGGCGGCTACTACTGCGGTGTGGGCTCGGACGAGATCTTCGGCCGTGACGTCGTCGAGGCGCACCTGGAGAACTGCCTGAAGGCCGGTCTCGGCATCTCCGGCATCAACGCCGAGGTCATGCCCGGCCAGTGGGAGTTCCAGGTCGGCCCGCTGGCGCCGCTGGAGGTCTCCGACCAGCTGTGGGTGGCGCGCTGGCTGCTCTACCGCACCGCCGAGGACTTCGACGTCTCCGCCACCCTCGACCCCAAGCCGGTCAAGGGCGACTGGAACGGCGCGGGCGCGCACACCAACTTCTCCACCAAGGCGATGCGCGAGGGTTACGACGCGATCATCACCGCCTGCGAGTCGCTCGGCGAGGGCTCCAAGCCGCTGGACCACGTGAAGAACTACGGCGCCGGCATCGACGACCGGCTCACCGGCCTGCACGAGACCGCGCCGTGGAACGAGTACTCGTACGGCGTCTCGGACCGTGGCGCCTCGGTGCGCATCCCGTGGCAGGTCGAGAAGGACGGCAAGGGCTACATCGAGGACCGCCGTCCGAACGCCAACGTCGACCCGTACGTGGTGACGCGGCTGCTGGTCGACACCTGCTGCACCGCGCTGGAGAAGGCCGGCCAGGTCTGATCCGTACAGGCGAGCGAGGGGCGTCCACCGGTCGGGGTGGGCGCCCCTTCGCGTTGTCCGAGCGGTGAGAGGGGGCTCCTGCCGGGCGCGTGGGTCTGCTTCAATGGGCGTATGGCCAGCTTCCGGAAGTACGACGTGACGGGTCGCCGTGACCTCGAGCCGTTCTGGCCTTCCCGTCAGCACCACGACTTCGACCGGGTCTGTTGTCGCGTGACGAACGCACCGGCCCTCTGAAGCCCGGGCACCCGGCACATCCCGGACCCCCGGCGGCCTTCGGCCGGCGCGAACCGCGTACGTCCTCGACGAACCCCTTCGCGCGAAAGAGCTGACGACTCATGGCGACCACCCGCTCCCTGACCTCCGCCCCCTCCGCCCCCGTGTCCCTTCCGCCCCGGCACCGGCTGCGCGCCGTCGACCGGGACGAGGTGGTGACCGTCGCGGATCTGCTGCCGCCGGGCGCCACCTGGCTGCCCGCCCCGCAGCACGCCCTGCCGGTGCTGCCCGGCCGTCCCCCGATGGTCGGCTATCTGGTGCTGGTCCCCGCCGACCAGCAGCCGCCGTTCCCGGTCGCGGTGCCGGAGCCGGCCGGCTCCGGGGCCGACGACGACGCGCTGATCCGGGTCGACCCCGTGCAGCGCACCGCCCAGGTCGACGGGCGACAACTCGACCTGACCTACCTGGAGTTCGAGCTTCTCGCCCATCTCGTCGCGCACCCGGGCCGGGTGCACACCCGGGATCATCTCGTGGGCACGGTGTGGGGCTACGGCCATGTCGGCGACGGCCGTACCGTCGACGTCCACATCGCCCGGCTGCGCCGCAAGCTGGGCGCCGGGCACCGCGACGCGATCCGCACGGTACGCCGGGTCGGCTACAAGTACGTGCCCGCGGCCGCGCACTGAACCGGTCTGCCGACAGCAGATTCCCGTTCCCCCGTGCCGCCCGGCCGGGCAGAGTCACCGGTATGAGACTTCTGATGCTGGGCGGTACGGAGTTCGCGGGCCGGGCCGTCGTCGAGGCGGCCCTGGGCCGGGGCTGGGAGGTGACCGTCTTCCACCGAGGGCGGCACGAGGCCCCGCACGGCGCGCGGACGCTGCTGGGCGACCGCACGGCGCTCGACGGTCTGGCCGCGCTCGACGAGGACCCCGGCCGGTGGGACGTCGTCGTCGACTCCTGGTCGGCCGCGCCGCGCGCGGTGCGGGACACGGCACGGCTGCTGCGGGACCGCGCCGGACGGTATGTGTACGTGTCGAGCTGCTCGGTGTACGAGTGGGCGCCGCCCGCCGGGTACACCGAGCGGGCTCCGGTGGTGGAGGGCGCCTCGGCCGACGCCGGGGCCACGGACTACGCGCGGGACAAGCGGGGTGGTGAGCTGGCCGCCGTGGACGCCTTCGGCGCGGACCGGTCGCTGCTGGTGCGGGCGGGGCTGCTGATCGGGCCGTACGAGAACGTGGGCCGGCTGCCCTGGTGGCTGGCCCGTACGGCGCGCGGCGGGCCGGTGCTCGCGCCGGGGCCGCGGGAGCTGCCGCTGCAGTACGCCGATGTCCGTGACCTCGCGGAGTGGATCCTCGGGGCGGCGGAGCAGGGCCTCAGCGGGCCGTACAACCTGATGTCGCCGCAGGGGCACACCACGATGGGCGAGCTGCTCGACGCCTGTGTCCGTGTGACGGGGGGCATGGCGGAACTGCGGTGGACCGCGCCGGAGGTGATCCTCGGCGCGGGGATCGAGCCGTGGACGCAGCTGCCGGTGTGGGTGCCGCCGGGCACCGATCTGCACGACGCGCTGCACTCGGCGGACGTCTCCCGGGCGGTCGCGACGGGCCTGCGCTGCCGCCCGGTCGCAGAGACCGTGGCCGACACCTGGGCCTGGCTGCGAGGGATCGGTGGTACGGCGCCCCAGCGGCCGGACCGTACGGTCAAGGGGCTCGACCCGGAGGTGGAGGCGAAGGTGCTCGGCATCGCGGGAGGGGTGTAGGTAACACCACCTCCGGGCCGGGTGTCCGGCCCAGTGCCCCGCCCGCCGCGCCCCGTCAGACTTGTGCCATGACCACAGACACGAGAAGCGGCGGCGGGCGGAACACGGGGCGGGGCATCGCGCTCGCCGCGCTACGGGGGCTGGCGCTCGCCCTGGTGACGCTGCCGGGGGCGGTGCTGTGCTTCGTGCTGTCCGTGGTGTCCATCGCGCTGATCCCGATCGGTGTCGGCATCGTCACCACCCCGTACGTACTGGAAGGGGTGCGGGCGTTCGCGAACGGGCGGCGGGTGCTGGCGGCCGAGTGGGGCGGGGTGCGGATCGCGCCGTCGTACCGGCCGATACCCGAGGACGCCAACCCGTGGGGGCGGACGTTCGGGATGCTGGGCGACCCGGCGACCTGGCGGGACCTGCGCTGGCTGCCGGTCGACATGACCGCGGGCTTCGTCACCGCGCTGCTGCCGTTCGCGCTGCTGGTCTATCCGCTGGAGGGCCTGGCGATCGCGGTCGGCCTGTGGCGGGTGCTGCCCGACGGGTACTGGTACGGCTTCGTGCGGGTCACCGACCAGGTGTCCGCGCTCGGCGCCGGGGTGCTCGCCCTGGCCCTGCTGTTCCTGGCCCACTTCATCACCCCGCGCCTGCTGCACGGGCACTTCCTGCTCACCCGTGCCGTCCTCGGCTCGGACCGGGGCGAACTGGCCGAGCGGGTGCGGGTGCTGACGGAGACCCGGCGGGACGCCGTGGACACCTCCGCCGCCGAACTGCGGCGCATCGAGCGGGATCTGCACGACGGGGCGCAGGCCCGCCTGGTCGCCATGGGCATGGACCTGGGCACGGTCGAGGCGCTGCTGGAGAAGGACCCGGCGAAGGCGCGCGCGCTGCTGACGCAGGCCCGGCAGTCGTCCGCCGAGGCGCTGACGGAGCTGCGGGAGCTGGTGCGCGGCATCCATCCGCCGGTGCTGGCCGAACGCGGCCTCGGTGACGCGGTGCGGGCGCTGGCGCTGCGGCTGCCGGTGGCGACGGAGGTGAACGTGGAGCCGACCGGGCGGGCCGGGGCGCCGGTGGAGTCGGCGGCGTACTTCGCGGTGAGCGAGGTGCTCACCAACGCGGTGAAGCACTCGGGCGCGGACCGGGTCTGGATCGACGTGCACCACTCCGAGGGGTTGCTGCGGGTGACGGTCACCGACAACGGCCGGGGCGGCGCGGTGATCGGCGCCGGCTCGGGACTGACCGGGGTGGAGCGGCGACTGGGTACATTCGACGGCGTCCTGGCCGTCAGCAGCCCCGCGGGCGGTCCCACCATGGTCACCATGGAGCTCCCTTGCGTGTTGTCCTAGCCGAAGACCTGTTCCTGCTGCGCGACGGACTCGTCCGGCTCCTCGAGGCGCACGACTTCGAGATCGTCGCGGCGGTGGAGTCCGGGCCCGAGCTGACCCGCGCGCTGGCCGAGCGGGACCCCGACGTCGCCGTGGTCGACGTACGGCTGCCGCCGACCCATACCGACGAGGGCCTGCAGTGCGCGCTGGAGGCGCGGCGCGGACGGCCGGGGCTGCCGGTGCTGGTGCTGTCGCAGCACGTGGAGCAGTTGTACGCGCGGGAGCTGCTGGCGGACGGCAGTGGCGGCGTCGGCTATCTGCTGAAGGACCGGGTGTTCGACGCGGAGCAGTTCGTGGACGCGGTACGACGGGTGGCCCAGGGAGGTACGGCGATGGACCCGCAGGTGATCCAGCAGCTACTGGCGCGGCAGTCGGGCGACGACCGGCCGCTGGCCCGGCTGACGCCCCGCGAGCTGGAGGTGCTGGAACTGATGGCGCAGGGACGGACCAACGCGGCCATCGCGGCGAAGCTGGTGGTGACGGAGCGGGCGATCGCCAAGCACACCGCCAACATCTTCGCCAAACTGGGACTCGAGGTCTCGGACGACGACAACCGGCGCGTCCTCGCCGTACTCGCCTATCTCGACCACGGCCGCTGAAACCGGACCTCACACCGGGTGCGCGATCAGCAACTCCCGGTACTCCAGGGCCTGTTGAAACCGGTGTGCCGTACGAACTTCTCATCAATTCCGGTGCCGGGTGAACACCCGTGGGGCGGCTCCCGTACTCAAGGGAGCCGCTTCACTCCTGTCGGGCCGTTCAATGCCCCGCAATGGGATGCCCCCGTAAGGAAGGTCAAGAGGAGTTCCATGGGACGCAACACAAGAAAACGCCGTACGCCGCTGGCCGCCAAGGCCGTAGCCGGGGTAGCGGCCCTGGCGCTCGGCGGGGGCGGGCTGATCTGGGCCAATTTCTATGCCTCGGCACACGAGGACGGAGGCCACAACCGGACGAAGTCGAGAGGGGCGCAGCAGGTCGCCACGATCGACTGCCCGGACGTCGGGCAGCAGCTCCGTGACGTGCCGGACCGGGCCCGCGGTGAGGTCGACGGTGAACTGGCCTCTATGGACCAGCAGATCACCGACGCCTACCAGCGCCTCGTCACCACGCGCCGCGCGCAGGCCGGGGACGGGCAGTTCGTGCAGAACTCCATCCTGGGTCCGCTCAAGGACCGCCGGAAGGTACTGATCGACCGCATCAAGCTGGAGATCAACCGGGCCGGCGGCAAGGCCGGCAACGACC
The DNA here is from genome assembly GCF_043199595.1 of Streptomyces sp. NPDC048584. Taxonomy (NCBI): domain Bacteria; kingdom Bacillati; phylum Actinomycetota; class Actinomycetes; order Kitasatosporales; family Streptomycetaceae; genus Streptomyces; species Streptomyces sp. NPDC048584. The sequence continues at coordinate 170,811 of NZ_JBICWF010000018.1, forward strand.
TGGACCGGCTCGCCGGCTGCACCGGCCGCCCCGCCGACGGGCAGCAGGGCGGCGGCCAGAACGACGGCGGTCAGAACGACGGCGGCCAGGACCAGGGTCAGGACGGCGGCCAGGACGGCGGCCAGGACCAGGGCGACGGGCAGAACCAGGACGACAACGGCAACGGTGTCGCGGGCCCGGTGGCCGAGGACTTCATCGACATCAACGACGTCCAGCCGGGCTCCCGCGATCTGCAGAACGGGCTCGCGGCGAACGGCGACGGCGGTTCCACCGGTACCTTCACCACCGAGTGCGGTACCAACGAGAACAACATCTTCAACAGTGACAACCTGATCGCCGCCCCGGGCGTCGACAACGGCGCGCACCACGTGCACGACTACGTCGGCAACCAGGACAACGACGCCTTCTCCAGCGACGAGGACCTGGCCAACGCCGACACCTCGTGCCAGAACCAGGGCGACAAGTCCACGTACTACTGGCCGGTGCTCCGACTCCAGGACGGTACCCAGGAGTTCGACGCGAACGACCAGGGCGGTGGCGCCGAGGGCAACATCGGCAAGATCCTCAAGCCGGCCCAGGCCGAGCTGAGGTTCGCCGGCAGCAAGCAGGGCGACGTCGTGGCGATGCCGAAGTTCCTGCGCATCATCACCGGTGACGCCAAGGCGTTCGTCAACGGCAACGGCAACGCCAACACCTCGTGGTCCTGCACGGGCTTCGAGGACCGGCAGGTGACGGACAAGTACCCGCTGTGCCCGCAGGGCAGCCAGGTCGTGCGCACGACCAACTTCCAGAGCTGCTGGGACGGTCAGAACATCGACAGCGCCAACCATCGTGACCACATGGCGTTCGTGAACGCCGACGGCACCTGCTCGAACGGCTTCCAGGCCATTCCGCAGCTCCAGGTCCGCCTGGTGTACGACATCCCCACCCCGGTCATCGAGAACGGCCAGGTGCAGAACCCGTACGCGGTGGACAGCTTCCCGGAGCAGCTGCACAAGCCGATCACGGATCACAACGACTTCATCAACGTGATGGACGACGACCTGATGAACCAGGTGGTCGGGTGCATCAACAGTGGTGAGGACTGCAAGTAGTTCCGGCGGCAGCCGACAGAAGGAGGGGCGGGGGGGGGGGTGCCCCCCCCCCCCCCCCCGGGGGGGCGCGGCCGGGGGGGGGGGGGGCCCCCGGGCCCCCGCCCCGGGGGGCGGGGGCCCCCCCCCCGGGGGCGCCCCGGGGTGCGCGCCGGGCGGGGGC
>NZ_JBICWF010000019.1:0-165106 GCF_043199595.1 Streptomyces sp. NPDC048584
ACCGTGTTCCCGACCGGCCCCCTGCCGGCGGGCATGTCCGATCCCTCGGCCGCCGGCGGCGGCGCGCCGGGCGCCGCCTGGGCCCCCGCCCCCCCGGGCCGCCGGGCGCGGCCGGCCCCCCGACCGGGCGCCCCGCCCCCCGCCCCGGCCCGGCGAAGCGCGTGATCAGTCCCAGGCGTACCCGTCCCCGAACAGCAGGGTGTGTTCCAGTACGTCCTCGGCGGGGTCGTCGATCTGACCGGCGTTGATCAGTCCGACGCGGTGGCCGTTGTGGGAGGCGGTGTTGGTCTCGTCCGCGTACGCGGGACCGGCCGGCGCGCCGCACAGCATCAGCGTGGCGGCCGTCCCCGACACCGCGACCGCCCGGCGGAGCACGCCCCCCGCCCACTCGTTCGTCATCGCGCGTTCGTCCCCATTTCCCTGTGCCGGCCGTCCCGGCGTCCGATCGGACTCTCCGTCCACCCGTTCATCCGCCAAAACGACCCCGAGGTCACGGGGAGTAACCCGTACGAGGTTGAGACCGGCTCAGTTGTGGCTGTGGAGTACGTCGTTGAGGCCGCCCCAGACGGCGTTGTTCGGGCGGGCCTCGACCGTGCCGGTGACGGAGTTGCGGCGGAACAGGATGTGGGAGGCGCCGGAGAGTTCACGGGCCTTGACGACCTCGCCGTCGGGCATGGTGACACGGGTGCCGGCGGTGACGTACAGGCCGGCCTCGACCACGCACTCGTCGCCCAGCGCGATGCCGACGCCCGCCTCGGCGCCGACCAGGCAGCGCTCGCCGATGGTGATGCGTACGTTGCCGCCGCCGGAGAGGGTGCCCATGGTGGAGGCGCCGCCGCCGATGTCGGAGCCGTCGCCGATGACCACACCGGCCGAGATACGGCCCTCGACCATCGACGTGCCGAGCGTGCCGGCGTTGAAGTTGACGAAGCCCTCGTGCATGACGGTGGTGCCCTCGGCGAGGTGCGCGCCGAGCCGTACGCGGTCGGCGTCGGCGATGCGGACGCCCTTGGGGGCGACGTAGTCCGTCATCCGGGGGAACTTGTCGACGGACGTGACGGCGAGGTGCAGGCCCTCGGCGCGGGCGTTGAGCCGTACCTTCTCCAGGTCGTCCACGGCGACCGGGCCGAGCGAGGTCCAGGCGACGTTGGCGAGGTGGGCGAAGATGCCGTCCAGGTTCTGGCCGTGCGGCTGGACCAGGCGGTGGGAGAGCAGGTGGAGGCGGAGGTAGACGTCGTGCGCGTCGACCGGCTTCTCCGCCAGCGAGGAGATGACCGTACGGACCGCGACCACCTCGACGCCCCGGCGGGCGTCCGGACCGGCCGCGGCACCGGCGCCGCCGCCGAGCAGTTCGGCGGCACGCTCGGCGGAGAGCCGCTCGGTGCCGGACGGTCCGGGCTCGTCGGCCAGGACGGGGGCGGGGAACCAGGTGTCGAGGACGGTGCCGTCGGCGGCGATGGTGGCGAGGCCGGCGGCCACTGCGCCGGTGGTGCTCTGAGCAGTCGTGTCGGTCATGAGGGCAACCTAACGGCCCGGCGGCCACGGACGCGAACCGGCATCTCACCTGCCGGGCTCAGGCCCCGGAACCGGCCACGATCACCCGCCCCAGCACCTCTCTGGCATACCCCTCGTCATAGGGCGCGCCGGTCAGCAGCACCTGGAGACAGATGCCGTCCAGCAACGCGACCAGCGCCCGCGCCGTGACCGGGTCCGTACGGCGGGACAGCCGCTCGGCGACGTCCTCGCACCACTCGGCGGCGACGGGGCGCAGGGCGGGGCGGCGCAGGGCGGCCAGATACAGCTCGTACTCCAGTTCCACGCCGGTGCGCTCGCCGGCCAGCCACTCGCCCATCAGGCCCGCGAGTTCGGCCGCCAGATCGCTTCGCGGGTCCTCCAGAGCGCCACGTGCGGCGACGACCTTGGCGAAGCCCTCGTTGGCCTGGCGCAGGGCGGCGACCATCAGTTCGTCGAGGGTCTTGAAGTGGTACGTGGTGGAGCCGAGCGGGACGTCGGCCTCGGCGGCGGCGCTGCGGTGGCTGAGCCCGGCGATGCCGCTGCGGCCCACCACCCGGATGGCCGCGTCGATGATCCGCTGCCGCCGCTCGGGGTCGTGGCGCCGGGCCATCAGTGCGCTCCGCCCAGGTTCAGCACCACGACGCCGACGATGATCAGCGCGATGCCCGCGGCCTTGGCGGCGGTGAGCCCCTCGCCCAGGAACGCGATGCCGATCGCGGCGATGGCGGCGGTGCCCACACCGGCCCAGATCGCGTAGGCGGTGCCGATGGCGACGGTGCGCAGCGTCTGGGCGAGAAGGGCGAAGGAGACCACGTAGCCGGCCACCGTCAGCAGTGAGGGCCAGAGCCTGCTGAAGCCGTCGCTGTACTTCATCGCGGTGGTGGCGCACACCTCGGCGGCGATGGCGCCGGACAGCAGAAGGTATCCCATGTGTACGAGCGTACACAACGAATGTACGGGCGTACACAACGGCGTCGGAGGGGTCCGGACACGGAAGAACGGCGGCGCCCCGCAGGGTGCCGCCGTTCCCGTCGAACCGTGTCTCAGACGTTGAAGCCCAGGGCCCGCAGCTGCTCACGGCCGTCGTCCGTGATCTTGTCGGGGCCCCACGGCGGCATCCAGACCCAGTTGATGCGCAGCTCGCTGACCAGGCCGTCCGTGGCGGACTTGGCCTGGTCCTCGATGACGTCCGTCAGCGGGCAGGCCGCGGAGGTCAGGGTCATGTCGACGGTCGCCACATTGGAGTCGTCGACATGGATGCCGTAGATGAGTCCGAGGTTGACGACGTCGATGCCCAGCTCGGGGTCGACGACGTCCATCAGGGCCTCGCGGAGCTCCTCCTCCGAGGCCGGCTTCATCTCCAGGGTCTCGCTCATGCCGTAGTCCTTTCGGCGTCGGCGCCCAGCGCCTGGGCCGTCGCGTCCTTCCACGCCATCCAGCTGAGGAGGGCGCACTTGACCCGTGCCGGGTACTTGGAGACGCCGGCGAACGCGACCGCGTCCTCCAGCACCTCCTCCATCGCGTCGTCGGGCTCGATCCTGCCCTTGGACTGCATCAGCTCCAGGAAGGTCCCCTGGATCCGCTGCGCCTCGGCGAGGTCCTTGCCGACCAGCAGGTCGTTCAGCACGGAGGCGGAGGCCTGGCTGATGGAACAGCCCTGTCCCTCGTAGCTGACGTCGCTGATCGTCGTGCCGTCGTATTTCACGCGGAGCGTGATCTCGTCGCCGCACGTCGGGTTGACGTGGTGCACCTCGGCGTCGCCGTCCCTCAGACCACGCCCGTGCGGGTGCTTGTAGTGGTCCAGGATGACGTCCTGGTACATGGAGTCCAGCTTCACGCCTCAGCTCCTCATCCGAAGAAGTTCCGTACGTGCTCCAGACCGTCGACGAGTGCGTCGACCTCGGCCGTCGTGGAGTACAGATAGAACGACGCCCGGGTGGTCGCAGGAATTCCGTACCGCAGGCAGACCGGGCGGGCGCAGTGATGTCCCACGCGTACCGCGATGCCCTGCTCGTCGAGGACCTGGCCCACGTCGTGCGGGTGGATGTCGCCCAGGGTGAAGGAGATCGCCGCGCCGCGGTCCTCGGCCGTGGCGGGGCCGATGATGCGCAGGTCCGGGACCTCGGCGAGGCGTTTGACCGCGTACTCGGTGATGGCGTGCTCATGGGCGAGGATCTTGTCCATGCCGATGGCCGACAGGTAGTCGATCGCCGCGCCGAGACCGACCGCCTGGGCGATCGGCGGCGTGCCCGCCTCGAACTTGTGCGGAGCCGGGGCGTAGGTCGACGAGCTCATCGACACGGTCTCGATCATCTCGCCGCCGCCGAGGAACGGGGGCAGGTCCTCCAGCAGCTCCTGGCGGCCCCAGAGGACGCCTATGCCGGTCGGGCCGCACATCTTGTGACCGGTGAAGGCCACGAAGTCGGCCTGGAGGGCCTGGACGTCCATCGGCATGTGCGGGGCGGCCTGGGAGGCGTCGATGCAGACGAGCGCGCCGACCTCCTGGGCGCGGCGCACGATGGCCTCGACGGGGTTGACCGTGCCCAGGATGTTGGAGACCAGCACGAAGGAGACGATCTTCGTCTTCTCGGTGATGATCTCGTCGATGTTGGAGAGGTCGAGCCGGCCGTCGTCGGTCAGCCCGAACCACTTCAGCTTCGCGCCGGTGCGCTGCGCGAGCAGCTGCCACGGCACGATGTTGGAGTGGTGCTCCATCTCCGTGATGACGATCTCGGTCTCGTGGTCCACCCGGTAGGGCTCGTCGGCCCAGCCGAGCATGTTGGCCACGAGGTTGAGCGACTCGGAGGCGTTCTTGGTGAAGATCACCTCATTGCGCGAGGGCGCGTTGATGAACTCCGCGACCTTGTCGCGCGCACCCTCGTACAGCGCCGTGGCCTCCTCGGCGAGCACGTGCACACCGCGGTGGACGTTGGCGTTGTGCTGCTCGTAGTACTCGGCGAGCACGTCGAGTACCTGGCGGGGCGTCTGCGAGGTCGCCGCGTTGTCCAGGTACACGAGCTTCTTGCCGTCGTGGAGCACCCGGTCCAGGATCGGGAAGTCCTTGCGGAGCGCCTCTGCGTCGAGGAGGCCCGGCAGCTGTGTCACTCGGATGCGCCACCCTTCGTGTATGCCTCGTAGCCCTCGGCCTCCAGCTTGTCGGCGAGCTCGGCGCCACCGGACTCGGCGATCCGCCCGGCCGCGAAGACGTGGACGTAGTCGGGCTTGATGTAGCGCAGGATGCGCGTGTAGTGCGTGATCAGCAGCGTGCCGACCTCGCCGGACTCGCGGACGCGGTTGACGCCCTCGGAGACGACGCGCAGGGCGTCGACGTCGAGGCCGGAGTCGGTCTCGTCGAGGATCGCGACCTTCGGCTTGAGCAGCTCGAGCTGAAGGATCTCGTGACGCTTCTTCTCACCGCCGGAGAAGCCCTCGTTGACGTTGCGCTCGGCGAAGGAGGGGTCGATGGAGAGCCGCTCCATGGCCTCCTTGACCTCCTTGACCCAGGTGCGCAGCTTGGGGGCCTCGCCGCGGATGGCGGTGGCGGAGGTGCGCAGGAAGTTGGAGACGGAGACGCCGGGGACCTCGACCGGGTACTGCATGGCGAGGAAGAGGCCGGCGCGGGCGCGCTCGTCGACGGACATCTCGAGGACGTCCTCGCCGTCGAGGGTGACGGTGCCGCCGGTGATCGTGTACTTGGGGTGACCCGCGAGGGAGTAGGCGAGGGTCGACTTGCCGGAGCCGTTGGGGCCCATGATGGCGTGCGTCTCGCCCTGCTTCACGGTCAGGTCGACGCCCTTGAGGATCTCCTTCGTGGCGTTGTCGGCCTCGACGGTGACGTGCAGGTCTCGGATTTCAAGCGTTGCCATGGGTGCCTCAGGACTCCTGGGTGAGGGAGACGAGCACGTCGTCCCCTTCGATCTTTACGGGGTATACGGGGACGGGGCGCGTCGCCGGAAGGGCGTCGGGCTTGCCGGAACGGAGGTCGAAACGCGAGCCGTGCAGCCAGCACTCGATGTGGCAGTCGTCCACCTCGCCCTCCGCGAGGGAGACGTTGGCGTGCGAGCAGATGTCGTTGATCGCGAACACCTCGCCCTCGGTGAGCACGACGGAGACCGGCGTGCCGTCGAGTTCCACCCGCTTCGGGGTGTCCTCCTCCAGCTCGCTCAGCCCACAGGCGCGTACGAAGGTCATGCGACCGCCGCCTCCAGCTCCTCCTCGATCTTGCCGATCAGGCGCTCCTCGATGTCCGGGACGCCGATCTGCTGGACGAGTTCGGCGAAGAAGCCGCGGACCACCAGACGGCGGGCGTCCTGCTCGGCGATGCCGCGGGCCATCAGGTAGAAGAGCTGCTCGTCGTCGAAGCGGCCGGTCGCGGAGGCGTGGCCGGCACCGACGATCTCGCCGGTCTCGATCTCCAGGTTGGGCACGGAGTCGACGCGGGCGCCGTCGGTGAGCACCAGGTTGCGGTTCATCTCGTAGGTGTCGGTGCCCTCGGCCTTGGCCTCGATGAGCACGTCACCGATCCACACGGCGTGCGCGGCCTCGCCCTGGAGCGCGCCCTTGTAGGCGACGTTGGACTTGCAGTGCGGGACGTTGTGGTCGACGAGGAGACGGTGCTCCTGGTGCTGGCCGGCGTCGGTGAAGTAAAGGCCGAACAGTTCGGCCTCGCCGCCGGGGCCCGCGTAGGCGACGCGCGGGTGGAGGCGGACCACGTCGCCGCCGAAGGTGACGACGACCGACTTGAAGGAGGCGTCGCGGCCGATGAGGGTGTTGTGCTGGCCCACGTGGACGGCCTTGTCGTCCCAGTCCTGGACGGAGACGACGGTCAGCTTGGCGCCGTCGCCGAGCAGGTACTCGACGTTGGCGGCGAGCACCGCGTCGCCGGTGTGGTCGATGACCACGACGGCCTCGGCGAAGGCGCCGAGCTCGATCACCTGGTGACCGTAGGCGGTGCCGCCCTCGCCGTGCACCGCGATGCGGATGGGCTCGGTGAGGACGGTCTCCTTCGGCACGGTCACGACCGAGGCCTGCGCGAAGGCGGAGTACGCCTGGGCGGCGACACGGTCCACCGGGGTGCCGGCACGGCCGAGCCGGGCGTCGTCGCGGCCGACGGTCTCGACGGTGACGCCCTCGGGCGCCTCGACGGTGACCTTGACGCCGCCGCCGGCAGCGGTGGCGGTGCCGTCGTGCAGCCCGCGCAGCCGCTCCAGCGGGGTGAACCGCCACTCCTCCTCACGGCCGTGGGGGACGGGGAAGTCCGCCACGTCGAAGGACGGGGGCGCGCTCATACGGGTCGCGACGGTCGACTCGGCGGCGACCGCGATCGAGCCCGCGGTGGTGGAACCCACGGGCGGGGGTCCCCCCGCCGGAGCGGAGCCGGAGGTGGGGGAGTTCTGAGCCTCAGCCATGGCTGTCGTAGTGCTCGCTTTCCTTTACGTAAGGGGGCTTGACGGAACGGCGTGGTGCTTTAGCCGACCGCGCCTTCCATCTGCAGCTCGATCAGCCGGTTGAGCTCGAGCGCGTACTCCATCGGCAGTTCCTTGGCGATCGGCTCGACGAAGCCGCGCACGATCATCGCCATCGCCTCGAACTCGCTCAGACCACGGCTCATCAGGTAGAAGAGCTGGTCCTCGGAGACCTTGGAGACGGTCGCCTCGTGGCCCATGGACACGTCGTCCTCGCGGACGTCCACGTAGGGGTAGGTGTCCGAGCGGGAGATGGTGTCGACGAGCAGCGCGTCGCAGAGCACGTTGGACTTGGCGCCCGGGGCGCCCTCGCCGATCTCGATCAGACCGCGGTAGGACGTACGGCCGCCACCGCGCGCCACCGACTTGGAGACGATGTTGGACGAGGTGTTGGGGGCCATGTGGACCATCTTGGCGCCCGCGTCCTGGTGCTGGCCCTCGCCCGCGAAGGCGATGGACAGGGTCTCGCCCTTGGCGTGCTCGCCCATCAGGTAGACGGCCGGGTACTTCATCGTCACCTTGGAGCCGATGTTGCCGTCGACCCACTCCATGGTCGCGCCCTCGTAGGCCACGGCGCGCTTGGTGACCAGGTTGTAGACGTTGTTCGACCAGTTCTGGATGGTCGTGTAGCGGCAGCGGGCGTTCTTCTTGACGATGATCTCGACGACCGCGGAGTGCAGCGAGTCCGACTTGTAGATCGGGGCGGTGCAGCCCTCGACGTAGTGCACGTAGGCGCCCTCGTCGACGATGATCAGGGTCCGCTCGAACTGGCCCATGTTCTCGGTGTTGATCCGGAAGTAGGCCTGGAGCGGGATCTCGACGTGCACGCCCGGCGGGACGTAGATGAAGGAGCCGCCGGACCACACGGCGCTGTTCAGCGACGCGAACTTGTTGTCACCGACGGGGATGACGGTCCCGAAGTACTCCTTGAAGAGCTCCGGGTGCTCCTTCAGGGCGGTGTCGGTGTCGAGGAAGATGACGCCCTGCTCCTCCAGGTCCTCGCGGATCTGGTGGTAGACGACCTCGGACTCGTACTGGGCGGCGACACCGGCGACGAGGCGCTTCTTCTCGGCCTCGGGGATGCCCAGCCTGTCGTAGGTGTTCTTGATGTCCTCGGGCAGGTCCTCCCAGGACTCCGCCTGCTTCTCCGTGGAGCGCACGAAGTACTTGATGTTGTCGAAGTCGATGCCGGAGAGGTCGGAGCCCCAGTTCGGCATGGGCTTCTTCTCGAACAGGCGCAGGCCCTTGAGGCGGAGCTTGGTCATCCACTCCGGCTCGTCCTTCTTCGCGGAGATGTCCCGGACGACGTCCTCGTTCAGGCCGCGGCGCGCCGACGCACCGGCCTCGTCACGGTCGGCCCAGCCGTATTCGTAGTTGCCCAGACCCTCCAGCTCGGGGTGGGCAGTCTCCGTGGGGAGAGTCATGCGGGGTTCCTCCCGGACGTGCTTGCGGATGCTTGGTGGGAAATCTTGGGGATGAACGTCGTACAGACGCCGTCGCCGTGCGCGATGGTGGCCAGTCGCTGCACGTGCGTACCGAGAAGCTCGGCGAAAAATTCCGTCTCGGCCTCGCACAGCTGCGGAAACTGTTCGGCGGCGTGGGCCACCGGGCAGTGGTGCTGGCAGAGCTGCTCACCGACCGGCGCGTGACGCGCCGTCGCAGCGTACCCGTCGGCGGTGAGGGCCTTGGCCAGGGCTTCGGCCCGGTCCTCGGGCGCCGCGGCCTCGACCGCCTCGCGGTACGCGTCCGCGTGGGCGGCGATGCGGGCGCGGGCGAAGGCCGCGATCGCGTCGTCACCGCCCTCCTGCTCACCGATCCACCGGAGGGCGTCCACGGCCAGCTTGTCGTACGACTGGTCGAAGGCGTCCCGTCCGCAGTCGGTCAGGGCGAACACCTTGGCCGGGCGCCCGCGCGTGCGCGCGCCGTAGACCCGCCGCTCGCGGGCCTCCACGACGTTGTCGGCGGCCAGGGCGTCCAGGTGCCGGCGTACGGCCGCCTGGGTGAGGCCGAGCCGCTCGGCGAGCTCGGCGACGGTCGACGGGCCGTGGTCCAGGACGGAGCGGGCGACACGGTTGCGGGTGGACCGCTCACCGGTAGCCAGTTCCTCGTGGGAAGCCTCGCCAACGTTTTTCACAACGCCATTGTTGCGTAATTCATCTGGGCCGGGCAAGCCGCGCCCGAACGGCCCAGAGGTGCGCTGCATCACTTAGGTAAACCTAATTGACCTGCGGAAACGATCTTTGATCGATCAAACAGGTGGCGCCCCGCGGCCCCGCCGGACCGCCCGTACCCCCTCCGACCGGCCCTCTTTCCCCGTGGGAAGGAGTTTGGTCACCCGGCGCTCCGGCCGCAGGTCCGCGTCCCTAGACTCGTGACCCATGCAGAGTGAGCCCGTGGTCCAGGTGCAGGGCCTGGTGAAGCGGTACGGCACGAAGACCGCGGTGGACGGCCTCGACCTGGAGGCCCGGCGGGGCGTGACCGCCGTGCTCGGCCCCAACGGGGCGGGCAAGACGACCACGGTCGAGACCTGCGAGGGGTACCGGCGGCCGGATTCCGGCACGGTGCGCGTCCTGGGCCTCGACCCGGTCAGACAGTCGGCGGCCCTGCGGCCCCGTCTCGGGGTGATGCTCCAGTCCGGCGGCGTCTACTCGGGCGCGCGGGCCGACGAGATGCTGCGGCACGTGGCGAAGCTGCACGCGCATCCGCTGGACGTGGACGCGCTGATCGAGCGTCTCGGTCTGGGCTCCTGCGGCCGTACGTCGTACCGGCGGCTCTCCGGGGGCCAGCAGCAGCGGCTCGCGCTGGCGATGGCCGTGGTGGGACGCCCGGAGCTGGTGTTCCTGGACGAGCCGACCGCCGGTCTCGACCCGCAGGCCCGCCACGCCACCTGGGACCTGGTCCGGGATCTGCGCGCGGACGGCGTCTCCGTGATCCTCACCACCCACTCCATGGACGAGGCCGAACGGCTCGCCGACGACGTGGCGATCATCGACACCGGCCGGGTCATCGCCCAGGGCACCCCCGAGGAGCTGTGCAAGGACGGCGCCGAGAACACGCTCCGCTTCTCGGGACGCCCGGGACTGGACATGGCCTCCCTGCTCAAGGCCCTGCCCCCCGACTCCTCGGGCGCCGAGGTGACCCCGGGCTCGTACCGGGTCACGGGAACGGTCGACCCCCAGCTGCTGGCCACGGTGACGTCCTGGTGCGCGCAGCACGGAGTGATGCCGGACCGGATCTCGGTGGAACGGCACACCCTCGAAGACATCTTCCTGGAACTCACCGGCAAGGAGCTGCGTTCGTGATCTCGGTCCAGACGGAGACCGGCCGGGGGTCCGGCCCGCGGCGCAGCCGCAGTCGGACGCAGCGCCCCCCGGGAAGACACAGCCTGGAACTCACCGGCAAGGAGCTGCGTTCGTGACGGCCACCGGCGCCTACACCCCGAAGCCGGGGGCCGCCCCCCTGACCCGCATGATCGCGGCGCAGGCCGTGCTCGAGACGAAGATGCTGCTGCGCAACGGCGAGCAGCTGCTGCTGACGGTGATCATCCCCACGCTGCTGCTGGTGCTCTTCAGCACCGTGGACGTGGTGGACACCGGTGAGGGCGAGACGGTGGACTTCCTCGCCCCCGGCATCCTCGCGCTCGCGGTGATGTCGACGGCGTTCACCGGGCAGGCCATCGCGACGGGCTTCGAGCGCCGGTACGGCGTGCTGAAGCGGCTCGCCTCCTCACCGCTGCCTCGCTGGGGCCTGATGACGGCGAAGACGCTGTCGGTGCTGGTCACCGAGGTGCTCCAGGTGATCCTGGTGGCGGTGATCGCCCTCGCGCTGGGCTGGTCCCCGCAGGGCGACCCGGTGTCGGTGTTCCTGCTCCTGCTGCTGGGCACCGCCGCCTTCTCCGGCCTCGGCCTGCTGATGGCCGGCACCCTCAAGGCGGAGGCGACGCTCGCCGCCGCCAACCTGGTGTTCCTGCTGCTGCTCGTGGGCGGCGGGGTGGTCGTACCCCTGGACAGGTTCCCGCCGGCGGCCCAGGACGTCCTCGGCCTCCTCCCGATCTCGGCCCTGTCGGAGGGTCTGCGGGACGTCCTGCAACACGGCACGGGAGTCCCGTGGGGCGACCTGGGGATCCTGACTGCGTGGGCGGTAGCGGGACTGGCGGCGGCGGGCAGGTTCTTCCGCTGGGAGTAGGAACCTCCCCGCCCCGCCCCGCTCCCGCTCCCGCCGGGCCGCGCGACCACCCCGCCCGGCACGAACCCCGTCCACCTGAGACGCACCCTCGTGAATGCATGCACAAGCGGCCCTCTACGATGGGGTACGTGCCAAACGTGACCCGCGCCGACGCCCGGACGGCCCTGCGCAACCCCCTCGCCTTCATCGCCGCACGCTGGACCCCGGCCCCCCGGACCGTCCGCCGCGCGGCCCTCGCCGCACTCGTGATGGCGGTGGTCATCGTGGTCACCGGCGGCGCCGTACGCCTCACCGGCTCCGGCCTCGGCTGCCCCACCTGGCCCAAGTGCACCGACGACTCGCTCACCACCACCAGCGAGATGGGCCTGCACGGCGTCATCGAGTTCGGCAACCGCCTGCTCACGTACGTGCTGTGCGCCGCCGTCGGCTGGGCGATCATCGCCGCGCGCTCGGAGAAGCCGTACCGGCGCAGCCTCACCCTGCTGGGCTGGACCCAGTTCTGGGTCGTCATGGGCAACGCGATCCTCGGCGGCGTCGTGGTCCTCGTCGGCCTGAACCCGTACACGGTCGCCGCGCACTTCCTGCTGTCCACGGCGCTGATCGCGGTCGCCACGGTGATGTGGCAGCGCACGCGTGAGGGCGACGGGGAGCCCCGCCCGCTGGTCGGCAAGGCCGTACAGCAGCTGGTGTGGTGCATGGTCGCCGCCTCGGCCCTGCTGATCGCGGTCGGCACGGTGGTCACCGGCGCGGGTCCGCACGCGGGCGACTCCAGCGAGGTGCCGCGGATGCCGCTGGACTGGGAGACGGTCAGCAAGCTGCACGCCGTGCTGGCGTGGATCGTGGTGACGCTGACGTTCGCGCTGTGGTTCGTCCTGAAGGCGGTCGACGCGCCCGCCGGGCCGCCGGCCCGCACCCGCGAACTGTTCCTGATCCTGCTCGCGCAGGGTGCGATCGGCTACGTCCAGTACTTCACCGATCTCCCCGAGGTCCTGGTCGGCCTGCACATGTTCGGCTCGTGCGTGATGTGGATCTGGGTGGTCCGGGTCCTCCTGTCACTGCGCGAGCGCCCCACCGGGCAGCTGTCCGAGCCGGCTCCCGGCTCGGAGTCCCGTCTCGAGCCCGCGTCCGGCTGAACGGGCTTTTCCGCCCCGCCGCCCCTTCCCGTCCCGAAACGGGCGCTCCGCCCCGGACCCCGCTCCTCAGACGCCGGAGGGGCCGACTTCCAGCCCCTCCGGCGAACCCGCCACCAGGGCGTCGATCGCCGGCCCCAGGTAGCCGCGGGTCAGCCGGGCCCGGCGTCCGATCCACTCCTCGGTGGGCGGTACGGGATCGTCGTAACGCCGCCGTCTGATGTCCTCAACGACCTCTTCGGGCGCGCCGAGGCCGGGCAGTACGTCCAGCGCCTCCCGCTTGGAGATCAGCCGGCCCTCGCGCAGCGTGACGGTGGCGCGGGCGAAGGTCAGCAGGCCCAGGTCGACCCACACGTCCCGCGTCCAGTTGGCGGCCCGGTCCACCTCCCGCCGCCAGTAGTCACGCTGGTCGCGCACCACGAACGCGGCGAGTTCCCCCTCCGGCACCGGCGGCAGGACGTCCGCGGGCGGCACCCCGTACAGGACCCGGCCGAAGGTGTGCAGCTCGGCGCGGGTGACCGGGGTGACCGGTCGTGTGAACAGCCGCTCGTGCGCCCAGGTGAGGTGGCGCCGGCCGGCGTCCGCCGCGGTCCTCGGTGTCACATAGCTGCAGTGCAGCCGGCCGGCGAGAGGCTCGTTCCGCAGCCGTGCGTGCAGCAGCGCGAGGCGCCACACCGTCCGGGGCGCGACCGGGTGGTCCAGGACCGCGATCAGATCCAGGTCGCTGCGGCCCTCCCGGTAGTCCCCGCCGGCCAGGGAGCCGTGCGCCCACACGGCGACGGTGGCGAGCGGCGCCAGGCCGGTGAGGAAGCTGTCGAGCAACGCGTCGGTCGGCATCCGCCCAGTCTTCACGGCTCAGTCCAGGCTGTACACCCGGCTCGCGTTCCCCGAGGCGATCAGTCCCGCCACCCGCTGCGCGTCGTCCAGCGACCACGCGCCCTCGGTCACCCAGGTGCCCAGCACCCGCCCCAGCGCCTCGCGGAACAGCTGCGCCCCGACCACATGCAGCTCCGGCAGCCCCCGCGCCCCACTGGAGAAGAGGATCTTGCCGAACGGAGCGAGTTCCAGAAGCTCCGCCAGGACCGTCGCCGCCCGGGCACCCGTGCGGACCAGCGCGGCCCCGCAGTCCGCGTACACATGCGGAAAGACCCCCGCGAGATGCGCGGCGTGCCGGTGGTACGGATACCCGTGCAGCAGCACGAGGTCGGTGCCCAGACCCGCGGTGGCCCGCACGAAGTCGATCAGCAGCACGGGGTCGGTGCGCGCCCCCGGCGCCGCGAGCCCGGCGTGCAACTGGAGCGGCCGCCCCGAGGCGACGGCGATCCACAGCAGATGCCGTAACAGCACGGGATCGCTCAGCGCGTCCCCGACCCGCCGCGCCCCCAGCCACCGCCCCGCCGCACCCCGTACCTCCCCCGGCCCGGGCGGCTCGGGCGCGAGGGCCGGCCCGTGCCTGACCCCGGCGACCGAGGTGAACGCGACGGCGTGCGCGGCGGCGGCGTGCACCGACTCGGCGAGGTTCGCGAGGAAGCACTCGACGGTGCCGGAGGTGTCGGCGACCTGCTCGGCGAGCTGTTCCAGACGGACGATCTCATGGGCGTCGGCGTCCCCGGCCGCGCCCAGCTCGGCCGGTCCGGTGAGGTCACCGGGCAGCCCCGTGTCGACCAGATAGGCCGTGATCCCGCTGCCCCTCAGCAGCCGCCGTCCGGCCTCGACCACGCCCAGTTCCCGGCGCCGGGCGAGATAGCTGGCGGGCGGGCAGTGCGGCTCCAGGCCGAGCAGGGGCGGGCACCAGCGGCGTACGGCGAAGCCGGTCTGGGTGTCGAAGAGGGTGGTGCCGGGGGCGGGCGGGCCCTCGGTGGGGGTGAGCTGGGCCTCGAACGTGCCCAGGCCCAGCTCGGTGCGGAGCACTCCGTGGCAGTACTGGTCCACGAGTGAGGGTGTTTCGATCATCCGGACTCCCCGTGCTGGACCGTGGCCGTCACAGTCCTAACGGGGGAACCGGGGGCGAGGTGGCGCGGCAGCGTCCGCGAACTGCCGGTCGTGCGGCGAGTGCGGACCGGTGGGGGCCGGCCGCGCGGTTCCCCGCGCCCCCGGGGTGCTGCTGCTCAGCCCCCGAGCTGGATTCCCGCCATCCGGTTCCACTCGTACGGCCCGGTCCTCACCTTCGCCGCGAACTCGCCGTCGAAGGTCTCGTGGCGGGTGATGCCCGCCTTCTCGACGGCCTTCTCGGCGATCTCCATCGACGGGGCGAACACGTCCCCCCAGTCGCCGTCCTCGCCGACGAGGACGATGCGGGCGCCGCGCTGCCCGAGGTACGCGATCTGTCCCTCGGCGCCGCCGTGTGCCGTGGCGAAGCCGGTGATCTGCTTGGCGAGCCGGGCCGCCTTCTGCTCGGCCTTCGGGTCCACCTGCTGCGTGTCTGCCATGACCAGGATGCTACCGACGGGTAGATCGAACGGCGACGGGCGGGGTCCGTGGCCTTGACCACGTACCCCGCCCGGTCGGCGGAGGAGAGCGGGGAGCGGCTACCGCAGGAAGGGGTCCACCGCGACGGCCACGAAGAGCAGCGACACATAGGTGATGGACCAGTGGAACAGCCGCATCTCCTTGAGCTTGCCGCCCGTCACCTCCGCCTTCGCGCGGTTCAGCAGCGCGTGCGCCTCCCACAGCCACCAGCCGCCGGCCGCGAGGGCCACCGCCGTGTAGAACCAGCCGGTGTAGCCCAGCGGGGTGAGCAGCAGCGACACCACGACCATGACCCAGCTGTAGACCACGATCTGCTGGGCGACCGCCTTGTTGGAGGCGATGACCGGCAGCATCGGCACGCCGACGCGCGCGTAGTCCTCCTTGACCTTCATGGACAGCGGCCAGTAGTGCGGCGGCGTCCAGAAGAAGATGACGAGGAAGAGGATGACCGGCGCCCACGCCATCGAGTTGGTGACCGCGGACCAGCCGATCAGCACCGGCATGCAGCCGGCGATGCCGCCCCAGACGATGTTCTGCGACGTACGCCGTTTGAGGATCATCGTGTAGACGACGACGTAGAAGAGGAGTGCGCCGAGGGAGAGCCACGCGGACAGCCAGTTGACGGTCAGTCCGAAGAGCAGCGTCGAGACGACGGCGAGGGAGACGCCGAAGGCGAGGCACTCGCGCGGGCTGACCATGCCGGTCACCAGCGGACGCTGCGCGGTGCGGTCCATCAGCGCGTCGATGTCGCGGTCGATGTACATGTTGAGCGCGTTGGCGCCCCCCGCCGACAGATAGCCGCCGACACAGGTCAGCAGCACCAGCGTCAGGTCGGGCACCCCCTGCTGCGCCAGGAACATCACCGGGACGGTGGTGATGAGGAGCAGTTCGATGATCCGCGGCTTGGTGAGCGCCACGAAGGCCATCACACGGGCCCCGAACGGCCGACGGGCAGTGCTCTGACTGGTCCCCAGCACCCCGGCTGGACGGGATTCAACGGCCGTCACGTACACCCCTACAGAGACATCCCAGCAAGCCTCCCCAGGTGAAGCGGGGGTAAGGGCTCGCGCGTACCACGCCACTGTAGACGTTGCCCAGACCCGGACATTCGCGGGGGTCCGCTCGTGTTGGCCGGCCGCCTCCGAGGTGCGGTTCGAAGCTCGATTGAGCACCCGGATGAGCGGCTCCGTATTCATCTGCCGAATGCGGAAACTTCCCAGCCAGGAGGCGGATCGACGGGAGTGCCCGCACTCTGGAATGACTCGGAAAATCGCACGTTATAGAGGGGTAGGCTCGACCTCGCCGGTGGGCCGTCACCGGCATCCGACATGTGGAGAGGAGCCCTGACTCAGGGTGAGCACAAAGCCGACCACCACAGACCTCGAGTGGACCGAGTTGGATCAGCGGGCCGTCGACACCGCCCGCGTCCTGGCCGCCGATGCCGTACAGAAGGTCGGTAACGGCCATCCGGGTACGGCGATGAGTTTGGCGCCCGCCGCCTACACCCTCTTCCAGAAGGTGATGCGGCACGACCCGGCGGACGCCGACTGGGTCGGGCGGGACCGTTTCGTACTGTCCGCCGGCCATTCGTCCCTGACCCTGTACACCCAGCTCTACCTCGCCGGTTTCGGCCTGGAGCTGGACGACCTGAAGGCGTTCCGCACCTGGGGCTCGAAGACGCCGGGCCACCCGGAGTACGGGCACACCACGGGCGTGGAGACCACGACCGGCCCGCTGGGCCAGGGTGTCGCCAACGCCGTGGGCATGGCGATGGCCGCGCGCTACGAGCGCGGTCTGTTCGACCCGGAGGCCGCCGAGGGCGAGTCGCCGTTCGACCACTTCGTGTACTGCGTCGCCGGTGACGGCTGCCTCCAGGAGGGCATCTCCGCCGAGGCGTCCTCGATGGCCGGCCACCAGAAGCTGGGCAACCTGGTCCTGCTGTGGGACGACAACCACATCTCGATCGAGGGCGACACCGAGACGGCCGTCTCGGAGGACACCGTCAAGCGGTACGAGGCGTACGGCTGGCACGTCCAGCGGGTCGCCCCGAAGCCGGACGGCGACCTGGACCCGAACGCGCTCTACGACGCGATCGAGGAGGCCAGGAAGGTCACCGACCGGCCGTCGTTCATCGCGATGCGGTCGATCATCGCCTGGCCCGCGCCGAACGCGCAGAACACCGAGGCCGCGCACGGCTCGGCGCTCGGCGACGACGAGGTGGCGGCCACCAAGCGTGTCCTCGGCTTCGACCCGGAGCAGTCCTTCGAGGTCACCGACGAGGTCATCGGCCACACCCGCAAGGCGCTGGAGCGGGGCCAGGCGGCACGCGCGGTGTGGGAGAAGTCCTACCAGCAGTGGCGGGACAACAACCCGGAGCGCGCCGCCGAGTACGACCGGATCGCCGCGGGTGACCTGCCGGAGGGCTGGCAGGAGTCGATCCCGGTGTTCGAGCCGGGCAAGGGCGTCGCCACACGTGCCGCGTCCGGCAAGGTGCTCCAGTCGCTCGGCGCGGTCGTCCCGGAGCTGTGGGGCGGCTCGGCCGACCTGGCGGGCTCCAACAACACCACGATCGACAAGACGTCGTCGTTCCTCCCGGCGGACAACCCGCTGCCGGAGGCGGACCCGTACGGGCGCACGATCCACTTCGGTATCCGTGAGCACGCCATGGCCGCGGAGATGAACGGCATCGCGCTGCACGGCAACACGCGCATCTACGGCGGCACCTTCCTCGTGTTCTCCGACTACATGCGCAACGCGGTGCGCCTGTCGGCGCTGATGCACCTGCCGGTGACGTACGTGTGGACGCACGACTCCATCGGTCTCGGCGAGGACGGCCCGACGCATCAGCCGGTCGAGCACCTGGCCGCGCTGCGCGCCATCCCGGGTCTGAACGTGGTCCGCCCGGCGGACGCCAACGAGACCGCGATCGCCTGGCGGGAGATCCTCACCCGCTGGACGAAGGAGTTCGGCAAGGGCGCCCCGCACGGTCTGGCGCTGACCCGCCAGGGCGTGCCGACGTACGAGCCGAACGAGGACGCGGCGAAGGGCGGCTACGTGCTGTTCGACGCCGAGGGCGGCGACGCCCAGGTCGTTCTCATCGCGACCGGTTCCGAGGTGCACGTCGCCGTGGAGGCGCGCGAGCGGCTGCAGGCCGACGGTGTGCCCACGCGTGTGGTGTCGATGCCGTCCGTGGAGTGGTTCGAGGAGCAGGACCAGGGGTACCGGGACAGCGTCCTGCCGCCGGCCGTCAAGGCGCGCGTGGCCGTCGAGGCCGGTATCGGTCTCACGTGGCACAAGTACGTCGGGGACGCCGGCCGGATCGTGTCCCTGGAGCACTTCGGTGCCTCCGCCGACGGCAAGGTGCTGTTCGAGAAGTTCGGCTTCACCGCCGAGAACGTGGCCGCCCAGGCCCGGGAATCACTCGCCGCAGCCCAGCGCTGACGCTCATATACGACACGTAGGAGATGGAATTTCCATGACAGACGCATTGAAGCGCCTTTCCGACGAGGGCGTGGCGATCTGGCTGGACGACCTGTCGCGCAAGCGGATCACGTCCGGCAACCTCGCCGAGCTGATCGACCAGCAGCACGTCGTGGGCGTCACCACCAACCCGTCGATCTTCCAGAAGGCGATCTCGGAGGGCCACGGCTACGACGCGCAGCTCACCGACCTCGCCGCCCGCGGGGTCACGGTCGAAGAGGCCATCCGCATGATCACCACGGCGGACGTCCGTGACGCCGCCGACATCCTGCGCCCGGTCTTCGACGCCACCGACGGCCAGGACGGCCGGGTCTCGATCGAGGTCGACCCGCGCCTCGCGCACAACACCCGCGCGACGGTCGCCGAGGCCAAGCAGCTGGCGTGGCTGGTGGACCGGCCCAACACGCTGATCAAGATCCCGGCGACGGAGGCCGGTATCCCGGCGATCGCCGAGACCATCGGTCTGGGCATCAGCGTCAATGTGACGCTGATCTTCTCCCTGGAGCGCTACCGCAAGGTCATGGACGCGTTCCTGACCGGCCTGGAGAAGGCGAAGGAGCGCGGCCTGGACCTGTCGAAGATCCACTCCGTGGCGTCCTTCTTCGTGTCCCGTGTGGACACCGAGATCGACAAGCGGATCGACGCGCTCGGCACCGACGAGGCGAAGGCGCTGCGCGGCAAGGCCGCCGTCGCCAACGCGCGCCTGGCCTACCAGGCGTACGAGGAGGTCTTCGGTACCGACCGCTGGGCCGCGCTGGAGCGCGAGGGCGCCAACAAGCAGCGTCCGCTGTGGGCGTCGACCGGTGTGAAGGACAAGGCGTACAAGGCGACGATGTACGTCGACGAGCTGGTGGCGCCGAACACGGTGAACACCATGCCGGAGGCGACCCTGGCCGCCACCGAGCAGCAGGGCGAGATCCGCGGCAACGCGGTCGCCGGCACCTACGAGCAGGCGCGCGCCGACCTGGACGCCGTCGAGGCGCTGGGCATCGCGTACGACGACGTGGTGCAGCTGCTGGAGGACGAGGGCGTCGACAAGTTCGAGGGCGCCTGGAACGACCTGCTGAAGTCGACCGAGGCGGAGCTGCAGCGCCTCGCCCCCTCGGAGGGCTGAGACCTTGTCGAGCAGCAACCCGCTGCGTGACCCCGCCGACCGACGGCTCCCGCGTATCGCGGGGCCGTCGGGCCTGGTCATCTTCGGCGTGACGGGCGACCTGTCGCGCAAGAAGCTGATGCCGGCCGTGTACGACCTCGCCAACCGGGGTCTGCTGCCGCCGGGCTTCTCGCTCGTGGGGTTCGCCCGCCGGGAGTGGGCGAACGAGGACTTCGCACAGGAGGTCCACGACGCGGTCAAGGAGCATGCCCGTACCCCCTTCCGTGAGGAGGTCTGGCAGCAGCTCATCCAGGGCATGCGGTTCGTGCAGGGCACCTTCGACGACGACGAGTCGTTCGAGCGGCTGCGCGACACGATCGAGGAGCTGGACAAGGCGCAGGGCACGGGCGGCAACTTCGCCTTCTATCTGTCGGTGCCGCCCCGGTCCTTCCCGGTGGTCATCCAGCAGCTGAAGAAGCACGGGCTGGCCGACCAGACCGACGGGTCCTGGCGGCGGGCGGTGATCGAGAAGCCGTTCGGGCACGATCTGAAGTCGGCCGAGGAACTGAACGCCCTCGTGCACGAGGTGTTCGCGCCGGAGCAGGTCTTCCGTATCGACCACTACCTCGGCAAGGAGACGGTCCAGAACATCCTGGCGCTGCGGTTCGCCAACACGATGTTCGAGCCGATCTGGAACCGGTCGTTCGTGGACCATGTGCAGATCACCATGGCCGAGGACATCGGCATCGGCGGCCGGGCCGGCTACTACGACGGTATCGGCGCCGCCCGTGACGTCATCCAGAACCACCTTCTGCAGCTGATGGCGCTGACCGCGATGGAGGAGCCGGCCTCCTTCGACGCGGACGCGCTGGCAGCGGAGAAGACCAAGGTGCTCGGTGCCGTACGGCTGCCGAAGGACCTGGGCCGGGACACCGTGCGCGGGCAGTACGCGGCCGGCTGGCAGGGCGGCGCGAAGGCGGTCGGGTATCTGGAGGAGGAGGGCATCGACGCCTCCTCGAAGACCGACACCTATGCGGCGATCCGGCTGGGCGTCGACAATCGCCGCTGGGCGGGTGTCCCCTTCTATCTGCGCACCGGCAAGCGGCTGGGCCGCCGGGTCACCGAGATCGCGGTGGTGTTCCAGCGGGCGCCGCACTCCCCCTTCGACTCCACCGCCACGGAGGAGCTGGGCTCCAACGCCATCGTCATCCGGGTCCAGCCGGACGAGGGCGTCACGGTGCGGTTCGGCTCGAAGGTGCCGGGCACGTCGATGGAGATCCGGGACGTGTCGATGGACTTCGCCTACGGCGAGTCCTTCACCGAGTCCAGCCCGGAGGCGTACGAGCGTCTCATCCTCGACGTTCTGCTCGGCGACTCCAATCTCTTCCCGCGTACGGAGGAGGTCGAGCTGTCCTGGAAGATCCTCGACCCGATCGAGCGGTACTGGGACAGCAACGGCAGGCCGGCCCAGTACCCGGCCGGCACCTGGGGTCCCGTCGAGGCGGACGAAATGCTCGAGCGAGACGGACGGAGCTGGCGCCGGCCATGAAGACAGACCTCACGGACACCACCGCCAGCAAGATCAACAAGGCGCTGGTGCAGGCCCGCCGGGCGATCGGCACACCGGCCGTCGGCATGGTGCTCACGCTGGTCATCGTCACGGACGAGGAGAACGCGTACGACGCGCTGAAGTCGGCCGGCGACGCCGCGCACGAGCATCCCTCGCGCACGCTGGTCGTCATCAAGCGTGTCTCCCGTTCGCCGCGTGACCGCACCCAGTCCCGCCTCGACGCCGAGGTACGGGTCGGCGCGGACGCCGGCACCGGCGAGACCGTCGTCCTGCGCCTGTACGGCGAGGTCGCCGAGCACGCCCAGTCGGTGGTGCTGCCGCTGCTGCTGCCGGACGCCCCGGTGGTGGTGTGGTGGCCGGTCAACTCCCCGCTGGACCCGGCGAAGGACCCGCTGGGCGCGCTGGGCCAGCGCAGGGTGACCGACACCTACGCCTGCGAGAAGCCGGTGCAGGAGCTGGCCGCCCGCGCCGACGCCTACACCCCCGGTGACACGGACCTGTCGTGGACCCGCATCACGCCCTGGCGTTCGATGCTGGCCGCGGCGCTGGACCAGGTCGCCTGCGAGGTGCAGGGCGTCGAGGTGGAGGGCGAGGAGTTCAACCCGAGCTGTGAGCTGCTGGCGATGTGGCTCGCGGACCGGCTGGACGTCCCCGTCAGGCGTGCCCGCTCCAGTGGTCCCGGGCTGACTGCGGTCCGGATGGACACCGACTGCGGTCCGATCGTGCTGGACCGTGCCGACGGCTCGCTGGCGACGCTGTCCATCCAGGGTCAGCCGAAGCGTGCGGTGGCGCTCAAGCGCCGGGACACGGCGGAGCTGATCGCGGAGGAACTGCGCCGGCTGGACCCGGACGACACGTACGCGTCGGCGCTGCGCTATGGCGTGGGGCGGCTGAAGTCGGCCAAAGGAGCAGGGGAACGAGAAGGCGTCCCCACTCCCGTCGAGTCGGCTGCGAAAGCTCCCGCGTCAGAGGCGGCGGCGCAGGCCCCGGTGAAGAAGGCGGCGGCGAAGTGAGTAAGGCACCGCAGCTGGTCGTGCACCGGGACAAGGAACTGATGGCGCAGGCCGCGGCGGCCCGGCTGATCACGAGGATCGTGGACGCGCAGGCGTCGCGGGGCTCCGCCTCCGTGGTCCTGACGGGCGGCCGCAACGGCAACGGCCTGCTGGCCGCGCTGGCGGCCGCCCCGGCGCGGGACGCCATCGACTGGTCCCGGCTGGACCTGTGGTGGGGCGACGAGCGCTTCCTGCCGGAGGGCGACCCGGAGCGCAATGTCACGCAGGCTCGTGAAGCACTGCTGGACGCGGTGCCGTTGGATCCGAAGCGCGTGCACGCCATGCCCGCGTCGGACGGCCCACACGGCTCGGACGTGGACACGGCGGCGGCCGCCTACGCGGAGGAACTGGCGGCAGCGGCGGACCCGTCGCACCACGCCCCGGTCCCGTCCTTCGACGTCCTGATGCTGGGCGTCGGCCCGGACACCCACGTGGCGTCGCTCTTCCCGGAACTCCCGGCAGTCCGCGAAACGGAGCGCACGGTGGTGGGCGTCCACGGCGCCCCGAAACCCCCGCCGACAAGAATCACCCTGACCCTCCCCGCGATCCGGGCGGCGAGGGAGGTCTGGCTCCTGGCAGCCGGCGAGGACAAGGCGGAAGCGGCGGAGATCGCCCTGTCGGGAGCGGGAGAGATCCAGTCCCCGGCAGCAGGCGCGTACGGCCGCACCCGCACACTGTGGCTACTGGACGGCGCGGCGGCGTCCCGGCTCCCCAGGGCCCTGTACCCACCGGCGTCGGCATAGATCCAGCCCGTCCGGGGGTGCCCCCTCTGGGGGAGTTCGAGGACGAGGCCCGAAGGGCCGGCGAAGCCCCAGGGAACGGGAAGGGGCGGCGGGGGTGAAGAAAGTCCCCCACCGCCCCACCACCCGCTACTTGACGGACCCCGCCATGACCCCCTGCACAAAGTGCCGCTGAAACGCGAAGAACACCGCGACCGGCACCACCAGCGACAGGAACGCCCCCGGCGCCAGCACATCGATATTGCTACCGAACTGCCGAATCTGCGACTGCAGTTGCACAGTCAACGGCTGTGAGGAACTGTCCGCGAACAACAACGCGACGAGCATGTCGTTCCACACCCAGAGAAACTGGAAGATCGCCAGACTGGCAATGGCCGGCCGCCCCACGGGCAACACCAGCCGGGTGAAGATCCGCCACTCGCTCCCTCCGTCCATCCGAGCGGCCTCCAGCATCTCCTTCGGCATCTCCGCGAAGTAGTTCCGCAGCAGGAACACCGCGAAGGGCAGCCCGTACGCCACATGGAACAGCACGACCCCGGGAATGGTCCCGAACAGCCCCAGTTGCCCGAAGAGCTTGGCGACCGGCAGCAGCCCGATCTGCACGGGCACCACCAACAGCGCGACCACCAGCAGGAAGACAGGCTCACGCCCAGGGAAGTCCAGCCAGGCGAAGGCATATCCGGCAAGCGCGGCGACCACCACCACCAGCACCGTGGTGGGCACAGAGATCAGCACGGTGTTCCAGAACGCCTGGGTGATCCCCGAGTTCCCCAGCAGCGCGGAGTAGTTGTCGAAGGACAACTCCCCCGGGCTGGTGAACACGGTCCACCAGCCCCCCTCCGCCGTGTCCTGCGCGGACCGCAGCGAGGAGAGGAACAGCCCGGCCAGCGGGGTCATCCACACCAGCCCGATCACCACCAGGAACGCCTGCACCACCACGTTGCCCAGCACACGCCGCACCGCACTCATCGCTGACTCCTCCGGAAACGGCGGACGTTGAACACCATGGCCGGGATCACCAGAAGCAGCAGCAGCACACCCAGCGCACTGCCCAGTCCCTGGTTGTTGCCGCCGCCGAACGACACCAGCCACATCTGGGTCGCGAGCACGGTCGCGTCCTCCTGCACGGGCCCGGGCGCGATGATGTAGACGAGGTCGAAGACCTTCATCACATTGATCACCAGCGTCACGAACACCACGGTGAGGACGGGCGCGAGCAGCGGTACGGTGATCCGCCGGAAGATCTGCCACTCATTGGCCCCGTCCATCCGCGCCGCCTCGAGCGCGTCCCGGGGCAGGGCGGACAGCCCCGCCCCGATGAGCACCATCGCGAACCCCGTCCAGATCCACAGGTACGCCCCGATGATCGCGGGAGTGACGAGCGCCGGGCCGAGCCAGGAGATGCCGTCGTAGGGAGCCGCGAAGTTCGACGAGGGGAGCTTCAGGGCGTACGCCCCGCCGTCGAGTCCCCCGAAGCGGAACGACCCGTCGGCGGCAGTGGTCGTACTGGCCACCTTCTCGCCGTCCCGCACCGCCTCGACCGTGACACCGGGGAGCCCGCTCTCCTCCGGGTCGACGACCCCCGGCTCGCCTCCCCCGCCGGGCGTGAAGTCGAGGTACACGACACCGCGTACCTCGTCCGAGCCGGCCTGCGCCGCCGCGGCGGCGGGTTCGGCGCCCCCCGGCAGATCCTTGGGCGCCACCCCCACCAGCCCCAGCACCGCGGCCGTTCCCCCGGGCGACACCTCCGCCCCGGTGACGTACGACCCGTCGGCCTCCTTGACCAGCCCCTCCCCCTCCCGCGCACGCGCGGCCGGATACGACGAGGAGCCCTCGAAGGCGTCGTGGACGGAGACGACCGCCGCGTTGAGCACGCCCTTGTCCGGGTCGTCGTCGTAGGCGAGCCGGAAGATGATGCCGGCGGCGAGGAAGGAGACGGCCATCGGCATGAAGAGCAGCAGCTTGAACGCGGTGGCCCAGCGGACCTTCTCCACCAGGACGGCGAGGATCAGCCCGAGCCCGGTCAGCAGCGTCGGGGCGACGACGACCCAGATCGCGGTGTTCCGGACGGCCTCGAGGGTGGTCGGGTCGCGGAACATCTCGGCGTAGTTCTCGCCGCCCACGAATGCGGTGCCGGAGGCGTCGAAGAAGCTGCGGCCGACGGAGAACAGCACCGGGTACACGACGAGCGCGCCCAGCAGAAGCAGCGCCGGGAAGACGAACAGCAGGGCGATCAGGCGCCCCCGACGGCGCAGGCGCCGGCCGCCCGCGCCGTCGGGGTGTGCGGGTGCCGGAGGGCTCGCCTCTTTCACCAGGGTGGCGGTCATGGCGGTCAGTTCCCGTACGCCTTGGCCGCGGCCTTCTCGAGCTCGGCGGCGGTCTTCGCCGGGTCGGCCGGGTCACGCAGGAAGTCCTGGAGGATCTTCCACTCGCCGGTGCCCTTGGTGCCGCCGAAGGCGGCGGGGGCCTGGTCGGACATGTCGAAGCGGACCGAATCGCCCGCTTCGATCAGGGACTTGGCGGTGGCGCGGGTGACGTCGTCGCCGTAGGAGGCGAGGTCGAGCTTCTTGTTCGGGGAGAGGAAGCCGCCCGCCTCGGCCCATACTGCGGCGGCCTCCGCGGAGGCGAGGTACTCCACGAGTGCCATGCCGGCGTCGCTGTTCTTGCCGTCCTTGAGGACGACGGCCGCGTCACCGCCGCTGACCACGGGGGCCTTGCCGTCGCCGACCGGCGGGAACGGGAAGAAGTCGGCGTCGGTGCCGATGTCCTTGCCGAACTGGTCCTTGGCGACACCGGCGACGAAGTCGCCCTCGTAGACCATGGCGGCCTCGGCCTTCGGGCCGAAGACCTTCTCCACCGAGCCGGGGAAGTCGGTGTTGAGGGCCTGCTTCTGGCCGCCCGCGACGAGCTGCTTGTCCTTGAAGAGCTTGCCGAGGGTGGTGAGCGCGTCGACGACGGTCGGGTCGGTCCACTTGATCTCGTGCGCGGCGAGGGCGTCGTACTTCTCGGGCCCGGCCTGGGAGAGATAGACGTTCTCGAACCAGTCGGTGAGCGTCCAGCCGTCCTGTCCGGCGACGGAGAACGCGGCGAGTCCGGAGTCGGAGATGGTGCGTCCGTTCTCCAGCATGGCGTCGTACGTCGCCGGCGGGGTGACGCCGGCCTGTTCGAGGGCCGCGGGGCTGTACCAGACGGTCGACTTGTGGGCGGCCTTGAAGTACAGGCCGTAGAGGGTGCCGTCGACGGTGCCGTAGTTCTGCCAGACGTCGGCGAAGTTGCCGCCGACCTGGCTCTTCACCTTCTCGTCGAGCGGCTTGAGCCAGCCCTTCTCGGCGAACTGCTTGAGTACGCCGACCTGCGGGACCATGACGACGTCGGGGGCGTTGCCGCCCTCGATCTTGCTGCCGACGACGGTGGAGACGTTGTCGCCGGTGGAGACGAAGGCGGTCTTGGCGCCGGTCTTCTCGGTGAAGGCGTCGAGCACCTTCTGGAAGTTCTTCTGCTCGCTGCCGGACCAGACACCGGCCACGGTGACGGTCTGGCCGCTGAGCGACTGGCCTTCGCCGCCGCCGGCGGTGACGGGGTCGCCGCTGCCGCAGGCGGTCGCGCCGAGGGCGAGAACCAGGGCGGTGCATCCGGTGAGCAGGGTGGTACGTCGTCGCATCATCGTCGATGTCCGTTCGTTGGTACGGGAGTTGAGTCGGTACGGGTTTTCAGGAGCCGTCGATCCACCAGCCGGCGGTGGAGCCGGGGAGTGTCCCGGGCGGGCAGGGGCCGCTGGCGAGCAGCGGGGTGCCGGCCACCGGAGCGGGTACGGGGGCGGTGCCGAAGTTGACGGCGCAGACCAGGTCGTCGCCGCGGCTGAAGGCGAGGACGCCGGGCTGGGTGTCCAGCCAGCGCAGCGTGCCCTCGCCCAACTGCTCCAGTGCCCACCGCAGTTGGAGTCCGTCGCGGTACAGGTGCCAGAAGGAGCGGGTGTCGGCGAGCGCCCGGTCGGTGGCGTGCTCGGCGAACCACTCGGGCTGCGGCAGCCAGGGCCGTACGCCCTCGGCACCGGAGGTGAAGCCGAAGGGTGAGGCCTGTCCGGACCAGGGCAGCGGCACCCGGCAGCCGTCGCGTATCCGCGCGCGGCTGCCGGTGCGGTGGAAGATCGGGTCGGTGAGCACGTCGTCGGGCAGGTCGACGACCTCGGGCAGGCCCAGTTCCTCGCCCTGGTAGATGTACGCGGCGCCGGGCAGCGCCAGCATCAGCAGGGCGGCGGCGCGGGCGCGGGCCGGGCCGAGTCCGCTGCCGTCGGGGGTGGGTTCGCCGTAGCGGGTGACGGTACGGACCTGGTCGTGGTTGTTGAGGACCCAGGTGACGGTGGAACCGGTGCCGGCGATGTCCTGCATGGCCTCGGAGATGACCTTGCGGAAGGCGTCGGCGTCCCAGGGGGCGCCGAGCAGGTCGAAGAAGAAGGCCTGGTGGAGTTCGTCCGGGCGGACGTAGCGGGCGTGTTCGCGGGCGGTGGGGACGGACACCTCGCCGACCAGGAGGCGTTCGCGGCCGTCGCGGGCGGTGTACTCCTCGCACACCGTGCGCCAGTGCCGCCACACGTCGTGCACCTCGGGCTGGTTCCAGGCGAGCGGGTTGACCGAGTCGCGGGTTCGGGCGTCGGCCTCCGGGTCCGGGGAGTCGGGCAGCCGCGGGTGCTTGTACAGGCCGGCGGCGACGTCGATACGAAAGCCGTCGACACCCCGGTCCAGCCAGAAGCGGAGGACGCGGTCGAACTCGGCGGCGACCGCGGGCTCGCGCCAGTTCCAGTCCGGCTGTTCGGGAGTGAACATGTGCAGGTACCACTGGCCGGGCCGGCCGTCCGCCTCGGTGACCCGGGTCCAGGCGGGTCCGCCGAACATGGCGTGCCAGTTGTTGGGCGGTTCGGCACCGTCGGGGCCGCGGCCGTCGGCGAAGTGGAAGCGGGCGCGTTCCGGGCTGTCCGGGGCCGCGTCGAGGGCGGCGCGGAACCAGGGGTGCTCGCTGGAGCAGTGGTTGGGGACGATGTCCAGCAGCACCCTGACGCCGAGCCGCCGGGCGGTGGCGACCAGCAGGTCGAACTCGGCGAGGTCGCCGAAGACCGGGTCGACGCCGGTGTAGTCGGCGACGTCGTAGCCGTGGTCGTGCTGCGGCGAGGGGTAGAAGGGGCTCAGCCAGATCCCGTCCACGCCGAGCTTCTTCAGATACGGCAGCCCGGTCCTGACGCCGGCGAGGTCACCGATGCCGTCGCCGGTGCTGTCGAGGAAGCTGCGGACGTAGACCTGATAGATCACCGCGTCACGCCACCAGTGGTGCCTGTTCACCCCATCGGACCTGTCTGTGAGAGGAGCTTGTTATGCATGCATGTTAGGTAGAGCGGTCGTGAGGGTGTCAATGAACGTACGCAAGCTACCCGGGAGTTGGCCGGTGCAGAGCACTCTTTATAGGGGCATAGCGGGCACCTTCGAGATGCGCGCGTTACCTAACATGTAACTAGGAGGGGGCTTCGCTAGCGCGCGGAGACGGCGGCGAGTTCGCCCGCCAGTCGGCGCACCGCGGCCTCGGGCGTCTGCCGCCCGGTCATCGCGTCGTGCACCACCGCCTGCACCACCAGGCTCACCTGGTCGTAGTGCGGGCTCTTGGGGCGCGGGGCGGCGGCGAGCACGCTCTCGCGCAGGGTCGGGAGATAGGGGAACCGCCGGACCAGTTCCGGATCGTCGTACAGGTCGGCCCGTACCGGCGGCAGCGCGCCACGGGTGAGGACCTGGCGCTGCACGCGCTCGCTGGTGAGGTACGCGAGCAGGCGCGCGGCGGAGTCGGGATGCCGGGCGTGGCTGCTGACGGCCAGGTTGGAACCGCCGAGGACACTCGTCCCCGGGCCGTCCGGTCCCGGCAGCGGTACGGCGCCGACCTTGCCGGCGATCTCGGAGCCGGGGGCGGAGGCGGCGACGTAGGCGTAGGGCCAGTTGCGCAGGAAGAGCAGTCTGCCCTCCTGGAAGGCCCGCTTGGACTCCTCCTCCTTGTACGTCAGCGCCTCGCGCGGGATCCAGCCCTCGCGAACGCCGCGGGCGAGGAAGCCGATGCCGTCCCTGGCCGCCCGTGAGTCGACGGTGACGCGTTCGCCCTCGTCGCCGAGGATGGTGCCGCCGGCCGAGTAGACGGCCTCGGCCGCGTTGACGGTGAGGCCCTCGTAGGGCAGGAACTGACCGGCGTAGCCGTCGAGTCCGTGCCGCGGGGCGAGAGTTCTGGCGGCCTCTTCGAGCTCGGCCCAGGTACGCGGCGGCGCGACGCCCTCGGCGTCGAGGACGTCCTTGCGGTACAGGAGCAGCCCGGCGTTGGTGACGTACGGGACCGCGTACAGGCGTTCGTCGTAGGTCGCCGTGTCCACGACCCGGGGCAGGAAGGTGGCGAGCGCGAAGCGCTCGCGGGGCAGCGGGCGGATCCAGCCGGCGGCGGCGAACTCCGAGGTCCAGCTGACGTCGATGTTGAGCACGTCGAACCGGCCGCGCTCACCGCCGCGCAGATCGGTGATCATCTGCGCGCGGGTCTCGTCGGCGGAGTCCGGCAGTTCGACGAGGGTGACCCGCTCGCCGGGGTGGGTGCGGTTCCAGCCGTCGAGCACCGAGCCGAGATAGCCGGTGAGGTCGCCGGCGGTGGCCAGGGTGAGCGGTCCGCGGCCGTCCCCGGCGGCTTCGTCGGCCTGCGCGCCGGAGGCGACGTAACCGGTCAGGACGATGATCAGGACGAGGAGGCCCCTACCGGCGGCATGGATCCACCGCATAGGTTCCTCCCTGTACACCGGCACCCGGGCACCATCGTCCGGGGGTCAGAGGCCATGTATACCTGTTAGGTATGCGCGATACTAGGCCCTGCGGCACATTACCCACCGTCGAGGAGGAGAGCTCGAGTGCGGCTGCCCCTCCTGGCGCTGCTCGCCCGCGGCCCGGCACACGGTTACGAGCTCAAGCAGGACCTTGAGCAACTGCTGGGCTCCGCGTACCCTCAGCCGAACGTCGGCCAGATCTACGTCACCCTCGGCCGCCTCGAGAGAGCGGGACTGATCGAGGGCGAGGACGTCGAGCAGTCGAGCCGGCCCAACAAGAAGGTCTACCACCTCACCGACGCCGGGCGGGAGGCGCTGCGCGCCTGGTACGAGGAGACGGCGGACGAGCCGCGGGTGCGGGACGAGTTCTTCATGAAGCTGGCCCTGGCCCCGCAGACCGGTCTCGCCGACCAGATCGCGCTGATCAACCGACAGCGGCGCCAGTACCTGAACACCATGCGGCAGTTGTCGAAGCTGGCCGCCGCCGAGGACCGGGACAACCGCATCTCCCAACTGCTGATCGAGGGCGCCATGCTGCATCTGCAGGCCGACCTGGACTGGCTGGAGCGGTGCCAGGAGGAGCTGGAGGAGCTTCAGTGAGCGAGCGCACCGCTGAAGTGCTGCGCGCCGAGGGCCTGGTCAAGACGCACCACGGCGAGGGCGCCCCGGCGCATGCCGTGCGCGGGGTCGGTCTGCGGGTGGCGCCCGGCGAGTTCGTGGCGATCACCGGACCGTCCGGGGCGGGCAAGTCGACGCTGCTCCATCTGCTCGGCGGGCTGCAGCGGCCGGATGCCGGCAGCATCTGGCTGGACGGCGAGTGCACCGACGGCTACGGCGAGGCCCGCTGGGCGGTGGAGCGCCGCAAGCGGATCGGGATCGTCTTCCAGTTCTTCAACCTCGTCTCCGGCCTGTCCGTCGCCGACAACGTGGAGCTGCCCGCCCTGCTCGCCGGGGTGTCGCCGAAGAAGGCCCGCGCCGGGCGGGAGGAACTCCTGGCCGAGCTGGGACTCGACGGCAAGGAGCGGAGCATGCCGGGCGAGCTGTCCGGAGGTGAGCAGCAGCGGGTCGCGCTGGCCCGGGCGCTGGTCAACCATCCGCCGTTGCTGCTGGCCGACGAGCCGGCGGGCAGCCTGGACAGCAAGGGCACCCGTGAGGTGATGCGACTGCTCTCCCGTTTCCACGCGCGCGGGCAGACGATCCTCCTGGTCACGCACGACGCCCGGCTGGCGAGCGCGGCGGACCGGGTGATCAGCTTCTTCGACGGCCGGATCGCCGACGACGCCGCACTCGACGGCGGTACGCCGCCGCGCCGGGCCGGGACTTCCGGCGTGCTGGAGCTCAAGGACTGACATGCGCTGCCATCAGCGCCCCGTGAGGGGCTGACCACCGGTGCGGGCGACCCTGCGCTGGGCGCACTCCGATCTGCGGACGCATCGCGGCGAGGCACTGTTCCTGGTGCTCGCCACGGCGGGCATCGTCGCGTCCCTGCTGCTGGCCACGGCCCTGTTCGGCTATGCCACCAACCCCTGGCAGCGCGTCTTCGCCCAGGCGCACGGCGCGCACGTCACGCTGCACACCACCGCGGCCGCCGACGCCGGGAGACTGGCCGGGCTGGACGGTGTGGAGTCCGTCGCCGGGCCCTGTCCGACGGTTTCGCTCACCCTCGCGTCCGCGGGCGGCCGTGCCTCCGTGGAACTGCGCGGCACCTCCGGGAGACCCGGGGTGGGCCGCCCGCTGATCACCTCGGGGCACTGGCTGGACCCCGCGACGCCCGACGGCGTGGTCCTGGAGAGCCGGCTGGCGCGGGCGCTGCTCACGGCCCCCGGCGACACGCTCACCGTGCCCGGTACCGCCCGGCGGCTGACCGTGGTGGGCGTCGCCGACAGCGCCGAGCCGCGCTACCGGCCCGGTGAGCGGGCCGGCCTGGTGTGGGCGCTGCCGTCGGCGGTACCGGACCCGGCCGGCCAGGTCGTCGGGCTGCGGCTGACCGACCCGGGCGACACCGGATACGCCGTGCAGCGGGCGGTGACGGAGCTGGGCGCCGGGGCGATCGGCGAGGTCGCCACCTGGCAGCAGGCGCGCGCCGAGGCGCAGGGCGACAACCGGCTGCTCGGTCAGGTGCTCGGCCTGTTCGGCCTGGGCGCGCTGGCCGCCGCCGGTTTCGCCGTGCACGGGGCGATCGGCACCCGTATCCGGGGTCATCTGCGGGACATCTCGATCCTCAAGGCGATCGGTTTCACCCCCGGCCAGGTCGTCCGCGTCTTCCTGATCCAGCATCTCCTGTACGCCCTGCTCGGTGCCGTGGCCGCCGCCGTGCTCACCGAGGCGCTGGGCAGCGCGGTGCCGGGGCGGCTCGGTGCCGCGGTCGGCGTATGGCAGGGGCTGCCCAGTCACACCGCGGCGCTGTTCGTCGTACCGGTCGGGG
This sequence comes from Streptomyces sp. NPDC048584, assembly GCF_043199595.1. NCBI lineage: Bacteria > Bacillati > Actinomycetota > Actinomycetes > Kitasatosporales > Streptomycetaceae > Streptomyces > Streptomyces sp. NPDC048584. The sequence continues at coordinate 31,957 of NZ_JBICWF010000019.1, forward strand.
CGGTGCTGTTCATCGGCGCGACCACCTCGCTGGCCGCCTGGCGGGCGGGACGCGTACCGCCGGTGCCGGTCCCTCGGCCGGCGGCGCCCCCGGCCGGGCGGCTGACCGGTGTCGCGCGGCGGGCACTGGGGGCGGGGGTGCCGCCGGCGCTGGTCCTGGGCTGGCACAAGGCGTTCACACGGCGGCCGCGTTCGCTGAGCGCGGTGGGCAGGCTGACGCTGCCCCTGCTGCTGATCGTGGTGGCGCTGAGCGCGTGGACCACCATCGACCGGTTCCACAGCAGCCCGGAGCGGATGGGGCTGCCCACGGCGCTCAGTGTCCGCGCGGACGCCTCACTGGACGACGGGGAGGCCCGCGCGCTGCTGGAGCGTGATCCGCAGGTGGCCGCCGCCTACCCGGGCGTCGAGGTGGCCGCGCTGGTCCCCGGCCAGACCGCGACCATCGCCCTGCGCGGGCTCGGCACGCACGCGGAGCCGTACCCGTTCACCCTGGCCGAGGGGCGTGCCGCGCACGGTCCGGACGAGGCGGTGGCCGGGCAGGGGCTGCTCGACCTGCTGCACGTACGGGTCGGCGACTGGGTGCGGATGACCGTCGGGGAGCGGCCGCAGATCCTGCACATCGTCGGCCGCAGCATCGAGCCGGAGAACGCCGGCCGGGTCATCTCGACCTCGCTGGACACCCTCCGCGCCAACGACCCGGATCTGCGGCCCGCCCAGTACCAGCTCCGCCTGGACCCGGGCGCGGACCCGGCGGCGGTCGCGGGGCGGCTGACGGCGGCGGGCAGCGGCCATCTGGACGTGCACACCGTGACCAACCCGGCCGACGGGCTGTCCCCGCTGCGGGCGGTGGTCCTCGGGCTGATCGTGGTGCTGGCGCTGATCGGGCTGATCGAGCTGCTGACGGCGATCGGGGGCACGGTGCGGGAGGGTGAGCGTGATCTGCTGGCGCTGAAGGCCATCGGTCTCACCCCCCGGCAGATCACCGCGGTCACGGTCACCGCCACGGCCGGTACGGCGCTGGCGGCGGTCCTCCTCGCGATGGCGCTGGGGCTGCCGCTGGCCCGTTGGCTGATCGACGCGCAGGGGATCTCGAGCGGCGTCGGCGCGGGTATCGCGCAGCTGCCCTCCCCCGCGCTGCTCGTGCCGCTCGGCGCGGCGGCGGTGCTGGGGGCCGCGGCTCTCGCCGCCCTCCCGGCAGCCCGCTCGACCCGCCGCCGCCTCGCGGACACGCTGAGCGCGGTGACCTGATTTTCCTCGCCCCCGGATCCCTGCTGCAACCAGCCCCTCCGGCGTTTGAGGAGCGGGGGTCCGGGGGCAGCGCCCCCGGGGGCGGGAACGGGAAGGGGCGGCGGGGGCGAGTAAAGACCCGGCGTCAGCCGCGCGCGTACGGGTTCCCCTGGGACGGCGCATGGGGCGGCATCGCCGACGGCATCGGCGGAAGGCCGGCCGGATGCGTGGAAAGACGAATCCCGTACCGCCGCCTCAACCGCCCCACCTCCGCCCAGGCGATCGCCGTGACGGTCACCGGCGCCCCCAGAATGAAGACGATCCCCATCGTCAGGCTGAGCCCGTGCAGATCCCCGGTGACAAGATCCGGAATCGCCATCAGCCAACTGGTCACCGTGGCCAGCAGAGCCGGCAGGCACCGATGCACGGCCGCCGTACCGAAGAAGTTCCCGGACACCCGCACGGCCCCGTAGGCCACGAAGACCAGCATCCACATCATCGTCAGCCCGACGCCCATGATCGCGAGCATGCTGTCGGAGCCGTTCGTCCACTGCACCAGCATCACCATCGCCACCACACACCCGATGAACAGCAGCAACAGCTTGAGGGCATTCAGCAGCGGCACCCGCAGCTGGCGCACGGTGCCGGTGCGCCGCCAGACGAAGAGCATCACGCCGACCGTCAGCGGCGTGAGGAACAGCAGCACCGCCGAGGCCGTCAGCGCGTTCTCCAGCAGCTCCGTGACCTCGAAGCCGCCCTCCAGAACCGTGTAGACGCCGATGGAGGCGACCGCCCCGGCGATGACCCTGAAGCGCTTCAGCCGCTCGATGGTCGGGTCGAGCGAGGGCGGGATCCACGCGGGGTGGAACACCGCCGTCGCGACCTGGTGAGGTTTCAGGAAGCTGCGTGCCGTCAGCGTGCCGCCGGTCCAACTTCCGCGCGTACGTGCCACCTTGTGCTCCCCCGAGCGTTCGCCGTGATGATCGCGGGGGATTCTACGGGAAGCGGACGGCACCGTGCCGCCCGCTTTCCCGCAAGGGCGTCACCGCCGCCCGCGCAGCTCCCGGTAGGTGGCGACGAGGGCCTTCGTCGAGGCATCGAGCCCCGGCACGTCGGCGCCGTCGGTGAGGGCGGGTTCGACCCGCTTGGCGAGGACCTTGCCGAGTTCGACGCCCCACTGGTCGAAGGAGTCGATGTTCCAGACCGCGCCCTGCACGAACACCTTGTGCTCGTAGAGCGCGACGAGCTGGCCGAGCACGGACGGCGTGAGCTCCCGCGCGAGGATCGTGGTCGTCGGGTGGTCGCCCTTGAACGTCTTGTGCGGGACCAGTTCCTCCGGCACACCCTCGCCTCGTACCTCGTCCGGGGTCTTGCCGAAGGCGAGCGCCTGGGTCTGGGCGAAGAAGTTGGCCATCAGCAGATCGTGCTGGGAGGCCAGTTCACCGCTCAGCTCGGCGACGGGCTCGGCGAAGCCGATGAAGTCCGCCGGGATCAGCTTCGTACCCTGATGGATCAACTGGTAGTAGGCGTGCTGACCGTTGGTACCGGGCGTGCCCCACACCACCGGGCCGGTCTGCCAGTCCACCTCGCGCCCGTCCCGGCCGACGTACTTGCCGTTGGACTCCATGTCGAGCTGCTGGAGGTAGGCGGTGAACTTCGACAGGTAGTGCGAGTACGGCAGTACCGCGTGCGACTGCGCGTCGTGGAAGTTGCCGTACCAGACGCCCAGCAGGCCCATCAGCAGCGGCACGTTGGACTCGGCGGGCGCGGTGCGGAAGTGCTCGTCGACGAGACGGAACCCGTCGAGCATCTCCCGGAAGCGGTCCGGGCCGATGGCGATCATCAGCGAGAGGCCGATGGCGGAGTCGTAGGAGTAGCGGCCGCCGACCCAGTCCCAGAACTCGAACATGTTCGCCGTGTCGATGCCGAAGCCGGCGACCTTCTCGGCGTTGGTCGACAGCGCGACGAAGTGCTTGGCGACGGCGGCCTCGTCCTTGAGGGCGTTCAGCAGCCAACCGCGCGCGGAGGTCGCGTTGGTGACCGTCTCGATGGTGGTGAACGTCTTGGACGCGATGACGAACAGCGTCTCGGCCGGGTCCAGATCGCGGATCGCCTCGTGCAGGTCGGCGCCGTCCACGTTGGACACGAAGCGAACGGTGAGGTCGCGGTCGGTGAAGGCGCGCAGCGCCTCGTACGCCATGGCGGGGCCGAGGTCGGAGCCGCCGATGCCGACATTGACGACGTTGCGGATCCGTTTGCCGGTGTGGCCGGTCCACTCGCCGGAGCGGACACGTCCGGCGAAGTCGGCCATCTTGTCGAGGACGGTGTGCACGGCCGGGACGACGTTCTCCCCGTCGACCTCGACCACCGTGTCCCGGGCGGCGCGGAGCGCGGTGTGCAGGACGGCGCGATCCTCGGTGGTGTTGATCCGCTCGCCGCCGAACATGGCGTCGCGCAGCCCGAACACATCGGTGGCGAGGGCCAACTCCCGCAGCAGCCGCAGGGTGTCGTCGGTGACGAGGTGCTTGGAGTAGTCGATGTACAGGTCACCGACCCGGAGGGTGTACGCGGTGCCGCGGCCGGGGTCGCCGGCGAACAGCTCACGCAGCCGCACCTCGCCGAGCTCCTCACGGTGCTTGGCCAGTGCGGTCCACTCGGGCGTCTGATTGAGCCTGGTACGACCGTCTGCGTTCATCTCGGACTTCAGCCTTCTTCCTTGGGTGTTCCCGCCGACCCCAACCTAATTGATCAGCGATGAACAGGCCGGAGGAAGAAAGGGGAAGGAAGCCGAAGCGGACCGCTCGGCGATGCCTAGATCTCGCCCCGCAGCTTGGCGAGGGCCTCCGCGAGGATCGCCTCGCCGTCCGCGTCGCTGCGCCGCTCCCGCACATAGGCGAGGTGCGTCTTGTAGGGCTCGGTGCGCGGCGGATCCGGCGGGTTGTCCTGGTCCTGACCGGCCGGAAATCCACAGCGGGGGCAGTCCCACGTATCGGGCACCTGCGCGTCGCTCGCGAAGCTCGGCTGGGTCTCGTGCCCGTTGGAGCACCAGAAGGAGATGCGCAGCCGGGGCGCGGACTCGCCGCGCTCGGCCTCGCCCATCGGGCCCGCCCCGACCCGGCTTCCCCGGATCGCGTTGCCACTTGCCACGGTCGTAACTCCCTGCGTGATGGTGCCGCAAAGCGAGTCGGCGTTCCGCTTCGCTGCGAGCGCCTCAGTCTACGTAAGGCCCAACGCACGTCCAGTGCCGGGAGTTACCGCCCCCTGTCCAGACGCAGGCCCCATGATAGGCCGCGCTCTGCTGCGCGTACCGAACATGGGGCCTTACGTGCGGAATGCTTGGGAAATGGGTGCGTGGCACGCCCTCGGATCAGTTGTTCATCTTCATGGTGATGCCGAGCACGACAATGCACGCGAACCAGAGCAGACCGACCACGAGGGTGATCCGGTCGAGGTTGCGCTCGGCGACCGAGGAGCCGCCGACGGAGGACTGCATGCCGCCACCGAACATGTCGGAGAGGCCGCCGCCCTTTCCCTTGTGCATCAGCACCAGCAGCATCAGCAGCAGGCTGAAGACGATCAGGGCGATGGAGAACCCCATTACCACGGCTGGACCAACTTCCTCGGATTCGGATGGACGACGCGGGGCCCAGCGCGATGCTGGACCCCGCAAGAGTACGACGGATCGCTGCTAGCGCATACTCACTGGTCGCGGAAACGAACGATCTTGACGAACTCGTCGGTGTCCAGCGCGGCGCCGCCGACCAGGGCACCGTCGATGTCGGTCTGGGCCATGATCTCGGCGACGTTGCCGGACTTGACCGAGCCGCCGTACTGGATCCGGACCGTGTCGGCCAGCTCCTGGGTGTAGAGCTCGGCGAGCTTGCCGCGGATGGCTGCGCAGACCTCCTGGGCGTCCTCGGCTCCGCAGACCTTGCCGGTGCCGATGGCCCACACCGGCTCGTAGGCGATCACGATCGTCTCGGCCTGCTCGGCGGGGAGGTCCTTGAGACCGCCCTCGACCTGGGCGAGGGTGTGGGCGACGTGGTTGCCCGCCTCGCGGACCTCCAGTTCCTCGCCGACGCACAGGATGGGGGTGAGGCCGTGCTTGTAGGCGGCCTTCACCTTGGCGTTCACGATCTCGTCGGTCTCGGCGTGGTACTGCCGGCGCTCGGAGTGGCCGACCGCGACGAAGGTGCACTTCAGCTTGGCCAGCATGGGGCCGGAGATCTCGCCGGTGTAGGCGCCGCCGTCGTGCGCGGAGATGTCCTGGGCGCCGTAGGTGATCTTCAGCTTGTCGCCGTCGACCAGGGTCTGGACGGAGCGCAGGTCGGTGAAGGGCGGCAGGACGGCGACGTCGACGGCCTCGTAGTCCTTGTCGGCCAGGGCGAAGGCGAGCTTCTGGACGTGGGCGATGGCCTCGAGGTGGTTGAGGTTCATCTTCCAGTTGCCCGCCATCAGCGGCGTGCGGGTGGTCATCGGGGTCAGTCCTCCAGTGCGGCGAGGCCGGGGAGCGTCTTGCCCTCGAGGTATTCGAGGGAGGCGCCGCCGCCGGTCGAGATGTGGCCGAATGCGTTCTCGTCGAAGCCGAGCGTACGGACTGCCGCGGCGGAGTCGCCGCCGCCGACCACGGTGAAGCCCGGCGAGTCGATGAGGGCCTGGGCGACCGCCTTGGTGCCCTCGGCGTAATCGGGGTGCTCGAAGACGCCCATGGGGCCGTTCCAGAAGACGGTGCCGGCGTCGGCGAGCTTCGAGGCGTAGAGCTTGCGGGTCTCGGGACCGATGTCCAGGCCCATGGTGCCGGCCGGGACGGCGTCCGCGGCGACGGTGGCGGGGTGGGTGGGCGCCTTGGCCTTCATGTCGGGGAACTCGGCGGCGACCAGGGTGTCGACCGGCAGCAGCAGCTCGACACCGTTCTTCCCGGCGCGCTCCAGGTACTCCCGGACGGCCGGGATCTGGTCCTCCTGCAGCAGCGACGTGCCGACCTCGTGCCCCTGGGCCTTGAGGAAGGTGTACGCCATGCCGCCGCCGATGAGGATGCGGTCGGCCTTGCCGAGCAGTTCGTCGATGACGGCGAGCTTGTCGGAGACCTTGGCGCCGCCGAGCGCGACGACGTAGGGCCGCTTGACGTCGTCGGTGAGCTTCTTCAGGACGCCGACCTCGGTGGCGATGAGGTAGCCGGCGTAGTGCGGCAACCGCGCGGGGAGGTCGAGGACCGAGGCGTGCCGCCGGTGCACCGCGCCGAAGCCGTCGCCCACGTAGACGTCGGCGAGGGCGGCGAGCCGGTCGGCGAAGGCGCCGCGCTCGGCGTCGTCCTTGGCCGTCTCACCGGCGTTGAAGCGGAGGTTCTCGACGACCGCGACCTGTCCGTCGGCGAGGCCGGCGACGGTGGCGGTGGCGGATTCGCCGACCGTGTCGGTCGCGAACGCCACGTCGGCGTCGAGGAGTTCACCGAGGCGGGCGGCGGCCGGGGCGAGCGAGAAGGCAGGGTCCGGGGCACCCTTGGGGCGGCCCAGGTGCGAGCCGACGACCACGCGGGCGCCCGCCTCGGCGAGGGCCTTGACGGTGGGCAGCACGGCGCGGATACGGCCGTCGTCGGTGATGGTGGTGCCGTCCAGCGGCACGTTGAGGTCGGCGCGGACGAAGACCCGCTTGCCCGCGACGCCTTCGGAGAGGAGTTCGTCGATCGTCTTCATAGGGGCTCCCTGGCTAGAGCAACGTGTTCAGCGACGTGTTCGCTCGTGATCACTCGTGATCACTCGTGATCGAAAGGCGGTGGCCGTTCCGATACGCGCGTCAGGGCTCGGACAGCGCGTTGCCGCACCGGCCGAGCCCTGCACTCATATCAGGCTGCCCGCTCCGTGATCAGAGCTGGTCGCCCACGAAGACCGTGAGGTCGACGAGGCGGTTGCTGTAGCCCCACTCGTTGTCGTACCAGCCGAGGATCTTCACCGTCCTGCCCTCCTGGACCATGGTCAGGGAGGAGTCGAAGGTGCAGGAGGCCGGGTCGCCGACGATGTCCGACGAGACGATCGCGTCCTCGGTGTAGAACAGGAAACCCTTGAGGTCGCCGCCGTCGGCGGCCTTCTTGAACGCGGCGTTGACCTCGTCCTTGGTGACCTCGCGCTGGAGCTCCACGACCAGGTCGGTGGCCGAGCCGGTCGGGACCGGGACGCGCATCGCGATGCCGTCGAGCTTGCCCTTGAGCTGCGGCAGGACCAGGGCGGTGGCCTTGGCGGCACCGGTGGTGGTCGGGATGATGTTCTCGGCGGCGGCACGCGCGCGGCGCAGGTCCTTGTGCGGGAAGTCCAGGATGCGCTGGTCGTTCGTGTACGCGTGCACCGTGGTCATCAGACCCTTGACGATGCCGAAGTTCTCGTCGAGCACCTTCGCCATCGGCGCCACACAGTTGGTGGTACAGGAGGCGTTGGAGATGACGTGGTGGTTCGCCGGGTCGTACTTGTCCTGGTTGACGCCCATCACGATGGTGATGTCCTCGTCCTTGGCCGGGGCCGAGATGAGGACCTTCTTCGCGCCGCCGGCGATGTGCTTCTCGGCGTCCGCCTTCTTCGTGAAGATGCCGGTCGACTCGATCACGATGTCGACGCCCAGCTCGCCCCACGGGATGTCGGCCGGGTTGCGCTCGGACAGGACCTTGATGGTCTTGCCGTCGACGGTGATGGTGTCCTCGGTGTGCGAGACCTCCGCCTTGAGGCGGCCGAGAATGGTGTCGTACTTCAGCAGGTGGGCGGTGGTCGCGGTGTCACCCAGGTCGTTGACAGCCACGATCTCGATGTCCGCACCCTGCTCCAGCAGCGCGCGGAAGTAGTTGCGCCCGATGCGGCCGAAGCCGTTGATGCCTACGCGGATCGTCACGAACCGATCTCCTCGTTGGTACGCCGGCCCGATGTGCCGGCGAGCTGTATTTGGGATGTCCCCGACCACTGTCGACCCTACCTCTCCGGGGCCGCGGCCGTGACATCGAGTTGCCGCATACCCGGCAGGGCGGTCCGTACCCGTCAGTAGGGCACGGACCGCCCGGGCCGGCGGTCCGCCGTCACCCGTTCGCGTCACGGATCGCCGGCACCGCCGGACGTGAGGGGTCACCCGTCCAGGGCGGCCAGCGCCTTCCTCAGCAGTGCCGTCCGGTCGGCCGCGGAGGTGAGGTGCTCCAGGCCGAAGCCCAGCAGCACGGTGTCACCGGTGGTGACCGCCCCGTAGGTCTGGAACAGCGCTCCGGTGCGCGTCCAGTCCTTGAGCACGGCGGGGCTGCCCGCGGGCGGTCCGGAGACCGTCCAGGCGCCGAGGGAGCTCTCGAAGCCCTCGGTGTCGGCCGCGGCGCCGCCGATCACGAGCGAGGCCTCGTCGGCGAGGACGCCGTGGCCTCCGCTGCCCGGATCGGTGACATAGGCGAGGGAGATCTCGACCGTCTTCCCGGCGTAGGCGCTCAGGTCGAAGTTCACCTGCTGCCAGCCGCTGGAGGAGCCGGTGAGGCTGTTCCAGGCGCCGCTGGTGCCGGTCGCCGCGCAGCTGCCGTCGCCCAGGGTCAGATAGTGCTCCAGCCAGGGGTGCTCGCCCATGTAGAACCCGGCCGCGCACTCGGACGGCACGGTGGTGCGGGTCGCGCCGCCGGCCTCGGGCAGGGTCGTCCAGTCGTCGGCGCCGGTGGTGTGCGCCTCGACGAGGACGTTGTCGTAGCCGGGTTCGGTGTCCCACAGCAGCTGGGTGCGCAGTGTGGGCCGGTCGGCCGCGGTCGTCCCGGTGAGGTCGACGGTGCGGGTGAGGCGCTTGTAGCCGTCGTCGGTGTGCACGGCGGCGGCCATCGAGGAGCCGGCGTAGGGCCCGTACGGGTTGACCGTGCCGGGGAATCCTCCGGCGCCCTCGCTCGCGAACCGCGGGTAGGTGCCGGCGGGCAGTTCGTCGGAGGTGACGCCGTAGGTGCCGGCCTTGTCCAGCGGGTTGCCGGGCGCCTCGCCGAGCGGGCCGGTGAAGCCGTTCAGCGCGCCCGAGCCGGTGAACGCCGTGGCGCCGGGCGTGGAGGTGCGGGAGTAGGCGCCCAGCCAGTACTGGCTGAAGTCGTCGGACAGGGTGCCGCCGCCGAGGTCGACGCTGCCGCCGGCCTGCTCGCCCGCCTCGATCAGCCGGCCGCCCTCGTTGAGGAAGGCCCGCAGCTGGAGCTGGGTGGCGTTGCCGGGGGTGGCCGCGCCGGTGTAGTGGACGACCGCGCCGAAGTGGCTCAGCACGCCGAGGGCGTCGGGGGTGCCCTGCTCGGCGACGTCCCAGACCGCCGCGCGGCGGCCGTTGGCCTTCAGTGCGTCGACGTACTTCTGGGCCTGGGTGGCCTTCACGCCCTCCTCGGCGACGACGAGGACGTCCGCGCGGGGCCGTTCGGCGACGGTGTAGGTGAAGTGCTCACTGGCGACGTCCCTGCCGCCGCGGCTCTCGCCGGCGAACCACACCTCGACCCTGTCGCCCGGGTCCGCGTTCCTGATCCTGGCCCGGTACTCGTCGAAGTGGAGGTTGTCCTCGCCGCCGTACCGTTCGCCGCCCTTCCAGGGCCTCAGGTCCACGTCGTGCGTGCGACCGCGGTTGATCCGGTACCTGAGCTCCTTGTCGCGTACGGCCTTGCGGACGACGACGGAGACCTCCTGGTCGGCGCCGCGCGCGTACGACGTGTCGAAGGCCGCCGGGGTGAAGTCGGCGGCGTCCAGGCCGACGGAGGAGGACGGCCGGTCCGGGTGGGCGGCGGTCTCGGCCACGGAGAGCGCGAAGGGGATGTTCTTCGCGAACTCCTCCTGGATCAGCCTCTCGTCGTCGGGGAAGTTGAAGCCCGACTGGCAGTCGGCGGCGTTCCACTCGTCGTCCGGGTCGGCCTGGGAGACGGTCTGGCACGTCGACATCTCGGGGGTGAACATCGCCATGCCGTTGACGTTGGCCGCGTGTCCGTCGGCCTCGCCGTTGGTGGTGTACAGCTCGGAGGAGAGCTGCGGGTGGTAGCCGGGGATCGCCGAGTTGCCGGGCGTGCCGGCCAGCGCCTCGTAGAGGACGTCGTCGGGGGTGGGAGTGGCCACCTGCCAGCCGACTCCGTAGAGAAGGAGTTCGGCGGCGGAGTGGTAGTTGATGCCGTACGTGAAGCCGATGCGCTTCTCGAAGGCGTCGACGGCCTTGGTCTCGGGCTCGGAGCCGGGGGTGGCGCCGCGGTAGGTCTGGCTGGTGGGGTTGGGGGACGAGCCCTCGTCGTCGTAGCCCCACTTGTAGGGGAAGTTGCGGTTGAGGTCGACGCCGTCGCCGGTGCTGATGGCGCCGTCGCCGTTGACGTCCCGCAGGTTCTTGCGCCAGAGGCGGTTGTCCTCGTCGGCGAAGGTGTGGTCGTAGCCGTCGGGGTTGGCGGAGAGGACGAACCACAGCTCGGTGGTGTCGACGATCTTCTTGATCCGCTTGTCCGTGCGGTAGTGGTCCAGGTAGTGGTGCATCAGCCGCCGGGTCATCTCCGGGGTGATCCACTCACGCGCGTGCTGGTTGGACATGTAGAGGACCGAGGGCTTGGAGCCGTCCTTGGTCCTCGTCGCCTTCTTGGTGAGCTTCAGGGCGAGGATGTCCTGCCCCTTGATCGTCCTGCCGATGGAGACGACCTTGGTGAGGCCGGGGTTCTCCCGCGCGGTGCGCAGGATCTCCTCCTTCAGGCCGCCCTTTCCGCCGTACGGGCGGAACACGCCCTCGGCGGCGTCCGCGACGCGGCTCTCCGCGCGGGCGGAGAGGGTGCGCTCGGTGAGGTCGACGCCCTGTTTCTCCAGTTTCCCGGCCTGCCCCTCGGTGAGGTAGACCTCGACGGTGGCCGTGCCCCGGTCGGGCACCAGCTCACCGAGCTCGTGGCCGTCCTGCCCCGCCGCCAGCAGCAGGGGCACCTGCGCCTTGGTGACGTCGGCGTGGAAGACCTTGACCTCGTCGGTGTCCGAGGCCACGGGGTGTGCGGGCTGTGCCTGGGCGATGGGCGCCACGCTCGCTCCGCCGATCAGGAGCGTGCCGACAGCGAGGATCGATCTCGCTCTGGGTCTCATGAGCCCCCCTGGAAATGGTCCGCCCCAGCGGCGAACAGATGCCAGGCTCATGACACAACATGATCGAGTCAAGGGTGCCGCCCCGACACGCGAGAACCGGCGCCGGTCACCCAAGCGGGCGCCCGCGCCGGTTCCCTGACTGCCTGTCAGACCATCAGCTTGTCGTCCAGCTCCTCGCCGAGGTTGGCCTCCGTACCCGGGATGCCGAGGTCGGACGCGCGCTTGTCGGCCATCGCCAGCAGCCGGCGGATGCGGCCGGCCACGGCGTCCTTGGTGAGCGGCGGGTCGGCGAGCGCTCCCAGCTCCTCCAGGGAGGCCTGCTTGTGCTCCATGCGCAACTGGCCGGCGGCGGCGAGATGCTCCGGGACGTCGTCGGCGAGGATCTCCAGGGCGCGCTGGACGCGGGCACCGGCGGCGACGGCCGCGCGGGCCGAGCGGCGCAGGTTGGCGTCGTCGAAGTTGGCCAGCCGGTTCGCCGTAGCACGGACCTCGCGGCGCATCCGGCGCTCCTCCCAGGCCAGCACCGACTCGTGCGCGCCGAGCCGGGTGAGCAGCGCGCCGATCGCGTCGCCGTCGCGGACCACGACCCGGTCCACGCCCCGCACCTCGCGCGCCTTGGCGGCGATCGACAGCCGGCGGGCGGCGCCGACCAGGGCGAGCGCGGCCTCGGGGCCGGGGCAGGTCACCTCCAGGGAGGAGGACCTGCCGGGCTCGGTGAGGGAGCCGTGGGCCAGGAAGGCGCCGCGCCAGGCCGCCTCGGCGTCACAGGTGGCCCCGGACACCACCTGCGGTGGCAGGCCGCGGATCGGACGGCCGCGGCCGTCCACGAGGCCGGTCTGGCGGGCCAGCTGGTCACCGCCGGCGACCACCCGTACGACGTAGCGCGAGCCGCGGCGCAGTCCGCCCGGGGCCATCACGATCAGCTCGGAGCTGTGGCCGAAGATCTCCAGGATGTCCCGCTTGAGGCGGCGGGCCGCCATCGCGGTGTCCAGCTCCGCCTCGATCACGATGCGCCCGCTCACCAGGTGAAGGCCGCCGGCGAACCGCAGAATGGCGGAGACCTCCGCCTTTCTGCAGCAGGTCCGGGTGACGGGGAGCCGGGAGATCTCGTCCTTCACCGCTGCCGTCATCGCCATGGGCCGATCCTTCCATGCATCCGAAAAATACGGTCGTACGCGGCGGCCAACAGCTCCGGGTCGTGCCGGGGGCTTCCGTCGGGCCGGGCCACCGGGGCCAGCTCGACCGCGGCCCCGAACCGCTGGGCCGCATCGGCCAGCGAGTCGCGGTCGGGCACGGCGGCCTCGTCGGCGAGCACCACGTCCAGGGCGAGTTTAGGGGCGTGTCGTCCCAAAACCTCCAAATGACGCTGCGGAGAGAAGCCCTCGGTTTCTCCCGGCTGCGGGGCGAGGTTGAGCGAGAGCACCCGGCGCGCCTTGGTCTCGATGAGGGCGTCCAGCAGTTCCGGCACGAGCAGGTGCGGAATGACCGAGGAGAACCAGGAGCCCGGGCCGAGCACCACCCAGTCGGCGTCGAGGACCGCGGCGACCGCCTCGGGGACGGCGGGCGGGTCGTTCGGCAGCAGGTGCACGGACTGTACGTCGCCCGGCGTGAGGGCGACGGTGGCCTGGCCGCGGACGGTGCCGATCTCGTCGGGCCGCTCCGGGTCATGCCCCCTGACCAGGGCCTCGAGTTCCAGCGGCACGGCGGACATGGGCAGCACGCGTCCGTGCGCGCCGAGCAGCCGGCCCACCAGGTCCAGCGCCAGGACATGGTCGCCGAGCTGCTCCCACAGGGCGACGATCAGCAGATTGCCGACCGCGTGCTCGTGCAGATCGCCCTGGGACTGGAAGCGGTGCTGGATGACGCGCGCCCAGGTCTGGCCCCAGTCGTCGTCGCCGCACAGCGCGGCCAGGGCTTTGCGCAGGTCGCCGGGTGGCAGCACACCCAGCTCGTCCCGCAGCCGGCCACTGGAGCCGCCGTCGTCGGCCACGGTGACGACGGCGGTGAGGTCGCCGGTGATCCGGCGCAGCGCGGCGAGCGAGGCGGACAGGCCCATGCCGCCGCCGAGGGCGACGACCTTCGGCTGGGTGCCCCGGCGGCGCGGTCTCGCGCCACGGGTCTCGGCCGGCCGGCCCGCGCGGCCCTCGGGGACCGCCCTGCGCAACCGGCTCAGCCGCGGTGTACTTCGTGTCATTCCCGTCCCATGTCCCGGTGGACCACCACCGTCTCCACGCCCTCGGCGACGAGCCGGGCGGCGAGCTTCTCCGACATGGCGACCGACCGGTGCTTGCCGCCGGTGCAGCCGACGGCGATGGTCACATAGCGCTTGCCCTCACGACGGTAGCCCGCGGCGATCAGCCGCAGCATCTCCGCGTACCGGTCGAGGAACTCCTTGGCGCCGGGCTGGTTGAACACGTACGACGCCACCTCCTCGTTGAGGCCGGTGTAGGGGCGCAGCTCGGGGACCCAGTGCGGGTTGGGCAGGAACCGCATGTCCACGACCAGGTCGGCGTCGACCGGGAGGCCGTACTTGAAGCCGAACGACATGACGGTGGCGCGCAGCTCCGGCTCCTCGTCGCCGGCGAACTGGGCGTCCATCTTGGCGCGCAGCTCGTGCACGTTGAGGCTGGAGGTGTCGATCACCAGGTCGGCGTCGCCGCGCAGCTCGCGCAGCAGCTCCCGTTCGGCGGCGATGCCGTCGACGATCCGGCCGTCGCCCTGGAGCGGGTGCGGGCGGCGCACCGACTCGAAGCGGCGTACCAGGGCCTCGTCGGAGGACTCCAGGAAGACGGTCCGCCGGGTGACGCCCCGCCCGTCGAGGCCGGCGAGGGACTCGCGGAGGTTGTCGAAGAAGCGCCGGCCGCGGACGTCGACGACGACCGCGATGCGCGCCACGTTGCCCTGTGAGCGCGCGCCGAGCTCCACCATGGTGGGGATCAGCGCGGGCGGCAGGTTGTCCACGACGAACCAGCCCAGGTCCTCGAGACACTTCGCGGCCGTCGAACGGCCGGCCCCGGACATACCGGAGATGATCACCAGCTCGGGGATGGCCGCTTCCGGCACCCCGGCCTTTTCCTTGCCCGTACCCACCTGTGCTCCGTCGTCCTGGCGGGCGGCGGCGGCACCGCTCCCGCCCGTCTCCTGCTGTGTCCGGTCCCGCTCCGGTGCGGGTCCCGCCTCGTGCTTCGTCATCACTCCTGCCCCCGTCGTTCGTCAGGGGCGCCCGTGGCGACGGGCTCCCCGGGGGAACCCGTCGGCTGCCCGGGCTCTTCCCTGTCCTCCATGATCTCGCCCGTCGCGGTGTTCACGGCGGGGGCGGCGGGTGCCGCCTGTGCGAGGGCCGCGGCGATCGTCTCGGCCGTCTTGCGGCCTATGCCCGGAACCTCGCAGATCTGGTCGATTGTCGCCGATCGCAGCCTCTTCACCGAACCGAAGTGCTTGATCAGTGCCTGCTTACGGGTCTCTCCGAGCCCCGCCACCTCGTCCAGCGGGCCGGACCGGAAGCGCTTGGCGCGCTTGGCGCGCTGATAGGTGATCGCGAACCGGTGGGCCTCGTCGCGGACGCGCTGAAGCAGATAGAGGCCCTCGCTGGTGCGTGGCAGCACCACCGGGTCGGCGTCGCCCGGCAGCCAGACCTCCTCCAGCCGCTTGGCGAGCCCGCACACGGCGATGTCGTCGATGCCCATGTCGTCCAGCGCCCGCCGGGCCGCCGCGACCTGCGGCGCGCCGCCGTCGACGACGACGAGCTGGGGCGGGTACGCGAAGCGCCGGGGGCGGCCGTCGTCCTCCGTGAGCGTGCTCGCGGGCGGCTCGCCGAGACCGCCGGAGGGCCCCTCGGCGCCGGGCTCGTCGCCGTCCGTCCACTCCCCTGTGCGCTCCTTCTCGGCGAGGTAGCGGCGGAAGCGTCGGGTGATCACCTCGTGCATGGAACGGACGTCGTCCTGCCCCTCACCGTGCCAGAGTCGCGTGTCTCCGGCCCGGCCCTTGATCTGGAAGCGGCGGTACTCGCTCTTGCGGGCCAGTCCGTCCTCGAAGACGACCATGGAGGCCACCACGTCGTCGCCCTGGAGGTGCGAGATGTCGTAGCACTCGATGCGCAGCGGGGCGCTGTCCAGCTCCAGCGCTTCGGCGATCTCCTCCAGCGCGCGCGAGCGCGTGGTCAGGTCCGAGGCGCGCTTGGTCTTGTGCAGCACGAGCGCCTGCTTGGCGTTGCGCTCCACGGTCTCCATCAGGGCCCTCTTGTCCCCGCGCTGCGGGATCCTGAGGGAGACGCCGGAGCCGCGCCGCTGGGTCAGCCACTGCTGGACCGGCTCCACCGGGTCGGGCAGGGCGGGCACCAGGACCTCCCGGGGGACCGCGTCGCCGGTCTCCTCGCCGTAGAGCTGCTGCAGCGCGTGCTCGACCAGGGCGGCGGTGGTGATCTCCTCGACCTTGTCGGTGACCCAGCCGCGCTGGCCGCGCACACGTCCGCCGCGTACGTGGAAGATCTGGACGGCCGCCTCCAGCTCGTCCTCGGCGACCGCGATCAGGTCGGCGTCGGTCGCGTCGGCCAGCACGACCGCGCTCTTCTCCATGGCCTTCTTCAGGGCCCCTATGTCGTCGCGCAGACGGGCGGCCCGCTCGTACTCCATCTCCTCGGCCGCGTCCGCCATCTGCCGCTCCAGGCGGCGCAGATACGTGCCCGTGCGGCCCGCCATGAAGTCGGAGAACTCCTCCGCCAGTTCCCGGTGGTCCTCGGCGGAGATGCGGTCCACGCAGGGCGCCGAGCACTTGTCGATGTAGCCGAGCAGACAGGGGCGGCCGGTGCGGGCGGCGTTCTTGAACACCCCGGCCGAGCAGGTGCGCACCGGGAAGACGCGCAGCAGCAGGTCCACGGTGTCGCGGATCGCCCACGCGTGTCCGTACGGGCCGAAGTAGCGCACGCCCTTCTTCTTGTGACCGCGCATCACCTGCACGCGCGGGAACTCCTCGTTCATCGTCACCGCGAGGTAGGGGTAGCTCTTGTCGTCGCGGTACTTCACGTTGAACCGGGGGTCGTACTCCTTGATCCAGGAGTACTCCAGCTGGAGCGCCTCGACCTCCGTGGACACCACCGTCCACTCCACGGACTCGGCCGTGGTGACCATGGAGCGGGTGCGCGGGTGCAGCCCGGCCAGGTCCTGGAAGTAGTTCGCCAGGCGCTGGCGCAGGCTCTTCGCCTTTCCGACGTAGATCACCCGGCGGTGCTCGTCGCGGAACCGGTAGACCCCCGGCGAGTCGGGGATCTCACCCGGTCTGGGGCGGTAGCTGGAGGGGTCGGCCATGTCTCACACCCTACTGGCGGGGACCGACACCGCGACGGGCCTGTGGACGGGGGTTACGGCGGTCCGGGAACGGGAAGGTGGGGGTTCCGTCCTCCGGGTGATCGGCGGGCGGCCATGAAGGCGTTCGAAGAGGGCGGTCACCACGCGGAGGGCGGGTCGAAATGCGACAGACACGGATCGAGAAATCACGAAGGCCGTCCCGCTCCCGCCGTCCCTACGACGACCCGTTCCCCCTCACCGACCCCCGCGACCCCGACATCGTCCGTGCGAAGCGCCTGCGGGCACGGGCGGAGGGGCGGGGTGAGGGCGGGACGCCGTAGGGGGCGACGGGACGCGGCCGTGCGGGCACGGCGCCACGGTGGCTCAGACGGTGCGGACACGGCGCCATGGTGGCTCGTGGCGGTGCGGACACGGCGCCATGATGGCTCGTGGCGGTGCGGGCACGGCGCCATGATGGCTCGTGGCGGTGCGGGCACGGCGCCGTGGAGGGCGCAGGGCCC
This sequence comes from Streptomyces sp. NPDC048584, assembly GCF_043199595.1. Taxonomy (NCBI): domain Bacteria; kingdom Bacillati; phylum Actinomycetota; class Actinomycetes; order Kitasatosporales; family Streptomycetaceae; genus Streptomyces; species Streptomyces sp. NPDC048584. The sequence continues at coordinate 49,041 of NZ_JBICWF010000019.1, forward strand.
GCGAGAGCGCGTGGGCCCTGCGGAGGCAGCGCCTGCGGGGAGACACAGAACCCGTGGGAACGCACTGCCCTGCGGAGGCGGCCCCGGCGGGGACGAACGGCCTGTGGGACCGCGGAGCCCCTGTCGGGACGCGAGGACCGTGGGGCACGCGGCTTCCGGACACAAGGCGCACGGGGGCGCCGCGCCCGGTGTGGGTCGCGGCGCCGAGGGGGCACATGGCCGGCGGTGGGTCGTAGTACCCATGGTTCGTGGGGTCGACGGTCCATAGGGTCGGGTGTCGGCCGCTGTTGGGCGTCAGGTGTTGTCGGGACTAGGTCAACACGCTTCAATGCGTGGGAACTCCGGGCCCTGAACGACGGCGTACGGATGTGAAGGCTCCGCCGCGCCGGCCGGGCGGCTCCGGGGTGCCCGCGCGAACGGTCTGACCAGCCGTCGTGGACTCCACAGAAAGGCCCCTGCATGCCGCACGCCACACCGCACGCGGACCCCGTCACCGCGGAACTGGACTCGGCCCTGCGCGGCGGCCCCTTCCACGTCGCCCTGCGCGCGGCGATCGCCGCGCGGGGGCTGCCGCTGCAGCGGGTGCAGCACCATCTGTCACGCCACGGCGTGAAGGTCGGCGTGACCAGCCTGAGTTACTGGCAGCAGGGCGCCCGCCGCCCGCAGCGCCCGGAGTCCCTGCGCGCCGTACGCGCGCTGGAGGAGATCCTGCAACTGCCGGAGGAGTCACTGATCCGGCTGCTCGCCGAACCGGACCAGCACCCCGCGGACCGGCGCTCCACCGGGCGGTCCCACCGCACCCTGGTCGAGGCCTCGGGCGTACGGGAACGGCTGCTGGCCGAGTTCGGCATCCCGCGCGACGGCGGACTGCACACCCTGGGGCAGCACGAGCGGATACGGATCGGGGCGCGGCGCGAACTGGCGGAGCGCGAGTCGCACCACATCGTGCGCGCCTACCGGGACGGAGTCGACCGCTATGTGGCCGTCCACCACGGCGACCCGGGTGCGGTACCGGGGCGGATGACCGTGCGCGCCCTGGAGAACTGCCGCACCGGTCGCGTCCGCCTGCACCGGGACAGCGGGGTGCTCGCGGCCGAGCTGCTCTTCGACACGCGACTGCGGGCCGGTGACACCTTCCTCTTCCGCTACGCCGTCGAGGACGGCACGGCGGGCGTGTCGCACGAATACGTCCGCGGGGCGGACTCCCCCGGCGGCCAGTACGCGCTCCAGGTGTGCTTCGACTCCGGGACGCTCCCGGTGCGCTGCCACCGGTTCACCCAGCATTCCGCGGCGGCACCGCGCGGGGGCCATCAGGAACTGGCGTTCAGCGGACGGCACCGCTCGGTGCACCTGGTGGAGCCGCGCGTACGGTCGGGCTATGTGGGAATCGCCTGGGACTGGGAGTGACCGACCCGGGTCAGCCCCGGGGCTCGGCGACCAACGTGCCGTTCTTCACCTCGACGGTCAGTGCCTTCAGTGGGGCCACGGCCGGCTCGCGCAGCACCTTGCCGGTGGCGGCGTCGAACTCGCTTCCGTGACAGGGGCAGATCAGCTTCGTGCCCTCGAGCTTGTTGATGGCGCATCCCGCGTGGGTGCAGACGGTGTTGTACGCCGTGAGGGCCCCGTCCCCGCCCCGGCTCACCACGACGTTGTGCTCCCGGTACAGCTTCGCCCCGCCTTCGGCGACCTCGCTCTCGGGACCGAGTTCGACAGGTCCGGCCAACGGAGCCTCCGCGCCGTCCCCGCCACCCCCGCACGCACTGACCCCCAGCCCGGCGACAGGAGCGAGCGCCACCCCCCGCAGAACAGCCCGCCGACTGGCAGCAACCCGCCCGGACATGAGATCTCCCCTGAGAAAGCACGGCACACCTGAACACCAGCGACGATACCGGCCCCACCCAGCCCCCAACCCCACCCCCTCCACACCCCACACCTCCCGCCCCGCGCCGGGCACCTCCCGCCCCGCGCCGGGCACCCCGCGCCTCGCGCCCCCACCCCGCACTCCGCACTCCGCACTCCGCGATCCGCGATCCGCGATCCGCGATCCGCGATCCGCGGGCAATCGTGCCGCAGGGCGGCACGGGTGGGCGCGACGGCACCCCGCAAGCGCCGGGCCGCGCGAACACCCCCCGCCCCACCCCCACGCGGAGCAGCCCGCGCCGGGCCGCGCGAACACCCCCGGCCACTCCAGCCCACGCAAAACGCATACGCAAACGCATACGTAAACGCTTACGCAAGCGTTTACGCGCCCCCCGAAATGGGATACGGTCCCCAACCGGCACCCCACCCGCCTCAGCGCCCGGTACCAAAGGAGACCCCATGGCAACCATGGCCGACGTCGCCCGCAGCGCCGGCGTCTCCGTAGCCACCGTCTCCCACGTCCTCAACGACACCCGCCCGGTCCTCCCCCACACCCGCCAGGCCGTCCTCGACGCCATCGACGAACTCGGCTACACCCCGAACACCCTCGCCCGCTCCCTCGTGACCTCCCGCACCCGCTCGATCGGCCTCGCGGTCTCCGCGATCAGCAACCCGTACTTCACGGAGATCCTCCAGGGCGTCGAAGCCGAAGCGCTGCGGCACGGCTACAGCCTCCTCATCGCCGACCCGCACGACGACCCGGCGCACGAGCGCAAGGTCGTCCAGCTGCTGCACGAGCGCCGCGTGGAGGGCATGATCATCGCCCCCTCCGCCCAGCCGAGCGAACTGCTCGCCTACCTGGGCCGCCACCGGGTCCCGGCCGTCTTCCTGGACCGCCTGGTCGACCTGCCCCCGGACGGCGACGCACCCCGCTTCGACCAGATCTGCGCCGAGAGCACGGAACCGACGGCCCGGCTGGTCACCCACCTCGCCGGCCTCGGGCACCGCCGTATCGCCCTGGTCGCGGGCCGCCCGGGCCTCAGCACGACCGCCGAACGGATCACCGGGTACCGTCACGGCCTCGCCGCGTCCGGACTGCCGTACGACGAGCGTCTCCTGGTGCACGGCCACTCGGAGTCGGCGGGCGCCGAACGGGCCACGACGGAGCTGCTCACCCTCGGTTCCCGCCCCACCGCACTGGTCACCGCCAACAACGCCATGACGATCGGCGCCCTGCGCGCCCTGCGGGCGCACGGCCTCTCCGTGCCCGCGGACATCGCACTGTGCTGCTTCGACGACTTCGCGTGGGCGGACCTGTTCACCCCCCGCCTCACGGCGATCGCGCAGCCCAGCAGGGACATCGGCGCCCGCGCCGTACGCGTCCTCCTCGACCGTCTCGCCGCACCGGACCGCCCCGCGCGGACCGAACGGCTCCCGTGCGCCTTCGTGCACCGCACATCCTGCGGCTGCCCCGACACAGCGCAGCAGCCGGACGGCCCGGCACAGCCCGAGAAATCCGAGAAACCCCGGAAAGGAACACCCTCGTGATCGTCGTAGCCGGTGAGGCACTGATCGACCTGGTACCGCGCGGCGCGGGCGCGCTCGCGGCGCTGACGCCGGCGCTCGGCGGCGGCCCCTTCAACACGGCGGTGGCGCTGGGCCGCCTCGGCTCCCCCACCGCGTTCTGCTCCCGGGTGTCCCGTGACGCCTTCGGGGAGGCGCTGCTGGACCGGCTGCGGGACAGCGGTGTGGACGTGTCGTCGGTGCAGCGCGGCGACGAGCCGACGACGCTGGCCGTCGCCACGGTCGGCACGGACGGTTCGGCGGCGTACTCCTTCTATGTGGAGGGGACGGCGGACCGGCTGTTCACCGCCCCCGACGTGCTGCCGGCGGGCACGCGCGCGGTGTCCTTCGGCACCTGCTCGCTGGTGCTGGAGCCGGGCGCGAGCGCGTACGAGGAGCTGATGTGTGCCGCCGGCACGCGAGGAGTGTTCACGGCGCTGGACCCCAACATCCGGGCGGTGCTCATTGACGACCCGGACGCCTACCGGGCCCGGTTCCGGAACTGGCTGCCGTCGGTGTCGCTGCTGAAGCTGTCGGAGGAGGACGCCGAGTGGCTGGGCGGTTCCCCGAAGGAGTGGCTGGCGGCCGGACCGGCGGCGGTGGTGGTCACCCGGGGCGGGGAGGGGCTGACCGTGTACACCCGGGAGGGCGGCGCGTACACCGTGCCGGGCGAGCGGGTCGAGGTGGTGGACACGATCGGCGCCGGCGACACGGTGAACGCGGCTCTGCTGCACGGCCTCGCCGCACGGCGCGTGTCGGTGCGGGCCGGTCAGTCCGTGGCCGCCCGCGTCTTCTTCGCGGCCGCCTTCGTGGCGGTCTTCCTGGCGGCCGCCTTCGTGGCGGTCTTCCTGGCGGCCGTACCGCCGACCGCCTTGGTGGCCGTCTTCCTGCTGCCGGTCCCTGCGGCGACCGTCTTCTTCGCCGCCTTGCGCGGGGCCGGCGCCTGCGCGGCGTCGCTGATCCGGTCCGCCCCCAGGATCTCCTGCAGGAACTTGCCCGTGTGGCTGGCCGGAACGGCGGCGATCTGCTCCGGTGTGCCCTCCGCGACGACCAGTCCGCCGCCGGAGCCGCCTTCCGGGCCCATGTCGACGACCCAGTCCGCGGTCTTGATCACGTCGAGGTTGTGCTCGATGACGATGACCGTGTTGCCCTTGTCGACCAGGCCGGACAGGACCGTCAGCAGCTTGCTGATGTCCTCGAAGTGCAGACCGGTGGTCGGCTCGTCCAGGACGTAGACCGTGCGGCCGGTGGAGCGCTTCTGCAGCTCGCTGGCGAGCTTCACGCGCTGCGCCTCGCCACCGGACAGGGTGGTCGCGGACTGGCCGAGGCGGACATAGCCGAGACCGACGTCGTTGAGCGTCCGCAGATGGCGGGCGATGGCCGGGACGGCCTCGAAGAAGTGCATGGCCTCTTCGATCGGCATGTTCAGGACGTCGGCGACGGACTTGCCCTTGTAGTGGACCTCCAGGGTCTCCCGGTTGTACCGGGCGCCGTGGCAGACCTCGCACGGGACGTACACGTCCGGGAGGAAGTTCATCTCGATCTTGATGGTGCCGTCGCCCGCGCAGTTCTCGCAGCGGCCGCCCTTGACGTTGAAGGAGAAGCGCCCCGGCAGGTAGCCGCGGACCTTCGCCTCCGTGGTCTCGGCGAACAGCTTGCGGACATGGTCGAAGACGCCGGTGTACGTCGCCGGGTTGGAGCGCGGGGTGCGGCCGATGGGCGACTGGTCGACGTGGACGACCTTGTCGACGAGGTCGTCGCCGTCCACGCGCGTGTGCCGGCCCGGGACGCTCCGCGCGCCGTTCAGCTCGCGGGCGAGGTGGGTGTACAGGATGTCGTTGACCAGTGTGGACTTGCCGGAGCCGGAGACACCGGTGACGGCGGTGAAGACGCCCAGCGGGAAGGACACGTCGATGTCCTGGAGGTTGTTCTCGCGGGCGCCGTGCACCGTGAGCCGGCGCGTCGGGTCCTGCGGGCGGCGGATGTCGGGCAGCGGGATGGCCTTCTTGCCGGACAGGTACTGGCCGGTCTGCGACTCGGCGTTGGCGAGCAGTTCCTTCAGGGAGCCACTGTGCACGACCTTGCCGCCGTGCTCACCGGCGCCGGGGCCGATGTCGACGATCCAGTCGGCGACCTTGATGGTGTCCTCGTCGTGCTCCACGACGATGAGCGTGTTGCCCATGTCGCGCAGCCGGACCAGGGTCTCGATCAGCCGGTGGTTGTCGCGCTGGTGCAGACCGATGGAGGGCTCGTCGAGGACGTAGAGCACGCCGACGAGTCCGGAGCCGATCTGGGTGGCCAGGCGGATGCGCTGGGCCTCGCCGCCGGAGAGCGTGCCGGCCGCGCGGTTGAGCGAGAGGTAGTCCAGGCCGACGTCGACCAGGAACCGCAGCCGCTCGTTGACCTCCTTGAGCACGCGCTCGGCGATCTTCTTGTCGCGGGCGGTGAGCTTCAGCTCGCCCAGGAAGTCCGCGCAGTCGCTGATGGACATGCCGGAGACCTCGGCGATGGACCTGCCCATGACCGTGACCGCGAGGACGACCGGCTTCAGTCGCGTGCCCTCGCAGGCGGGGCAGGGCACCTCGCGCATGTAGCCCTCGAAGCGCTCCCGGCTGGCGTCGCTCTCGGCCTCGCTGTGCCGGCGCTTGACGAACGGGACGGCGCCCTCGAAGGCCGTGGTGTAGCGGCGCTCGCGGCCGTAGCGGTTGCGGTAGCGGACCTCGACCTGGGTCTTGTGGCCGTGCAGCAGGGCCTTCTTCGCGCGCTGCGGCAGTCCCGCGAACGGGATGTCGGTACGGAAGCCCAGCGCCTCCGCGAGGGCGCCGATGAGGCGGCCGAAGTAGTCCTTGGTGTGGCCGTGCGACCACGGGTGGATGGCGCCCTCGTCGAGGCTCTTGTCCGGGTCGGGGACGATCAGCTCGGGGTCGACCTCCATGCGCGTGCCGATGCCGGTGCACTCGGGACAGGCGCCGAAGGGCGAGTTGAAGGAGAAGGAGCGGGGTTCCAGCTCCTCGAAGGACAGGTCGTCGTACGCGCAGTACAGGTGCTCGGAGTACATGCGCTCGCGCTCCGGGTCGTCCTCGGGGAGGTCGACGAAGTCGAGCACGACCATGCCGCCGGACAGACCGAGGGCGGTCTCGACGGAGTCGGTGAGACGGCGCTTGGCGCTGTCCTTGACCGTGAGGCGGTCGACGACCACCTCGATGGTGTGCTTCTCCTGCTTCTTCAGCGTGGGCGGGGTGGAGAGCTGGATCGTCTCGCCGTCCACCCGCGCGCGGGAGTAGCCCTTGGTCTGGAGGTCGGCGAACAGGTCGACGAACTCGCCCTTGCGCTCGCGCACCAGCGGGGAGAGCACCTGGAAGCGGCTGCCCTCCGGCAGCTCCAGGACCTTGTCGACGATGGCCTGCGGCGACTGGCGGGCGATCGGACGGCCGCACTCGGGGCAGTGCGGCTTGCCGATGCGGGCGAAGAGCAGCCGCAGATAGTCGTAGACCTCGGTGATGGTGCCGACCGTGGAGCGCGGGTTGCGGGAGGTCGACTTCTGGTCGATGGAGACCGCCGGGGAGAGGCCCTCGATGAAGTCGACGTCGGGCTTGTCCATCTGGCCGAGGAACTGCCGGGCGTACGAGGAGAGCGACTCCACGTAGCGCCGCTGCCCCTCGGCGAAGATCGTGTCGAAGGCCAGCGAGGACTTGCCCGACCCCGACAGGCCCGTGAAGACGATGAGCGAGTCGCGCGGGAGATCGAGCGAGACGTTCTTGAGGTTGTGCTCGCGCGCTCCACGGACGATGAGACGGTCGGCCACGCCGGTCCGCACCTTTCTTGAGAGAAGTGACAGGGGCGGGGCCCCCGTCCTTCTCAGACTAGGGGGAGCCACTGACAACGCCGGTTCGGATTCACGGGTTGTCAACAAACCCCGGCTCTCCAGCATGCCCGACGCCACTCACGACCTTATAGCACGTACATTCGATTTAGGGCCGGACTTCACCACCTTCACCCGAAGGGGTGACGGGGCTAGGGTCGGCACCATGATTGATCACGCTGATGACCTGGCGTCTGTACAAACAGCGACCGAGCGGCTGCTCACCGCGGCGGCCGCACTGGACAACGCGGCTGTGACCCAGTCGTCACTGCTCCCCGGCTGGACCCGTGGCCATGTGCTGGCCCATCTGGCCCGTAACGCCGACGCCCTGGTGAACGTCCTGGAGGGCCGCCCCATGTACGTCTCGGGCGAGGCGCGGGACGCCGACATCGAGCGGGACGCGCCCCGCACCCTCGAAGCGCACCTCGCCGACCTGCGGGAGAGCGGGGAGCGCTTCCGCGCGGCGGGCGCCGCCCCGGCGGACTGGTCGCGCACGCTGGAACTGCGCAACGGGGTCACGGACCGTGCCGCGCGGGTGCCGTTCCGGCGCTGGGCCGAGGTGGAGCTGCACCACGTGGACCTCGGCATCGGCTACGAGCTGGAGGACCTCCCGGCCGACTTCACGGAGCGGGAGATCGACTTCCTCGCGGAGCGGTTCGCCGGCCACCCCGGCGTACCGTCGACCGCCCTCGCCACCGAGAACGGCGGGATCCGGACGACCGGCGGTGAGGAGTCCGGCGGCCCCGTCGCGGTCGAGGGGACGGCCGCGGACCTGCTCGGCTGGCTCTCCGGCCGTCGTGACGGCTCCGCCCTCACCGTGAAGGGCGGTGCCCTCCCGTCGCTTCCCCCGCTGTAGCGCGGGTCGGGGCCGTCCGGCCGCACGCACCGGACCCCGCTCACCTGGGCGGCGAGGCGCCGCCGGATTCCTCCGGCCCGCACCACCGGACAGGCCCTGGCGCTATAGGCTGGCGGTCATGACGTACAGCGGTCGGGTGACGGTCGGCGGCCCAGCCGACGTGCACGAACTCAAGGACCTGATGATCACCAAGGTCGCGGTCGGCCCCATGGAGAACAACGCGTATCTGCTGCGTTGCCGGGCCACCGACGAGCAGTTGCTGATCGACGCGGCCAACGACGCGGGGACCCTGCTGGGGACGATCGGTGACGACGGCATCGCGTCCGTCGTCACCACCCACCGGCACGGCGACCACTGGCAGGCGCTCGCCGAGGTCGTCGCCGCGACCGGCGCCCGCACCCATGCGGGCCGCGAGGACGCCGAGGGCATCCCGGTGCCGACCGACGTCCTGGTCGACGACGGCGACACCGTCCGAGTGGGTCAGGTGGAACTCACCGCCCGCCACCTCGTCGGGCACACCCCCGGCTCGATCGCCCTCGTCTACGACGATCCCCACGGGCATCCGCACGTGTTCACCGGGGACTGTCTGTTCCCGGGCGGTGTGGGCAACACCTTCAAGGACCCGGAGGCGTTCGCCCGTCTCATCCAGGACGTCGAGAGCAGGATCTTCGACGTCCTGCCGGACGAGACCTGGGTCTATCCCGGCCACGGCAACGACACCACCCTGGGCGCGGAGCGCCCGCACCTGCCGGAGTGGCACGCGCGGGGCTGGTGACAGGCGCCTACGCTTCGGCCAGTCCCGGTCCCGCCAGCGCCGCGATCCGCTCCACCGCGAACACGTACCCCTGCACCCCGCACCCCGCGATCACCCCGTCGGCGCGCAGGGAGACGTAGGAGTGGTGCCGGAAGGACTCGCGGCGGTGGATGTTGGAGATGTGGACCTCCATCACGGGCAGCCCGTCACAGGTGTTGAGGGCGTCCAGGATGGCGACGGAGGTGTGCGAGTAGGCGCCGGGGTTGATGACGATCCCACAGTGGTTCAGCCGCGCCTCGTGGATCCAGTCCACCAACCGACCCTCGTGGTTGGACTGGCGCAGGTCCACCGTGCCGCCCCGCGCGGCCGCCGCCTCGGCGCACATCGCCTCCACGTCGGCGAGCGTGTCGGTGCCGTAGATCTCCGGCTGGCGCTGTCCGAGCAGGTTCAGGTTGGGGCCGTTGAGGATCATGATGGGGGCGTTGGCCAGATCGCGGGGCACGGTTCCTCCGGTCCGTCGGGGTGGAGCGGTCCTCACGGGAACCGCTGTTCGGACCCGGTTTATCACGGTGCGGCGAAGCCCCGCCGGGCCCTGGCCTCCCGGCATGACGATCCCCTCGCACCCTCCCGACCCCGCCCCCGGCGACCGCCTCGCCGCGCTCTCCCCTCCTCCGGTCTGCCGGGCCTCTTCCCGCGTCCCATCCGCAGCTGGTGATCCCGTACGGCGGCCTGGTCCGGGTCGACGGCCCCGCCCGGCGGATCACCGTCACGTACCAGGGGGTGCCTGCCCCGTCAGGGGTTGAGCGCCAGTTCCAGATAGGCCGCGAGCAGGACCAGGTGCACGCCTCCCTGGAGGGGTGTGGCGCGCCCGGGGACCACGGTCAGCGCGCCCACCACCATGGTGAGGGCGAGCAGCACCATATGGGTGTCGCCGAGGCCGAGGACGAGCGGTCCGGGGAGCCAGAGGGAGGCCAGCGCGACGGCGGGGATGGTCAGACCGATACTGGCCATCGCCGAGCCGAGCGCGAGGTTCATGCTGGTCTGCACCTGGTTGCGGCGCGAGGCCCGCACCGCGGCGATGGTCTCCGGGAGGAGCACCAGCAGCGCGATGATCACACCGACGACGGAGTGGGGCAGCCCGGCCGCGTCCACTCCGGACTCGATCGTGGGCGAGACCCCTTTGGCCAGCCCCACCACTCCGATCAGGGCCAGACCCAGCAGTCCGAGGCTGATCATGGCGGTGCGGGTGGAGGGCGCCTCGGCGTGTTCCTCCTCGTCGGAGGGGCGTCCCTCGCTCTGTCTGACGATCGGGAGGAAGTAGTCGCGATGTCTGACGGTCTGGGTCGCCACGAACAGTGCGTAGAGGATCAGTGAGGAGACCGCCGCGAAGGAGAGCTGAACCGTGGAGAACTCCGGGCCCGGCTTGCTCGTGGTGAACGTCGGCAGGACGAGGCTGAGGGTCGCCAGTGTCGCGACCGTGGCGAGAGCCGCGCCGGTGCCTTCCGAATTGAAGACCGCCGTGCCGTGACGCAGTGATCCCACCAGCAGACTCAGTCCGAGGATGCCGTTGACGGTGATCATCACGGCCGCGAACACGGTGTCTCTGGCGAGCGTCGCGCTCTTGTCCCCGCCATCGATCATCAGTGTGACGATCAGCGCCACCTCGATGACGGTGACGGCGACCGCGAGGACCAGGGATCCGAAGGGCTCACCGACACGGTGCGCGACCACCTCGGCGTGGTGCACGGCCGCCAGCACGGCCCCCGCGAGGATCAGGGTCACCATCACGACGACCCAGCCGGGCAGTTCGCGTCCCCAGGTCAGGATCAGCAGAACCACGGCGAACACCGGCACCAGGACCGTCCACTGCGCCGCGAGTGACCTGAGCCGAGCGGTCATGGAGCGATCGTCGCAGACGTGAACGGGCGGCGCACTTCACCGCTGCCCTCCGACCACCGGCCGACCCCGGGGGGCGCGGGGGGTGGCACCGTCGTACGGCCCGCCCCTCTGCTCCGCGCTTCTGATCGTCTCGGGGTCATCATGGTCACGCATGGCCTCCTCGTACGAGTCGCATGGGGTCGGCGCCGGCGGGCGGCGCGGGGTGTGGACCTGCCGGGCGGGAGCGGCGGCCGGCGATGTGCCGGCCGCCGCTCCCGGTACCGCGGGCCCGGTGTCCGGCGGGTCAGGCGTTTATGTCGTCCTGCGCGGTGCTCTTGGCCGCCTCCGCCTGCTTGCGGGAGGCCCGCAGGCTGGTGATCGTGGTGACGATCAGGACGGAGCAGATCACGCCCAGCGAGACCGGGATGCTGATCTCGGGAACGTGTACCCCGGACTCGTGCAGTGCGTGGAACACCAGCTTCACACCGATGAAGCCGAGGATGATCGACAGGCCGTAGGACAAGTGGACCAGCTTCCTCAGCAGGCCACCGATGAGGAAGTACAGCTGCCTGAGGCCCATCAGCGCGAACGCGTTCGCCGTGAACACGATGTACGGGTCCTGTGTCAGGCCGAAGATCGCGGGGATCGAGTCGAGGGCGAACAGGACGTCCGTGGTGCCGATGGCGAGCATGACGACGAGCATCGGGGTCATGACCCGCTTGCCGTTCTGCTCGATCCACAGTTTGGTGCCGTAGTACCGGTCGGCCACACCGAAGCGGCGCTCGGCGGCCTTGAGCAGCTTGTTCTCCTCGAACTCCTCCTCGTCCCCGTCGGCCCGGGCCTCCTGGACGAGCTTCCAGGCGGTCCAGATGAGGAAGGCGCCGAAGATGTAGAACACCCAGGAGAAGCTGGCGAGGATCGCGGCGCCGGCGGCGATGAATATCGCGCGCAGCACCAGGGCGATGAGAACGCCGACGAGGAGCACCCGTTGCTGGTACTGCGACGGCACCGCGAACTTCGCCATGATCAGCACGAAGACGAAGAGGTTGTCGACGCTCAGGGACTTCTCGGTGATGTAGCCGGCGAAGAACTCGCCTCCGGCCTGGCCGCCGCCCCAGATCACCAGGCCGAGCCCGAAGAGCCCGGCCAGGACGACCCAGACGATGGTCCAGATTCCGGCTTCCTTGATGGATACGTCATGCGGTTTGCGGCCGATGAAGAAGTCGGCTGCGATGAGGGCGCACAGGCCCACGATCGTCAGGACCCACAGGGTCATGGAAACATCCACTGCGCCTCCGGCAGATACGTCACACGGCAAATGTCAGCGTCGTCGCTACCGGAGGTCTCTTCCACCCGGGCCACCGGCGCATGACTGAGCCGGGACGGTCCTTCGGGCCGACGCCCCGGGATCTGGCCTGATCCGTATTGACGGGGTCGCCGCACAGACAGGGAGTACTCCCCTCCGTGCGGTCAACAGTACCCAATCACCAAGGATTGGTAAAGAGGCGAGTAAAGAAAGATACAAAAAGCCAGGTCGAAGAGCTTTACGCGGGCTTGGTCAAGGGCGGGAGGTCACCCGTTCCACGCTCGGCGGGCCGCCGCCACCTGAGTGAGCACCTGGTGGAGGACCTGGCTGCCGGCTGGCACGAGCGGCGGCTCGTACGTCCAGGCGTGCCCTACCCAGGGATCGGCCAGATGGCTGTCCGGGACGGGAGTCAGTCGCAGCAGCGAACGCCACAGCGGGTCCAGGAGCGGGCCGTAGGCCGAGGACTCCTCACGGTCGGCGACCATCATCAGATGGACCCCGACGGGGGGACCCTCGTCGGCGAGGTAGCGCAGCTGGTTCACTGCGCGGTCGTCGAAGCCGTGCGGGAAGTCGTTGACGATCAAGAGCTGCTGGGAGGTGTCGAAGCCGGGCGGCAGCGCGTCCGGGGCGCCGCCGCGCAGCGCCATCTGCACCAGGTCGACCCGCTGGGTCAGCCTGCTCAGCACATCCGTCACCCCGGCCGCGCCCTGCGCGGGCGGGGCGGCCAGCACACCGGTCCGCGTCAGCGGCGACAGCGGCTGCGTCCCGGATCCGGCCGGGTCGATGACGTGCACGGTGAACTCGCCCGCCGGGTAGACGGCGAGCAGCCGGGCAGCGTGCGCGACCGCCGTGTCCATGGCGAGGCGACGCATGTCGTGGGAGTCGGTGAACGACCCGTCGATCGGGTCGGCCCGTCCGCTGTCGATCCACAGACCGCGCTCCAGCGGCAGCCGGAGCAGCATCGGGATACGGATCCGGTCGGCCTCGGGCAGCCGGAGGTCGCCCAGGCGCAGCGCCATGGGTATCTCCATCGGCACCCGGTAGGCGTGCCAGGCGGGGTTGTCCCAGCGGGCGAAGGCCGGGGGCAGCGCGGGTTCGACGACGTCGGCCTCGGCGACGAGCTGGGAGATGTCCCGGTCGAGGACCTCCCGCGCCTGGTCGACGAGGTGTGCGTGCCGGGCCCGGGCCGCCTCACGGACGGCGTCACCCCGGCCGCCGATGCGGCTGCGCGGGTCGGACAGGGCCTGCTCCAGCTCCTTGTCCATCCGGGACTCGGCGAAGTCGACGGCGCTCCGGTAGGCCGCGGTGGTACGGGCCAGGTCCTCGAACATGCCCCAGACCTGGTTGTAGAGCCGCTCCTCCATGGACCAGCCGGTCGCGTCCCCCGCGACGGGCTGCGCCGGCTGCCCGGGCTGTGCCGGTGGCGCGGTGGGCGGGGGCGGCGGCGGGGCGGAGTTCTGTCGGCCGGGGTGGCTGTAGTTGATCGGGCCGCCGGTGGTGGCGGACGGCTCCGCGGCGCCGCTTCCGCCGTAGGACGGCTGGGGTCCGCTCTGTCCGGGCCCGCCGGACGGCTGCCCGCCGTACGCCGGTGGTACGGGTCCCGGTGCGCCCTGCGGGGCGATGCCGCCCTGGTCGGGGCCGAGGGCGGGGGCTGCCGTCTGCCGGGAGCGGTCGCCGTCGGACGGGCGGGACGGGGGGGCCTGCACGGAGCGGGCCAGCCCCCGTGCCACGGCCTCGTTGATGGTGCCCGCGAGGGACACGGCCTCGGGCAATCCCTGGTCGGTGAGGAGTTCGGCCAGGCCGCCCGTGTAGCCCTGGCCGACGGCGCGCACCTTCCAGGCGCCCTGCCGCCGGTAGACCTCCAGGGCGACGACGGCCGACTCGGCCTCCAGGCCCGTGATGGTGTAGCTGGCGACCTCGTCGCCGTCGAGGCCGGTGACGGCGACGAAGGGGGCCGCCACGGCACCGAACCGGGCCGGCCCCGGACCGCCGCCCGCGGCGGGCAGGGCCAGCAGCACACCGACGCGGTGGACCGCGTCGGTCATGGCGTCCAGGTCCACCGCGAGACGGTGGTCGGCGGCCGCCTGCCGCGACACCTCCAGACCGGGCTGGGTGGGTGCGCCCGGGTGGGCCACCCACTCCACGCCGTGGATCCGGCCGTTCTCGTCGCCGAGCGCGGCCACGGCCACGACCGGCGTGCCGGCCGAGACCCGGATCTCCAGACGGGACTGGGAGAGCGGGTGATTCTGTCCCCGCACCAGCTCGGCCGTCATCGCCTTCGTCCCCCCGTGTCGCGTGCGGTGCCTGTGTCTGTCGCCTGTCAGAGAACCGGCAGGATCGCCGGCATCAGGTCCTGGAAGGTGCGGCCGTTGGCCGGGTTGCCGAGGGCCGTCATCGTCCAGCCCCCGCCCGTGCGGTGCACCTTCGCCATGAGCTGGGCCGTGTAGGCGCCGCCTCCGGCGAGCGTGTAGCGGGCGAGCTCCTGGCCGTTGGTCTCGTCGACGAGGCGGCAGAACGCGTTCTGCACCTCCTGGAAGGTCTGGCCCGTGAAGGAGTTCACGGTGAAGACGATCTGGTCGATGTGGACCGGGACGCGCGACAGGTCGACGAGGATGGCCTCGTCGTCGCCGCCCTGGCCGACACCGCCGACGAGGTTGTCACCTGTGTGGCGTACGGAGCCGTCGTCGCTCACCAGGTGGCGGAAGAAGACGACGTCGACCGGCTGCTTGTCGGCGAACAGGACGGCCGAGGCGTCCAGGTCGATCTCCCGGGTCCGCGAGCCGAACAGGCCGCGACGGGGGGCCGCCTGCCAGCCGAGACCCATGCGCACCGCGGTCAGGCTGCCGCCGTCGTTCTTCTGCAGACTGATGGCCTGACCCTTGGTCATGTTGACGGTCACGCGCTGATTCCCCTCTCGACTTCCCCTGTTACCGCGCATTCGCGGTTGACCAGAACCCTACGCAGGGGCACTGACAGTGACGTACCCAGGTCCGCACTTTGTGTCGGTCTTGCAACACATCGCGTACGCGGCCGTCAGCGCAGACCCGCCTCCTGCATCTGCCGCAGTTCCTTCTTCATCTCCGACACCTCGTCGCGCAGCCGTGCCGCGATCTCGAACTGCAGGTCCGCGGCGGCGGCCCGCATCCGCGCGGTGAGGTCCTCGATCTGCTCGGCGAGTTCCGCGGCGGGACGGTCGGTCGGCACCGTCTCGGCGGCCTTGCCCCTGCCCTTGGCGCTCTTCGCGCCCTTGGCCGCCTTGGTGCCGAGGGAGGGCACGGGCGCCTTGGTGCCGCCGCCGTCCTTCTTGGCCTGGCGGTAGCCCGAGCCGAGCAGCTGCTCGGTGTCGATGTCCTCGCGGGCGATCTGGGCGACGATGTCGTTGATCTTCTTGCGCAGCGGCTGCGGGTCGATGCCGTTCGCCCGGTTGTACGCGACCTGCTTCTCACGGCGGCGGTTGGTCTCGTCGATGGCCTTCGCCATCGACGGAGTGATCTTGTCCGCGTACATATGGACCTGGCCGGAGACATTGCGCGCCGCGCGGCCGATGGTCTGGATCAGGGAGGTTCCCGAACGCAGGAAGCCCTCCTTGTCGGCGTCGAGGATCGCCACCAGGGACACCTCGGGCAGGTCGAGGCCCTCACGCAGCAGGTTGATGCCGACGAGGACGTCGTACTCGCCGCTGCGCAGCTCCCGCAGCAGCTCGACCCGGCGCAGGGTGTCGACGTCGCTGTGCAGATAGCGCACCTGGATGCCGAGTTCCAGGAAGTAGTCGGTGAGGTCCTCGGCCATCTTCTTGGTGAGCGTGGTGACCAGGACACGTTCGTCCTTCTCCACGCGGGTGCGGATCTCGTGCACCAGGTCGTCGATCTGGCCCTCGGTGGGCTTGACGACGACCTCGGGGTCGACGAGGCCGGTGGGGCGGATGATCTGCTCGACGGTGCCGTCCGCTCGGGAGAGCTCGTACTGGCCTGGGGTGGCCGACAGATAGACGGCCTGGCCGATGCGCTCCTGGAACTCCTCCCACTTCAGCGGACGGTTGTCGAGGGCGGACGGGAGCCGGAAGCCGTGGTCGACGAGGGTGCGCTTGCGGGAGGCGTCCCCCTCGTACATGGCGCCGATCTGCGGGACGGTCACGTGCGACTCGTCGATGACGAGGAGGAAGTCGTCCGGGAAGTAGTCCAGCAGGGTGTTCGGCGGGGAGCCGGGTGAGCGTCCGTCGAAGTGCATCGAGTAGTTCTCCACGCCGGAGCAGGAGCCGATCTGGCGGAGCATCTCGATGTCGTAGGTGGTGCGCATGCGCAGGCGCTGGGCCTCCAGGAGCTTGCCCTGCTTCTCCAGCTCGGTCAGGCGCCCGCCGAGTTCCTTCTCGATGTCGTTGACCGCGCGCTCCAGGCGCTCGGGGCCCGCGACGTAGTGGGTGGCCGGGAAGATGTACAGCTGCTCGTCGTCGCTGATGATCTCGCCGGTGAGCGGGTGGAGCGTGGACAGCGCCTCGATCTCGTCGCCGAACATCTCGATGCGGACGGCGAGCTCCTCGTAGACCGGGAAGATCTCGATGGTGTCGCCGCGGACGCGGAAGGTGCCGCGGGAGAAGGCCATGTCGTTGCGCGTGTACTGGATGTCCACGAAGCGGCGCAGCAGCTCGTCGCGGTCGAACTCGTCGCCGACGCGGAGGGGGACCATGCGGTCGACGTACTCCTGCGGGGTGCCCAGGCCGTAGATGCAGGAGACGGAGGCGACCACGACGACGTCGCGGCGGGTGAGCAGCGAGTTGGTCGCGGAGTGGCGCAGCCGCTCGACCTCCTCGTTGATCGAGGAGTCCTTCTCGATGTAGGTGTCCGACTGCGGGACGTACGCCTCGGGCTGGTAGTAGTCGTAGTACGAGACGAAGTACTCGACCGCGTTGTTCGGCAGCAGTTCGCGGAACTCGTTGGCCAGCTGGGCGGCCAGGGTCTTGTTCGGCGCCATGACCAGGGTGGGCCGCTGGAGCTTCTCGATCATCCACGCGGTGGTGGCGGACTTGCCGGTGCCGGTCGCGCCGAGCAGGACGACGTCCTTCTCACCTGCTTCGATACGCCGGGCGAGGTCGGCGATGGCCGTCGGCTGGTCGCCGCTCGGCTGGTAGGGACTGACGACCTCGAAGGGCGCCACCGTGCGTTCGATCTGGGAAACGGGCCGCATGCGTCAACCGTACGACCCCGCACTGACAACGGGTCCGGTTCAGCGGCGCTGCGGGGTGCGGGAGCGGCGTTCCACCGGCCCGCGGGCCCGCAGCCGGGAGCGGACGGGGGTGTGGTGGCCCGGGGAGTGCGCGGGGACGCCGGGCTTGTGCTCGGCGGGGACCGCGGGGGTGCCGCCGGCGACCATGAGCGGATCGAAGATCACCACGATGCCGGCGAGGACGAGGAAGGCGAGCGGGCCGACCAGCATCGGGCCGAGGAGGGCGGCCGCGGTCTCTCCCGTGGCGGGCTCGGCGGATCCGTGGACGTGCACCTCGAGTGCGGCCATGCCGGTGTAGTGCATCCCGGTGACCGCGAGCCCCATGACGAGACTGGCGCCCACGCTCCACAGGAAGCCGCGCACCTGTCCGGCCGCCCACAGGGCGGCGCTGGCGGCGGCCATGGCGATGGCCACGGAGGCGGCGACGGTGAGGACGTTGTACTCCAGGCGTCCGTCGAGGCTCATTCCGGCCATGCCGAGATAGTGCATCGAGGCGATGCCGAGACCGGTGATGGTGCCCCCGGTGAACAGGGCCGTGCCGGAGGCGCCCTTGTAGCCGACGATGAAGATCCCGATGCCCACCATGACGATGGCGACGGCCAGACTCGCGAACGTCATCGTCCGGTCGTAGTGGATCGGCGTGTCCTCGATGGTGAAGCCCGTCATCGCGATGAAGTGCATCGTCCATATGCCGGAGCCGATCACCGCGGCGGCCAGGGCGAGCCAGCCGGGACGCCAGGTGCGGGACACTCTGAGCGCCCTGGTGGTGCAGCGCAGGCCCAGGGCCCCGCCGAGGCATGCCATGAGAAAGGCCACCAGCGGTGTGACCAGGCCGTAGCTGAATTCGTCGACCGTGCCCTGCATGCGCGGCTGCCCTTCCCGCCCTGTGTGTGTCCCGCAATGTCCCGGTGGAGCCCCCCTCCCGGCGCCGGTGACGGCGGCCAGGGATGAGGCAGAGGGTATGGCCCCACCGGAATGGTCGAACGACTATCCGGCAAAGAAACACGTCCTTGCCCCAGGTGTGTGGCACCAGTGTGCGGACATCGGGCAACAGCGTTCAATCCGTGGCCATCCTGTACCCGTCTCGCGTTGACCGTCTGCTGTCACAGTTGAGCTGTCCGTGACCGTTCGACGCGAGGAGTACGTATGCACGCACGCGCTGTCGCCGCCTCGACCACCGCGCTCCTGGGCGCGGCCGCTCTCCTGCTCCCGCTCTCCCCCGCGCGGGCCGCCGAGAGCTCCGCGCGGCCCCTGGTGATAGCCCACCGGGGCGCGTCCGCGTACGCGCCCGAGAACACCCTGGCGGCCGTCGACAGGGCGGCCGCCCTCGGCGTCGACTGGGTGGAGAACGACGTCCAGCGCACCAGGGACGGAGAACTCGTCGTCCTGCACGACGACAGCCTCCAGCGCACCACCGACGTCGAGGAGGTCTTTCCGGACCGGGCGCCGTGGAAGGTGAGCGACTTCACGGCGGCGGAGATCGCCCGGCTGGACGCGGGCAGCTGGTTCGACGCGGCCTACGCGGGGGCGCGCGTGCCGACGCTGGAGCAGTTCGTGCACCGCGTGGAGGAGCACCGCCAGAAGCTGCTGCTGGAGATCAAGAACCCTCAGCTGTATCCCGGCATAGAGCGCCAGATCGTCAAGGTGCTGGGCAACGAGGGCTGGCTGGACCGCGGGCATGTGAGGGGCCGGCTGGTCGTGCAGAGCTTCAGCGCGGACAGTGTGCGGACGGTCCACGATCTGCGGCCCGCGGTGAAGACGGGCTTCCTCGGGACGCCGCCGGTGTCGGACCTGCCCGCGTACGCGGCCTTCACCGACCAGATCAACCCCTCGTACGCCTCCCTCTCCGCCGGCTATGTCACCGCCGTTCACGCGTTCAAGGGCCCGCACGGCAAACCGCTGGAGGTGTGCACCTGGACCGTGAACGACGCGGCCGCCGCCCGGCGGGTCGCCGGGTACGGGGTCGACGGGATCATCACCAACACGCCCGACGTGGTGCGGGACGCGGTACGCGGCTGAGGCGCCCGCCGCCCGCGTTCACGGGGCGATGTCAGTGGCGGGCCGTACGGTGGGGCGCATGGACAGCCATGGGCGGTACGAGCAGCGGGTGGTGTGGGCCGTGGTCGGCACCGGGATCGGCCCGCTGCTGCTGGCCGCGACCCGTGAGGGGTTGGTCAACGTCGTCTTCCACGCCACCGGCGAGGTGCGCGACACAGCGCTGGAGCGGCTGGCGTCACGGCTCGGCATCCGGCCGGTCGAGGATCCCGGCTCCCCGCTGCTGGCCGAGGCGATACGCCAGGTCGAGGCGTACTTCGCGGGGGCACGGCGGGACTTCGAGCTGCCGCTGGACTGGTCGCTGATCTCCGGCTTCCACCGCAAGGTGCTGCGGGAGCTGGCCGTCGGGGTGCCGTTCGGCTCGGTCGTCGGGTACGGCGCCCTGGCCGGGCGGGTCGGCCAGCCCGGGGCGGCGCAGGCCGTGGGCATGGCGATGGGCGCCAACCCGCTGCCGGTGGTCGTGCCGTGCCACCGTGTGGTGGAGAGCGACGGCGGCATCGGCGGTTTCGGCGGCGGCCTGGAGGCCAAGCGCCATCTGCTCGCCCTGGAGGGCGTCCTGCCCGAGCCGTTGTTCTGACGGCTCGGGCGCGGTGGTTCCGCTCACGGCGCCTGCCGGCTGCCGTGGCGGGGACCTCGGTCAGTCGTAGTGCCGTGCCTCGAACACATTGCCGTCCGGGTCGCCGAAGTAGAAGCTGCGCCGCGCCGGTCCGCGCGCTCCGAACGAGTCGCGCGAGACGTCCGACACCGGTACCGAGCTCTCCTCCAGCCGACTGCGCAGGGCGTCGAAGTCCGAGGCCGGCAGCGACAGGCAGACATGGTTGACGGGATGCCCCGAACTCTCCGCGGCCCCGGACAGCATCCGCATCCGTTCCGCCTTGGCCCGCGGCATGAGATCGAGGATCGTCTCCTCGTTCACCCGTACCGAGGGGAACGGTGCCTCCCCCGCGGCGTAGTCGGTGAGTCTGACGGGCTCCAGGCCCACGGCCTTCTCGTAGAACTCCGCGGCGGCGAGGGGGTCCTCCACCCACAGGACGATGTGGTCGAGGCGAGTCGTGTGGTCCGTCATGCCCCCAGCCTCCGTGACACCGGTGACGGCCCGCAAGGGGTTTGGCCCCGTGCGCGAGCCGCCAGGGATGAGGGAGAACCGGCAGACAGGAGGCAGACGCGTGGTGCTCATGGTGTCCGAAGAGGTACGGGAGGCGATCGCCGCGGGCCGCCCGGTG
This sequence comes from Streptomyces sp. NPDC048584, assembly GCF_043199595.1. Classification (NCBI taxonomy): domain Bacteria; kingdom Bacillati; phylum Actinomycetota; class Actinomycetes; order Kitasatosporales; family Streptomycetaceae; genus Streptomyces; species Streptomyces sp. NPDC048584. The sequence goes on from NZ_JBICWF010000019.1 coordinate 69,618, forward strand.
GTGGCCCTGGAGTCCACGATCATCGCCCACGGACTGCCCCGGCCACGGAATCTCCAGGTGGCGCTGGAGCTGGAGGCGGCCGTACGGCGGGAGGGCGCGGTACCCGCGACGATCGCCGTGCTGGACGGGCGGCCCCGGGTCGGCCTGGACAAGGACCAGTTGGAACGGGTCGCCAACGATGACGGCATCCGCAAGCTGGGTCACCGTGATCTGCCGCTCGCGGTGGCCGCCGGGGCGAGCGGGGCGACCACCGTGTCGGCCACGGCGCTGGTGGCGGCGCGGGCGGGCGTCCGGGTGTTCGCCACCGGCGGGCTCGGCGGGGTGCACCGGGAGTGGACGGTGACCCAGGACGAGTCGGCCGACCTCGGTCTGCTGGCGCGGACGCGGATCACCGTGGTGTGCGCGGGGGTGAAGTCGATCCTCGACGTGCCCGCGACCCTGCAGCGGCTGGAGACGCTGGGGGTGACGGTCGCCGGGTACGGCACGGACCGCTTCCCCGGCTTCTACCTGTCCGACTCGGGGCACCCCGTGGACTGGCGGCTGGACACCCCGGCGCAGGTCGCGGAGGCCATGCGGGCGCAGGACGCGGTCGGTGGGCCCGAGTCGGCGCTGATCGTGGCCCAACCGGTCCCGGAGGACGAGCAGCTCGATCCCGGTCTGCACGCGCGAGTGCTCGACGAGGCGCTGCGGGCGTGCGAGGCGGAGGGGGTCACGGGCCAGGCCGTCACACCGTTCCTGCTCGATCACCTGGTGCGCCGCACCGACGGCGCGTCTCTCGCCGCGAACCTGGCGGCGGTCCGGGGCAATGTACGTCTGGCGGCGCGTATCGCGGCGGCCTGGGCCGCCGGAGCGTGACGGGCGCGGTGCGCGGCGGGGCGCTGCTGGTCGCCGGCGATGTCATCACGGACGTGGTCGCCCGGCACCGCGGTCCGCTCGCCCCGGGCACGGACACGGTGGCGTCGATCCGGAGGGTGCCGGGCGGTGCGGGTGCGAATGTGGCCTGCTGGGCGGCGCGCCGGGGTGGTGGCGAGGTGCGGCTGCTCGGCCGGGTGGGTTCGGACGCGGCGGCCTGGCACGAGCGGGAGCTGGCCGCCTGCGGGGTCCGGCCGCTGCTGGCCGTGGACCGGCGGGCGCCGACGGGGACGGTGATCTGCCTGGTCGACGAGGGCGCGGCGGCGGAGCGGACGTTCCTGACCGACAGCGGGGCGTCGCTGCGGCTGGATCCTGGTGACTGGTCGGACGTGTTGCTGGAGGGCGTGGCGCGGCTGCATCTGTCGGGCTATCTGCTGTTCGCCGGATCGAGCCGTGCGTTCGTCGCGGTGGCGCTGAAGGCGGCGCGGACCCACGGTGTGCCGGTGAGTCTGGATCCGGCGTCGGCGGGATTCCTCGGGCAGCTGGGCACCGAGCGGTTCCTGTCGCTGGTCGAGGGCGTGGACGTCCTGCTGCCCAGCCGTGACGAGGCGTGTCTGCTCGCCGGGGTGTCCGATGCGGCGGACGCCGCGGCGCGGCTGAGCCGGCATGTCCCGCTGGTGGTGGCCAAGCAGGGTGCCGGAGGCGCGCTGCTCGCCCGGTCCGGCGAGGTGTTCGCCCGTGTCCCGGCCGTACCGGCGGTGCCCCGGGACACCACGGGCGCCGGGGACGCGTTCACGGGCGCGTTCCTGGCGGCCCTGCTCGCGGGCGCCGACCCCGGGGAGGCGGCGGAGGAGGGCTGCCGGGCGGGCGCGCAGGCGGTGGAGCACATAGGGGGCCGCCCGCCCGCGCCCGCCTGACGTACGGACGCCACCAGGGGCGAACTCCCTTTGTCCACAGGCGGGAACAAAGCGGAATGCCCGCTGCCCACAGGCTCGCACACGACTCGTCCGGGACTGGCAGACTTGCGGGCCGGAGCGCGGAAGCAGGACGGCGCGGGGGAACCACGCAAGGAGAAGCCGGATGTCCATGGCAGGCAATCTGCGGAAGGTCACGAGTCTCGGCACGGTCGGCGGGCTGCGCCGGGTGGCCCGGCTGGCGCGGCGGCGACCCCGGGTGGATCTGAGTCATCCGGCCCGCTCCCCGCTGGGCTCCTCGGTGGTCAACTGCGTGACGTACCGGGACGGTCGGCGCACCGGCGGAGGCGGGCACCTGGTGGACGCGGTGCGTCAGGTGCGCAGGAGCGGGGAGGGGTTCGTCTGGCTGGGTCTGCACGAGCCGACCGCCCGGGAGTTCGCCGGCATCGCGGAGCTGTTCGACCTGCATCCGCTGGCGGTGGAGGACGCCGTCGAGGCCCATCAGCGGCCCAAGCTGGAGCGGTACGGGGACACGTTGTTCGCCGTGTTCAAGACGGTCTGCTACGTCGAGCACGAGGAACTCACCGCGAACAGCGAGGTGGTGGACACCGGCGAGATCATGGTGTTCCTGGGCGAGGACTTCGTGGTCACGGTGCGGCACGGCCGGCACGGCTCGCTGGGACCCCTGCGGGAGGGGCTGGAGTCCGACCCCGGGCAGCTCGCACAGGGTCCGTCCACGGTGCTGCACGCGATCGCGGACCATGTGGTCGACGACTATCTGACCGTCATCGACTCGGTCCAGGAGGACATGGACCAGGTCGAGACGGATGTGTTCGCGGAGCACGGCGAGCGGGTCGATCCGGGCCGCATCTACCAACTCAAGCGGGAACTCCTGGAGCTGAAGCGGGCGGTGGTGCCGCTGGGCCGGCCGCTGGAGGAACTCGCCACCCGGCCGATCCGGGTGGTGGCCCCCGAGATACAGGCGTACTTCCGTGACGTCTCCGACCATCTGCTGCGGGCGAAGGAGCAGATAGCGGCGTTCGACGAGTTGCTGAACTCCATCCTCCAGGCGCATCTGGCGCAGGTGACGGTCGCGCAGAACGAGGACATGCGCAAGATCACCGCATGGGCGGCGATCGTGGCGGTGCCGACGATGATCTGCGGCGTGTACGGCATGAACTTCGACCACATGCCCGAGCTGCGCTGGCGGTACGGCTACGGCATGGTCATCGGGGTGATAACCGTGGCGTGTCTGGTGCTGTACCGGGCCTTCCGGCGCAGCCGCTGGCTCTGATGTCCGCGCTGCCGGGAGGGCTCAGCCGGCGCTGGTCGTGGCGTAGACGTTCTCGGCCCAGGTGGCGATCTGGTCGTCCGTCAGATGCCGGGCGAGGTCGGCCTCGCTGATCATGCCGACGAGGCGCTTGCCGTCGATGACGGGCAGCCTGCGGATGCGGTGGGTCTGCATCTCGTGCAGGACGTCGGAGACGTCGGCGTCCGCCTCGATCCAGCGCGGGGTGCCCTGGGCCATGTCTCCGGCGGTGACCCGGGCGGGGTCATGGCCCATGGCGACGCAGCCGACGACGATGTCGCGGTCGGTGAGGATGCCGCACAGCCGCTCGTTCTCGTCGCTGATGGGCAGGGCGCCGACGTTCAGGTCGCGCATCAACTGGGCTGCCCGGTCGAGGGTTTCGTGGACGGGGATCCACTGGGCGCCGCGGTGCATGATGTCTCCGGCGGTGGTCATGGGGTACCTCCCGTTGCCGGACGGCCGGCGCGGCGCGGGGGCGCGCCGCAGAGTCCCGGCGCCCTTCATTCTCGTCGTGCGGCGCGGGGACGGCACCCGGAGGGCGGTTCGCGGCGGGCGGGGTCAGCCCCGCCAGGCGGGATGGCGTGGATCGTCGGCCCTGATCAGCACGTCGGCCGTGCCGGCGGGGTCGGTCTCCCGCTCGTACCGCTCGAAGGCGGGGAGGGTCCAGTGGTCGGCCTCGGCGGTACGGCGGCGCAGGGCGCCCGGGGAGAGGAGGACGTGGACGGTGAGGTCGAAGGGGAACCAGTGCCGCAGAAGGAGGGGACCGTGCAGCAACAGCACGCCGCCGGGCGGGAGAGGGACGTAAGGGCTGCGGGTGGCGCGGTCGGTGACGGGGTCCCACAGGTCGGGCAGGACGCGTCCGCTGCCGCCGGGTTCGAGGGGGCCGAACACCTCACGCCAGAGGGCGCCGGTGTCGTACCAGCCGCTGTAGTAGGACTCCAGGTCCTGGTGGCCGTACTCGAGCCGGATGGAGGCGGGCCTCAGGAAGCCCTCGGTGCCGACGGCCAGGGAGGGGCGGCCGCGTGTCCGGAGCGCCTCGGCGATCCGCACGGCGAGGTCTTTGGGACGGGCGGCCGGGGCGCCGTCGAGGGCGACCCGCGGCCAGGGACCGCCGTCGGCCGTCTTCAGCTCCAGCAGGCGCTCGGCGAGGAGGTCGCCGAGCCGGTCCCAGGTGATCGCTTCAAGTCGCACACGGCCATGATGCGCCAGTGTGGGGACGGTGGAGGCCGGGAAGGAACCCGGCCCGGAACGGGGGAGACGACATGATCGACGGACCGTACTTCTTACTGACGGTGCTGGGTGTGCTCGGGACCGGGCTGGTGGCCGGGGTCTTCTGCGCCTTCTCGACGTTCGTGATGAGAGGGCTGGCGGACCTGCCGCCGGCGCAGGGCGTGGCCGCGATGCAGGCGGTCAACAGGGCGGCGGTGCGTCCGGCCTTCATGCTGCTGTTCCTCGGTACGGCGATGCTGTGCGTGGTGGTCACGGTGGTGACGTTCGTGCTGTGGCCGGACGAGGGGACGGCCGAACTGCTGGTGGGCGGCGTCCTGTATCTGGCCGGGTCGTTCGGGCTGACCGTGGTCGCGAACGTACCGCGCAACGAGGCGCTGGCCCGGCTCGATCCGGACGGTCCGGAGGCGGCGGCGTACTGGCCGGAGTATGTGCGCGAGTGGACGGTGTGGAACCACGTCCGGGCGCTCGCCTCGGCCGGGGCGGCGCTGGCGTACCTCGTGGCCCTCGTCTGACGGAGCCGCCGGCCGGCCCGGCGGTCTCCGGTGGGAAAGCGCTGTCCCGGTGCTCTGCGGGGGCGGGTGAGCGGACGTATCGTGGCGAGAGGAGCGCCGCCCGACGACGCACGGCCTGTCACCCGCGCACGCAAGGAACACGGCCATGGCCGATCCCAAGGGTTTCCTGACCACGCCCCGCGAGGAATGGCCGCGCCGGCCGGTCGGGGAACGGGTCCGCGACTGGGACGAGGTGTACGTCCCGGGTGCGCTGCTTCCCGTCGTCAGCCGGCAGGCGGACCGCTGCATGGACTGCGGTGTGCCGTTCTGCCACCAGGCCTGCCCGTTGGGCAATCTCATCCCGGAGTGGAACGACCTGGTCTCGCGGGAGGACTGGCGGGCGGCGGCGGAGCGGCTGCACGCGACCAACAACTTCCCGGAGTTCACGGGCCGGTTGTGCCCGGCGCCCTGCGAGGCGGGCTGTGTGCTCGCCATCAATCAGCCGGCGGTCACCATCAAGAACGTCGAGTGTGCCATCGCCGACCGGGCCTGGGAGGAGGGTTTCGCCCCGCCGGCGCCGCCGGAGCGGCTCTCCGGCCGGACCGTCGCCGTCATCGGCTCGGGCCCGACCGGGCTGGCCGCGGCCCAGCAGCTGACCCGGGCGGGTCACACGGTGGCGGTGTACGAGCGGGACGACCGGATCGGCGGGCTGATGCGGTACGGCATCCCCGAGTTCAAGATGGAGAAGCGGCATCTGGAGCGGCGGATCGAGCAGATGCGGGCCGAGGGGACGAAGTTCCGGACGTCCACGACGGTCGGGCGCGATGTGGACGCGGCGGAGCTGCGCTCGCGTTACGACGCGGTGGTGATCGCCACGGGGGCGACGGCGTGGCGGGAACTCGCCGTGCCGGGCCGTGAACTCGCGGGCATCCACCAGGCGATGGAGTATCTGCCGCTGGCGAACCGGGTGTGCGAGGGCGATCTTGAGTCGTCGCCGCTGTCGGCGGCGGGACGGGATGTCGTCATCGTCGGCGGCGGCGACACGGGGGCGGACTGCTTGGGTACGGCGGTACGGGAGGGGGCCGCGTCGGTGACGCAGCTCGACATCTACGGGCGGGCGGGGGACGAGCGGGACGACGAGGCGGAGCCCTGGCCCACCTATCCGAAGCTCTACCGGATGTCGGCCGCGCATGAGGAGGCGCGGGAGCTGCGGATGAGGCCGGCGGCGGATGCGGGCGGGGACGGGGACGTGCGGCTGTTCGCCGCGTCGACGCTGCGGTTCAGTGGTGACGGGGAGGGGCGGGTGTGTGCGCTGCGTCTGGTCGAGGTGGACGCGGAGCGACGGGCCGTGGCGGGGACGGAGCGGACGTTGGCGGCGGATCTCGTTCTGCTGGCGCTGGGGTTCTCCGGGCCGGATCCGGAGGACGGACTGGTCGCTCAGCTGGGGGTCGAGCTGGAGGGACGTGGGACGGTCGCGCGGGACGGGGGGTTCGGGACGAATGTGCGGGGGGTGTTCGCGGCGGGGGATGCTGCTCGGGGGCAGTCGTTGATCGTGTGGGCGATCGCGGAGGGGCGGGCTGTGGCGGCGGCGGTCGACCGGTATCTGGCGGGTGGGGTCAGTCGGCTTCCGGTGCCGATCGGGCCGGGCGATCGTCCGATGAGGGTGTGAGGGGGCGGGCGCGGCTCGTAGGGGGACCGGCGCTGACGGGGTGCCCGGGGGTTGGCGCGGACCGGGGGTCGGCTGTGCGAGCTGCTTTTCTTGAGGGCCGGAGAGTTGGTGCTCGCCGGGAGCAGATCGCGCAGCCCGGCGCTCACGGGGTGCCGTCGCGCCCACCCGTGCCGCCCCAGCGGCACGACTGCCCGCGGAGGGCGGGGAGCGGCGGACGGGGCGACTGCCCGCGGAGGGCGGGGTGGCGGGGCGACTGCCCGCGGAGGCCCGCGCGGCGGGGCGACTGCCCGCGGAGGGCGGGGTGGAGGGGGTGGCGGCGGCCCGTTGGGTTGGCGGGCCGCCGCCTTTGGAGTGGTGCCGGAACCTAGGACCCGGGGGTCCCACCACTCCAGGTGCGTTACGGCTTGCGGGCGACCGCGCCGTAGCCGGGGATCACGCCGTCGTCCTGGCCCGGGACCGGGTCACCCAGTTCCGGGTGCCACTCCTGGGGGACCTGGACGCCCGGCTCGACAAGCTCCAGGCCGTCGAAGAAACGGGTGAACTCCTCACGGGAGCGGAGCGCCAGGGTGACGCCCGCCGCCTTGAGCTTCTCCGTGGCCGCCTTCGACTCCTCCGGAGTGAAGTCCGACGTCGCGTGGGTGACGACCAGATGACTGCCCGAGGGCAGCGCCTCCAGCAGCCGCCCGACCAGTTCGTGCGCCCCGTCCTCGTCGGAGACGAAGTGCAGCAGCGCGATGAGCGACAGCGCGACCGGCTCGTTGAAGTCGAGGATCTTCCGCGCGCCCTCCAGGACGACGTCCGGGTCACGCACATCGGCCTGGAGGTACTCGGTCACCCCCTCGTCCGTACCGCGCAGCAGAGCCGCCGCGTGGGCCAGCACGATCGGGTCGTTGTCGCAGTACACGACACGGGCGTCGGGCGCGACGCCCTGTGCCACCTGGTGCAGGTTGGGCTCGGTCGGGATGCCCGTGCCGACGTCGAGGAACTGGCGTATCCCCTGCCCGGCCAGCCAGCGGGTGGCGCGCTGCATGAACGCCCGGTTCACCCGTGCCATGACCGGCACCCGGGGGTCGAGGGCCAGCATCTGCCGGCCCATGGCCTCGTCGACCGGGTAGTTGTCCTTGCCTCCGAGGTACCAGTCGTACATCCGCGCGGGGTGCGGCCTGCTCGTGTCGATCTCCACGGGGTGCTGCCCGGTCATGAGGGACTCCATAAGTATCTGCAACTGTTAGTGATCAATTCAGTGCCACGTTCAGAACGGCGGAACAAAAAAGTCAGAGCGGTCAACAGGCCTCAGGACAGCAGGAAATCCGCCTCTCCCGCCTTCGCTCCCTCGATGAAGGCCGTCATCTCGGCGGAGGTGTAGATCAGCGCCGGCCCGTCCGGGTCGGTGGACTGGCGTACGGCGATCCGGCCGTCGTCGAGCTTCATCGCCTCCAGGCAGTTCCCCCCGTTGCCGCCGCTCCACGGCTTGTGCCAGCCCTCGCTGCCCAGTTCCCGCGCGGGCATGCCGTTGTAGATCCTTCCGGTGCGCATCCGCGGGTGGGACAGGGACTTCAGGGGCTTCATGAGTTCCATTCACAGCTCCTTGCGGAGATCCCGGAGGATCTCCTTCGTGCGATGTGCCGTAGCGGCCTGCGCCGCCATGCGGTCCATGACCTCGAGGTGGGTAGCCACCTCGGTACGCGCGTCCAGATAGACGGCGCCGGTCAGGTACTCGCTGTAGACCATGTCCGGCAGTTCGGGCATGGCAAATCGGAACAGCACGAACGGCCCGTACGTGCCGGGATGCGGACCGCCGGCGAACGGCGCGATCTGCAGCGTCACATTGGGCAGCTTCGTGGCCTCGAGCAACTTGTCGATCTGCGTACGCATCACCTCCGGGCCGCCGACCGGGCGGCGGAGCGCGGTCTCGTCCATCACGACCCACATCCGGGGCGCGTTCTCACGAGTGAGCAGGTCCTGCCGTTGCATGCGCAGGTCGACGTGGCGCTCTATGTCCTCGGGCTGGGTCTGCCCGACGGCACCGGAGCGCAGTACGCCGCGCGCGTAGTCCTCGGTCTGGAACAGTCCGGGGACGAAGTGGGGTTCGTAGCTGCGGATGAGGGAGGCCGCGCCCTCCAGGCTGACGTACATCGAGAACCAGCCAGGCAGGATGTCGTGGAAACGCTGCCACCAGCCGGGGCGGTTGGCGTCCTCCGCCAGTTGCACGAAGGCGTCGGCCTCCTCCTCGGAGACGCCGTACGCCTTCAGCAGGAGCTGGAGGTACGGGATCTTGAGCGCGACCTCGGCCATCTCCATGCGGCGGACGGTGGCGGGGGCGACGCGGAGGATGCGGGCCGCCTCCTCACGCTTGAGCCCCGCCCCTTCCCGGAGATCCAGCAGGCGTCGGCCGAGGACGACCTGGCCGACCGTCGGCGCGGACCGGGGTTCGCTCACACTCCACCTCCCTCGAACAAAAGCTGACAGCCCGGCGGCGCCACTCGATGACCTGTCCGAAGATCCCTTACGTCCGAACTCAAATTCGAACGAATCTTCGGCGATCCCAACTGGCGCCGCGCGAGGTGCTGTTGCGAGCAGTGTGCCACGCCTGTCCAGAACGTCACACCGCACTCTGCATTTTTCATAGTGACACTTGCCAAGTGTTCACGGCGGGGCGATAGTGGCAAGCGTGATTCCGTCCGCGCCCTTAGGAACAGACGCCGCCGCACGTTCCATCGGCCTCGGCGCCGCCTCGGTATCGGCCCCCTCGGGGACCGCTGCCGAGCGCCGGTTCCGTTTCGAACTGGCCGCTCATCCGGGTTCCCCGGCCCAGGCGAGACGCCTGACGAGGGCACGGCTGACCGGCTGGTCGGTGTGCGAGGACACCTGCGACACCGCGGCCCTGGTCGTCTCCGAACTGGTCACCAACGCCATCGTGCACACGGCGAGCAGACATATCGTCTGCGAGCTGCACGACGGTGGCGATCTGGTGCGCATCGCCGTGCGCGACGAGGGCTGCGCGCCGGGCCAGCCGCGGGCGAACACCCGGCAGCAGCCGGAGGAGGAGCACGGAAGGGGACTGCTTCTCGTCGACGCGCTGTGTCGGTCGTGGGGCGCCCATGAGCAGGGCCCCGGACTGCTGGTCTGGGCCGACCTCCCCCGTAGCGCGGACACCGGGGACGGTCCGGTGCGGCCCACCGACGATCTGGGCTGGGGCACCCGCCCGACGCCGGGGCCGCCCGGGGCGCCGGACGACGACAGCGCCGACGAGCCGGAGCAGTCCCGCCGGCAGGTCCACGCGCCGGCCCTTCCCTCGCAGCAGCGCGCGCCGCACCTTCGGGGCCGGGCGTGACGAGCGGGGCCGGCACGCGGGTGCTGAGCCTGGACTCGCTGGTGCGGATGGGGCGCGGGCGGCAGGTCGCCGGTGCGCCCCGGCGGCTGCTTGTGCCCGACGGGATGACCGCGCCGATGGGCTGCGACGCGGTGGCGGTGCCCGCGCGTCTCGGGCCGCTGGTGCTGCCCCGGTTGCCTCGCGTGGGGTGCGTCTACGCCGATGAGGCGCACTGGTGGTGGCTGGTTCCGTCGGACTCCGACTACGCGCTGGATTGGCCGGCGCCGGCGCACTACGCCACCGGCGCGGTCCTTCCCGATCCGGTGGATGTCTCCGGCGCACCGGGGCTTCCCGGTCTGATCCACCGGCCCGACGGCACGCTTCCGTATACGCCGCCGATACCGCTCTATCTCGCCCTGTGCCGTCTGACGGGGACCACGCCCACCTGGTCCCGGCCGGTCACCGCGTAACCCGTACGCCGCGGTGAGGGCTGGGCGGGGGGTGTTCGCGCTGCCCGGCGCCTGCGGGGTGCCGTCGCGCCCACCCGTGCCGCCCCGCGGCACGACCGCCCGCGGGAACGGGGCGGAATCACCACCCCCGCGGCGCGCCTGCTCTCCGCCCGCCCCTCGGCGCGCGCCTTCCGTCCGCGCTCCCGCTCCCGGCGCCCGGGCGCCCCCGGGCCGGCCGGTTTCGCGGGGTGTGCGCCCGCACGCCTCCTCCGCCCCGTGCCGCGCCCTGCACGGCGGTCCCGAGTCCCGCGATAGTGGCCGTTCGTCGGATTCGGATGCGGCGGTCGGGAGGTCAGCGGTGGGAAGCACACAGGGATCCGGTGATACGAGATCACCGTCGACCGACTCCCGCGGAAGATTCCGCCGTCGCGGCAAGCGGCGCCCCGACCCCGGCTCCCCGCCCCTCTCCGAGTCCGAGCGCCTGCTCTTCGGCGGGCCCCTGCGCTACGACATGGGCTGGAACCGGCACAGCGAGGCCTTCCTTGAGCTCAACTTCCGGGCCATGATCACCCGCCTGCCCGCCCTGCTCGCCTCCACCCTCCGGCTCGCCCTGCGGGCCGACCGGCGGGCCGCACGGACCGTGCTGGTCACCCAGGTGGCGCAGGGGCTCGCCCAGGCGGTGAGCCTGCTCGCCGTCAACAGCGTGCTGGGCCGGCTGCTCGGCGACGGCACGATGGAGGAGCGGCTGCGCGGCGCCGCGCCCGCCCTCGTCACGGTGGCCGCCGTCGCCTTGGCCTCGGCGCTGCTGCGGGCCGCTAGCGTCTACGCCGCCGGGCGTCTGGAACCCAAGGTCGAGCGGGTGGCGACCGAGCTGTACCTGGAGCGCGCGGCGGCCGTGGAGCTGGCCGCGATCGAGGATCACGCCTTCCACAAGCTGCTGGACACCGCCCGGTACGGTGCCGCCTCGGCCCGCCGCATGATCGCGTACGGCTCCCGGGTGGTGAACGCGATGATCTCGCTGGTGGCGGCGGCCGGCGTGCTCACGGTGCTGCATCCGGTGCTGCTTCCGCTGCTGATGACGATGACGCTGCCCAGCGCCTGGAGCGCGCTGACGAACGCGCGCCGCCGTTACGCCTCCTTCCACACCTGGGTGCAGCACGCCCGCGCCGGTCATCTGATCGGCGATCTGCTCACCGAGCCGGGCGCGGCGCCGGAGATCCGGGTGCACGGTGTCGGCCCCTTCCTGCTGCGGCACTTCAGGGCCATGGCGGAGACCGCGGAGACGGAGCAGGCGCGACTGGCCCGGCTGGCGGCGCGTACGGGGCTGGTCGCGGCGGTGTGGACGGGGCTGGCGACGGTGACGACGTATGCCACGCTCGGCGGTCTGCTGCTGGCCGGTGCGATGGCGCTGTCGGTCGCGGGTACGGCGGTCCTGGCGATCGGCACCGGCTCCGCGAGCCTGAACACCCTCGTCCTGGAGGTCAACCAGTTGCACGAGGAGGCCCTGTTCGTGGGCGATCTGGAGCGGCTGTACGTCGAGGCGGCCGAGCGTGCGATCCCGGTCGGGGGGCTCCCGCTGCCGGACGACCCCCGGGAGATCCGGTTCGAGAACGTCACCTTCCGCTACCCGGGTGACGCGACCCGTCCCGCCCTGGACGACGTCTCGCTCACCCTCCCGCTCGGCGGGATCGTGGCGCTGGTCGGCGAGAACGGGTCCGGCAAGACGACGCTGGTCAAGCTGCTCGCCGGGCTGTACAAGCCGGAGCGGGGGCGGATCCTGTGGGACGGGGTGGACGCGGCGGCCGCGGACCGGCGGCTGCTGGCCGAGCGGATCGCGATGGTGGCGCAGGACTTCAAGAGGTGGCCGTTCACCGCGCGGGTGAACGTCGTGCTGGGGCGGCCGTCCGCGCCGGTGTCCGAGGAGCGGCTGGCGGAGTCGGTCGCCGAGGCGGGGGCGGAGCCGGTGATCGCGGATCTGCCGCGGGGCCTGGACACCCTGCTGGCCCGGCACTTCAGTGGCGGCCATGAGCTGTCCGGGGGCCAGTGGCAGCGGCTGGGGATCGCGCGGGCCGCGTACCGGCGCGGGCGCATCCTGGTCGTGGACGAGCCGACGGCGGCTCTGGACGCCCGGGCGGAGGTGGAGGTCTTCGACCGGATCCGGGCCCTGGCGGACAGCGGCCAGACGGTGGTGCTGATCACGCACCGGCTGGCGTCGGTGCGGCACGCGGATCTGGTGCACGTGCTCGACCAGGGCAAACTGGTGGAGTCCGGAGCGCCGGACGAGCTGCTGGCGGCGGGCGGTCTCTACGCGGAGCTGTACGCGCTCCAGGCGGACCAGTTCTCCGCGCCGCTCGCGCCGCCGGCCGGGGAGGTGCCGGCGCCGAGGCCGGGCTGACCTGTGGGGCCCCTCACGCGGAGACGTCACCCCCGCCGCCGTCCCCACGGACGATCACCAGGAACGTGTCGGTCGCGAGGTCCATGACAACTTCGGCGGGCAGGCCCTCCTGGCGGCGCGCGTGGGCGAACTCCTCCGCCGGCCAGGACCCACGCGGTCCGCCTGCGGGAAAGCGTTCGAGCACTGTTCGCCCGTTCACCCTGCCACCTCCATGCTGCGTCGTACTCGTAGAGTTAAACGCCAACCATGGGGTGAACACCTGGTCCGGTGACGGTACTGAGACGTAGTTGACACCCGTTCACCGCCAAGTGTGACCGTGCTCTCAGCCGATCGCACCAACCGGTGACTTTGGGTGCCGGCCGGCGTACCGACCGTGCGGTCAGAGGTCGTACTCCTGGATCCGCCGCCCATGGCTCCGGTCGACCAGCGCGGGCAGTCGCTCACCCAGTTCCGCCACCACCTCGGGCACGTCGATGGTGAGCAGTTCCCGGTCCCGCATGAGGACCCGGCCGTCCACGATCGTGGTGCGGACGTCGGCGGCGCGGGCGCTGTGCACGAGGGTCGCGGCGAGGTCGTGGACGGGCTGGGTGTGCGGGCCGGTGAGGTCGACGAGGACGAGGTCGGCGCGGCGGCCCGGCGCGATACGGCCGACGCTGTCGCCGAGGCCGACCGCGCGGGCGCTCTGCAGGGTGGCGTGGTGCAGGGCCTGCCGGGAGGTCAGCCACCGGGGGTCGCCCTCGCTGGACTTCTGGATCAGGGAGGTCAGCGCCATCGCCTCCCACACGTCGAGGGAGTTGTTGGAGGCGGCGCCGTCCGTGGCGAGTCCGACCGGGACGCCGATGTCGCGCAGGGCGCGTACGGGTGTGGTGTGCGGCCAGGCGAACCTGAGGTAGCCGCGCGGCGCGGTGGCCACCGCCGTACGGCCCTCGGCGCGCTCCAGCAGCGGCAGGTCGCCGTCGACGATGCCGGTGCCGTGGGCGATGAGCACGTCGGTGTCGAGGATGCCGGTGCGGTGCAGGACCTCGACGGGGGTGACGCCGTGCCGGGTGAGGCTCGCCTCGGTCTGGTCACGGTTCTCGGCCGCGTGCAGATGCACCGGGAGCCCGTGCTCGCGGGCCAGCCGCGCGGTGGCGGCGAGGTCGGGGGCGTCGACGGTGTAGGGGGCGTGCGGGGCGAGGGCGGTGGTGATGCGGCCACCGGCGGTGCCCCGGTGGCGCAGCGCGAACGCCAGCGACCGCTCCCGCCCCTCGGGGCCCTGTGAGGAGAAGTACGTCTCCCCGAGCAGCGCCCGCATCCCGGACTCGGCGACCACGGCGGCGACGGCGTCCATGGCGAAGTAGTGGTCGGCGAAGGTGGTGACGCCGCCCCGGATCATCTCGGCACAGGCGAGCCGCGCGCCCAGTTCGACGTCGCGCGCGGTGAGGTTGGACTCGACCGGCCAGACGACGTCGTTGAACCACTCCTCGGTCGGCAGGTCCTCGGCGAGGCCGCGCAGGGCGACCATCGGGGAGTGTGTATGGCAGTTGATCAGTCCGGGCAGCGCGACCTGCCCCCGCGCGTCGATCCGCTCCCGGGCGGCCCGACCCGCGACCGCGCCGGCGCCGGTCACCTCCGTCACGACCCCGTCGCGTACGACGACGGCGGCGTCCCGCGTGAACCCGATCCGTTCCCGGTCGTCATGGGTGAGGACGGCGCATCCGGTGATGACGAGGTCGGCCGGGCTCTCCGTGGCAGCGGGCGTCATGCCGTCAACGTACGACGGAATCGTGGGCCGGGGGAGCCGAAGGCGGCGCGGGCGACACGACCGGCCGCCCCTACCCCAGCGTGACGGACACGATGGCCCGCCCCCATCCCCCGCCGGGGCCCGGCCAGTCGAGGGGTGTGAAGAAGGAGGCGCCGAAGACGGCGATGGTCACGATGGACATGCAGCCGATGGCCATCTCACTGGGACTTCGCTCCGAGGCCCTGTTCATCAGATGGTTGGCCAGCAACGTCACCAGGAAGAGGGCCAGCACGCACGCGAGCGCACCCAGGAGGACGGTGACGGCGGTGAACGACGCCAGTTGCCAGGAACTCGCGTCGGTGGCGTAGGCCGCGCGAACGGCCGTGACGACGAGCATCGGAATCCAGGGCGGCAGCGCGGAGGCCACGGCCACGACGCCGATGCGCGGCCGGCGGGGCGGGCCGGGCGCGTGCCACACGAAATACATACGCGGTTCGGGCAGGTCCCATGTCTCGGCGGGCGTCCGCTCGGTCCACTCCCCCTCGACCACCCGTGGCGCGGTGTCCCCGTCGATGTCCTCCCCGAGCTGCCGCAGCTCGTCGCGCACCGCGCCGATCTCCGCCTCGGCGCGTTCGAGAAGGTCGGAGAACAGCTCGCCGTCCCGCGGCGGACCGGGACGCTCGGGAAGGGGGACGGCTTCCCGTTCACCCTGTTCCGCCTCGTCCCGCCGCAGCGCGAGTTCCTCCTGCGCCCGGGCCAGCAGCGCCTCTGCCCGGCCGCGTTCGTCCTCGGCCTGCCGCATCGTCGACTGGGCACGCAGGACGCGCAGTTCGGCGTCCTTGAGCCTCTCGGCGAACTCGGCCTGCGCCGCGGCACGCCCCTCCGCCCTGGCCCGCCGGACCTGCCCTTCCAACTCCTTGCAGTGCGCGGTCAGTTCCCCGACGGTGCGGGTGAGGACCTGGACCACGGCATCGGCCCGCCGGCGCGCCTCGTGGGCGGTCCGGCCGCGGGACTCGGCGATGTGGATATGGGTGACGTACTGGTCCGCACCGGACTGGTACACCTGGCCGCTGTCCGAGGCGCGGCCGATCGTCGTGGCGCGCTCGCCGTCGTCGGGTTCTCTCATCGTTCGGTGATGTGCTGGTCCCGGGCCGCCTGGTAGATCCGGGCGTTGCCCTCGGCCCGTGCCTCCATGCGTACGTCGCCCCGGATCTGCTGGCCGCCGTCCGCCCGCCGCTGCCACTCCTCCACCAGGCCGCGCAACTCGTCGGCGGCCTGCGGGTGTTCGCCCAGCAGGGCGGCGAACCGGCCGATCCACTGGCCCTCCAGCCGTCCGGCGGGGTCCCGGCCGTCCCCTTCACCCGCGTCGAGCGCCGCGGTGCGGGACGCTTCGAGCTCCCGCTCGACCTCCTCGGCGGCGCCCGGCTTGAACCGGCGCCAGACGGTCACCACTCCGTCCCGTGTCTGCTGCCACCCCTCGGCTACGAGCAGTCCGACCAGGGACGTGCCGGCGGTGCCGGCCAGTGTGAGCAGAACGGGATCCATCGAAGCCCCCCAACTTCCCGACCCACCGGGAGGTGTGCGTTCTCCCGGCCGCAACGACGCTCCCACCGTAACCCAACCCTCCCCCCGTGCGACGCTGTTGGTTCACTGCCCTACCGGTCGGCGGGCAGCTCCTCCACGGCGGCACCTGGTGGTCAGCGGGGTGCGAGGGCCGGCGGAGGGGAGGCGACCGAAATGGGGATGCGGTGGTTCGCCGTGTCACACAGGATCGGGGGGTCGTCCAGCCCCGCAGATCGGAGTCCTCGTGATCCGCCGCGTCACCGTCCCCACGCTCTTCCCGCCGCCCCGCTACTCCCATGTCTCCGTGGTCGAGGCGGGCACGCGGCTGGCGTTCCTCGCCGGTTCGGTGCCGCTGGACGCCGACGGGAAGCTGGTCGGCGAGGGGGATCCGGTGCGGCAGGCCCGGCGGGTGATCGCCAATCTGGAGGAGCAACTGCGGTCGGTCGGCAGCGGTTCGGAGCAGGTCGTCGCGACGGATGTGTACGTGGTGAGCAGTGAGCCCGCGGTGCTGTCCGCCGTGTGGGACGTGGTCGAGGAGTCCGGGCTGAGCGCGGGCCCGCACTCGTCGACCCTGCTCGGTGTGGCGTGCCTCGGGTACACCGGGCAACTGGTGGAGATCACGGCGACGGCGGTCGTACCGGACGCCGGGGACGCGTGATGACCGGCGACCGTACAAACGTGAGTGTCCGCCGGGCCCTGCCCTCCGACGCCGGGGCCGCCGCCGGGGTCTGGCTGCGCTCGTTCGCCGCCGCGCTGCCGGGCGTGGTCCGGCCCCGGTCCGACGCCGAGGTCCGGGACCACTTCCGTCGGGTGCTCGTACCGCTGCGTGAGACCTGGGTGGCGGAGGCGGCCGATGCCGGTGTGGTGGGGGTGATGGTGCTGGAGGGCGAGGAGCTGGATCAGCTGTACCTCGCCCCCGAGTGGCGCGGACGCGGGATCGGCGACCTGTTCGTCGCCCTGGCCAAGGAGCGCAGCCCCGGCGGGCTCGCGCTGTGGACCTTCCAGGTCAACACACCGGCACACCGCTTCTACGAGCGGCACGGCTTCACGGCCGTACGGCGGACGGACGGCGCCGGGAACGAGGAGCGGGAGCCGGACGTCCGGTACGTGTGGCGGCCGTAGCGCCTACGGGTGGAGTACGACCTTGGTGTAGCCCTCGATCCGCTTGTCGAACTTGTCGTAGGCCGACGCCGCCTGGTCGAGGGGCAGTTCATGGGAGACCACGAAGCTGGGCTCGGCCCTGCCCTCGATGATCATGTCGCGCAGCTGCCGGTTGTAGCGCTTCACGTTGCACTGGCCCGTGCCCACCCGCAGGCCCTTCTCGAAGAGCTTGCCGATCGCGACGAGAAGCATGCCCTGCTTGGACTGCTCGTCCGGGGCTCCGGGGTCGGAGGGGACGTAGAGGCCGGGCACACCGAGCGCTCCGGTGGCGCGGACCGTGTTGACCAGCGAGTTCAGGACCGTCGCGGGCTCCTCGCGGTCCGTGCCGCCCTTCGTCGCCTGGTAGCCGACGGCGTCGACGCCCTTGTCCGTGCCCACGCCGTCGGTCATGTCCTTGATCTGCTCGACCGGGTCGCCCTCGGCGAAGTTGACGGGAACCGCGCCGATCTCCTCGGCCTTCTGCAGCCGCTCGGCGACCCGGTCCACGACGAACACCTTCTTCGCACCGCGCAGCAGGGCCGAGTAGGCGGCCATGAGGCCGACCGGCCCCGCGCCGTACACGGCGACGCTCTCGCCGGGGCGGACCTGGGCGAGTTCACAGCCGTGATAGCCGGTGGGGAAGATGTCGGCGAGCAGGACGAAGTCGGTCTCGTGCTCCTGTCCCTGCGGCAGCTTCAGGCAGTTGAAGTCGGCGTAGGGGACGCGCAGGTATTCGGCCTGGCCGCCCTTCCACGGACCCATGGCGACATAGCCGTACGCGCCGCCCGGGAAGCCGGGGTTGACGGTCAGGCAGTAACCGGTGAACCCCTCCGCGCAGTTGCGGCAGAATCCGCAGGCGACGTTGAAGGGCATCACCACGCGGTCGCCCTTCTTCAGCGCGGTCACGCCCTGGCCGGTCTCCTCGATGATCCCCATGTTCTCGTGGCCGAAGACGATGCCGGGCTCGGCCGCGGTGCGCCCCTCGTACATATGCAGATCGGAGCCGCAGATCGCGGTGGAGGTGACCCGCACGATCACATCGTTCGGGTGCTTGATGGCGGGCTTCTCGACGTCTTCGACCGCGACACTGAACGGTCCCTTGTACACGACGGCCTTCATGGCGGTGACCTCCGCTCGACAGCACGGGTTCGGTGACTCATCTCTCATGGTTCCGCTGTCCACCCGCTCGGGCAAACCGGGTAATGTCCGGCCCCATCGGTCAAACAGGGCCGGACGGTGCACCGAGGGTGAGATGAGGCGGGACATGACAGCACAGAGACTGGGCACGCTGCTGGTTCCGGTGCCGGGACTTTCCGGCACCGTGTACCCGCCGGGAACGACCGTGACGGTCCGTGGTCGGGGCGCGTCGGTCGACGCCTTCGTCAACGGCGACTGGCTCGCCCTGTCGTGGTGGGAGTTCTCCGACGGGCTGCGCGAGGACATCGCCGACCGCTGACGTACGCGGTCGGCGATGTACTCGGGCTCGGGATCAGGCTCGGGCTCGGGATCAGGCTCGGGCTCAGGTGACCTTGACCCAGTCCAGGGTGCGTTCCACGGCGCGTTTCCAGTCCGTGTAGCCGGCCTGGCGCTTCTCCTCGCTCCACTCGGGGTTCCAGCGTTTCGACTCCTGCCAGTGGGAGCGCAGCTCGTCGGTGTCGCGCCAGAAGCCGGTCGCGAGGCCGGCCGCGTAGGCGGCGCCCAGCGCGGTGGTCTCGGCGACCACGGGGCGGCTGACCGGGACGCCCAGCACATCGGCCTGGATCTGCATGCACAGGTCGTTCGCCGTCACACCGCCGTCGACCTTGAGCACGTCCAGGTGGACGCCCGAGTCCTGCTCCATCGCCTCGACCACGTCACGGCTCTGGTAGCAGATGGCCTCCAGGGTGGCCCGGGCGATGTGCGCCCCGGTGTTGTAGCGGGCGAGCCCGACCATGGCGCCCCGGGCGTCGGAGCGCCAGTAGGGGGCGAAGAGGCCGGAGAAGGCCGGGACGAAGAACATCCCGCCGTTGTCCTCCACCTGCCGGGCCAGCTGCTCGCTGTCGGGGGCACTCCCGATGATCTTCAGCTGGTCGCGCAGCCACTGCACGGCCGCACCGGTGACGGCGATGGAGCCCTCCAGCGCGTACACCGCGGGGCTTCCCGCGAACTGGTACGCGACCGTCGTGAGCAGCCCGTGCTCCGAGCGTACGAGTTCCGTGCCGGTGTTGAGCACCAGGAAGTTGCCGGTGCCGTAGGTGTTCTTGGCCTCGCCGGGTGAGAAGCAGACCTGGCCGACGGTCGCCGCGTGCTGGTCGCCGAGCACGCCGGTGATCGGGACGGCGGCGCTCAGCGGCCGGGAGGTGCGGGCGGTGCCGTACGCCTCCGGGTCCGACGAGGCGTGGATGGTGGGGAGCATCGCGCGGGGGATGCCGAGGATGCCGAGGAGCTCGTCGTCCCAGTCGAGGGTCTCGAGGTTCATCAGCATGGTGCGGCTGGCGTTGGTGACGTCGGTGGCGTGCACTCCCCCGTTGGGGCCGCCGGTGAGGTTCCACAGCACCCAGGCGTCGGTGTTGCCGAACAGGGCGTGCCCGGCTTCGGCGGCCTCGCGCAGTCCGTCCACGTTGTCCAGCAGCCACTTGATCTTGCCGCCGGAGAAGTAGGTGGCCGGCGGCAGGCCCGCCTTGCGGCGGATGACGTCGCCGTGACCCTCGCGTTCGAGGGCGGCGGCGATGCTGTCGGTACGGGTGTCCTGCCAGACGATGGCGTTGTGGTACGGGCGTCCGGTGCGCGGGTCCCAGACCACGGTCGTCTCGCGCTGGTTGGTGATACCGATGGCCTGAAGGTCCCCGGCCGTGAGTCCGCCGTCCCTCAGGGCGTTCTGGATCACGGTGTTGGTGCGCTCCCAGATCTCCACCGGGTCGTGCTCCACCCATCCCGACCTCGGGAGGATCTGCTGGTGCTCGAGCTGGTGCCGGGCCACCTCGTTCCCGGCGTGGTCGAAGATCATGAAGCGCGTGCTGGTGGTCCCCTGGTCCACGGCGCCGACGAATTCGGGCATCGCTGCCTCCTCCTGGTGTTACGAGGGCTCTTCCGTGGCCGGTCCTTCTTCGCTCGCTCCCATCCTGGCCTTGAGCGCCGGGCTGATGAGCAGGTCGTAGACGACGGCTCCGAGGACACCGCCGATGAGCGGGCCGACGATGGGGATCCACCAGTAGCCGCTGAACCAGCCGAACGACCCGGGCAGGGCGATCGATCCCCAGCCTTCGAAGAAGGTGAACAGCCGGGGCCCGAAATCTCGCGCGGGATTGATCGCGTATCCGGCGTTGGTGCCGAAGGTCAGACCGATGGCTACGACGACCAGGCCGATGATGTACGGATGGAGATTCGCCATCGGGGACGTGTTGCGGGTGTCGATGATCGCGCAGATCAGCAGGAGCAGAATTCCGGTGCCCACGATCTGGTCGAGCAGGGGTCCCCACCAGGAATCCCCGAAGTATTCGGCGGGGAACGTGGCGAAGATGGAATAGGTGCCCAGCGATTCGTCGCGCGGGATACCCGCCTTGGCGTTCGACGCGTCGATGGCCCAGTGATAGCAGGCGTAGACGAGCGCGGCCCCGACGAAGGCGCCCAGGACCTGCGCCAGCCAGTAGGGAAGGATCTTCCGCCAGGGGAAGTCCCCTCGTACGGCGAAGGCCAGGGTCACGGCGGGATTGAGGTGGGCGCCGCTGACACCGCCGGCCACATAGACGCCGAACACGACCGCGAGGCCCCAGCCCCACGAGATGATGAGCCAGTTGGCGGGCCCGAACTCCACCACCTGCCGGCCGGAACCCGGAAGTCCGACGACGGCCACGGCGACGGATCCGATACCCAGCAGAAGCAGGACGAAGGTGCCCAGGAATTCGGCGAGCATCTCACCGCCGACGCCTTCTTTGTAGCCACGTCTCTTGTGCGTAATGCTTTGTGCCACCGGCCCTCCTCGGCTGAAATGGCGCGATCCGTCCCTCCCCTCACCGGAAGCGTATGTGGACCGTGCGGATCATTCCTGTCGAGGAACGGAATTCCCTCCCATGGAGCAAGGAGGTACGGCGTTCATCTCCCGTCGCGCGCGTACCGGTCGGTCGCCGCGATCAGCGCGTCGTCGCCGACGTCACCCGCGTCGTGGCCTGCGTCGTCGACGAGGGTCAACTCGCTGCCCGGCCAGGCGTGATGGAGGCGCCAGACGATGCCGAGGAGGTTGCCGAAGTCGAGGCTGCCCTGGACGAGGGTGCCGGGGATGCCTTCGAGGAGGTGGGCGTCGCGCAGGACGACGCCGTCCTCGTTGTCCGCGCCGTCGCCGAGGAAGTGGTCGTTGCCCCAGTAGTGGGTGACGGTACGGGCGAAGCCCAGCCGGAACTCCGGGTCCTGGAAGCGTGCGACCGAGCCCGGGGGCGCGGGGATCGTCGCCGTCTCCCAGTCGGTCCAGGCCTTCGCGGCACGTGCCCGGACCGCCGGGTCCGGTGACTCCAGCAGCCTGTTGTAGGCGGCCGCCAGGTTGCCGCCGCGCTCGCCGGCGGGTAGTCCGGCGAGGAAGAGCTCGTGGGCCTCCGGGAA
This sequence comes from Streptomyces sp. NPDC048584, assembly GCF_043199595.1. Classification (NCBI taxonomy): domain Bacteria; kingdom Bacillati; phylum Actinomycetota; class Actinomycetes; order Kitasatosporales; family Streptomycetaceae; genus Streptomyces; species Streptomyces sp. NPDC048584. Next base: position 91,238 of record NZ_JBICWF010000019.1, read on the forward strand.
GAGGGTGCCCAACCCCCTCGTGAGGAGGTCGACTTCACGGCCGGAGCCGGTCGCCACACCCGTCAGCACCAGTTCGGAGACGACCCCCGGGTGGGTCTGCGCGTACCGCAGTCCGAGCGCCGATCCCCACGAGATGCCCCACACCAGCCAGCGTTCGACACCGAGGTGGGTGCGCAGCAGCTCCAGGTCCGCCATGAGGTGGGCGGTCGTGTTGACGCTCATGTCGGTGGCGTGGCCGCTCGCGGGGGGTGTCGAGCGTCCGGCGCCGCGCTGGTCGAGCAGCACGATGCGGTAGGCGGCGGGGTCGAAGTAGCGCCGGAGGTTCGGGCCGGCGCTGGAGCCCGGCCCGCCGTGCAGCACCACCGCGGGTTTGCCGCGCGGGTTGCCGCTGGTCTCCCAGTACACGCGGTTGCCGTCTCCGACGTCGAGCATGCCGTGGTCGTACGGTTCGATCTCCGGATACCTGGCCATCGGGGCAGCCTACAGCCGTGGGCGGGGGCGGCTCATCTCATTTCCGGGTGGGCAGTCCCGCCGCCTCGGCCGCCGTGCGCAGGACGTCGCGGAGCATGTCGGGGGTGAGGCGGCCGGTGAAGGTGTTGCGCTGGCTGACGTGGAAGCAGCCGACGAGGTGGAGGCCTGGGCCTTCGGAGGCGTCCAGGGTGACGCGGGCGCCGTGCGCGAAGGCGGGGCGGGGCCGGGGCACGGTCCAGCCCGCCTCGGCGAACGCGGGCAGGGCGGCCTGCCAGCCGAAGGCCCCGAGAACGAGCGCGGCCCGCACCGTCGGCCGCAGCAGCCGCAGCTCGCGCACCAGCCAGGGCCGGCAGGTGTCCCGCTCCCCGGGGGTGGGCTTGTTGGCGGGCGGGGCGCAGTGCACGGGCGAGGTGACGCGGACGCCGTACAGTTCCAGACCGTCCCCGAGGTGGGTGGCGGTCGCCTGCGAGGCGAGGCCCACGTCGTACAGCGCCCGGTACAGCACGTCGCCGGAGCGGTCACCGGTGAACATCCGGCCGGTGCGGTTGCCCCCATGGGCGGCGGGCGCCAGTCCCACGATCAGCAGCCGGGCGTCCGGCGGCCCGAACCCCGGCACCGGCCTGCCCCAGTACGTCCAGTCGGCGAACGCGGCCCGCTTGACCCGGGCAGTCTCCTCCCGCCAGCCGACCAGCCGAGGACAGGCCCGGCACCCGGCGATGCGCTGATCGAGCCGCTCGAGTCCGCTGGGATCCATGCTTCCACCGTAGGGCTCCGGGGCCCGGGGGTCAGGGGCACGGTGTCCGAGCGCAGGTGTCCACGCGCGAGAAAACCCCGCACTGTCGGCCGGGCCGGGGGGCTAAGGTCGGAATCATGGCTTCTGAGAGTGCCGAGGACCCCGGGACCGCCGCCGCCGTGGCCGCCGCCGAAGCGGCGGGGCCGAGCAGCGGTGAGTCCGTGCGGATCGACAGCTGGATCTGGTCGGTGCGGCTGGTCAAGACGCGGTCGCTCGGCGCCGCCGCCTGCAAGGGCGGGCATGTCCGGGTGAACGGCGAGCGGGTGAAGCCCTCGCACTCCCTGCGCGTCGGTGACGAGGTGCGGCTGCGGGCCGAGACACGGGAGCGGATCGTCGTGGTCAAGCGGCTGATCCGCAAACGGGTCGGTGCCCCGGTGGCCGTCCAGTGCTACATCGACAACTCCCCGCCGCCCCCGCCCCGTGATGCCGTCGCCCCGGCCGGCGTCCGGGACCGCGGCACAGGCCGCCCGACGAAGCGTGACCGGCGGGAGATGGAGCGGCTGCGCGGCCCGGCGGGCCCCGGCGCCTTCGGCCCGCCCGCCGGCTTCGGCGGGCCGGGCGACCAGGACGCCCCGGCCGGTGGTACCGGCGGACGGGGCGGTCGCGGGGCGAGGCGTGGCCGTGACTCCCGCGGCGGGGCATCCGGCGGTGCGGCCCGCCCGTGACCGTCCGCGGAGCCCTCAGCCCTGACGGCGCAGGGGTCGCAGAAGGTCCGTGTTGTGGCCCCGGCGGGCCCAGGCGATGAGGGCGAGCGGAACGAGGAGCACGAGCGGGGTCGCCGCGTTCTCTCCCTCGAAGACCGTGACCTGGGTGATGAACGCGCCCACCATCAGGGCGGCCAGGCCCGTCGCCGCCGCCGACTGAAGGACCGGCACCAGCAGGCCGATCGCCCCCGCGAGTTCCAGCACGCCGACGGCGTACATCCCCGTGCCGCCCCAGCCCATGGTGTCGAAGATCTCGGAGGCCGAGGAGTGGGCGATCAGTTTGGGCCCGGCACTCGGGATCGCGAAGAACAGGGCGAGAAGCACCTGCAGTCCGCGCAGCGCGACCCGGGCACGGCGGCCCCGGGAGGAGACGGCGGCGGAGGCGGCGGGAGCGGTGGTCTCGGACATGGGGATCTCCTGTGGAAAGCGGTCCGTGATGCTGTCGCAGGGTCAGACCGCCCCGAGCCCGTCAACTCATCGCCGTCCGGGAGTCTTTCTGCACCGCCCTCACCCACATCCTGTCGTCCGTCAGATACCGGTCCACCGTCAGGTCCGCTTCCGCCAGGGCCTCCTCGAACTGCTTCCTCGTCAGGGGGCGGGCACGGAAGGTCTGGGTCCAGGTCGCGTCCGGGAACAGGTACTCCGCGTGGACCGAGTCGACGCCGTCCCCGACCGGGTCCGCCGACACGATCCGTACGGTGAAGCCGGAGGGATCCACCCGCTCGCGCGGCACATCGGTGTGGTAGTTCTCGCCCTCCCGCTGGATCAGCACGCACCCGCCCTTCGCCAGATGCCGCACACAGGTGCGCAGCATGCCGCGCCGCACCTCGATGTCCCCCGCGTGCACCAGGAACGAGGCGAGCAGCACCACGTCGAACGTCTCGCCGACGTCCAGCCTCTCTATGGGGCCGCGTATCGTGCGCGCCCCGCGCACCCGCTCCAGCATCTCCGCGGACTCGTCCACCGCCGTGACGTCGAAGCCGCGCTCCAGCAGTGCGTGGGTCATCCGCCCGACGCCGCAGCCCAGCTCCAGGATCCGCGCGCCCGCCGGAACCGCGGCGGCGATGATGTCCGGCTCGTCCCCGACGGGCAGCCGCGAGTACAGCTCCACCGCGCAGCCGTCCGGGGTGATCGTCCCGGGACCCGTCCCCTCGTACCCCTCACGCATTTTCAGTTCCATGCCCGTCCAACGGTTCGCGTCCGCACGCCCGTTCCCCTCTCGCACACGTTCACTCGACCGAGTGACACGGGGGCTGGTTCTGGGAACCCGGCAGGTGAGCGACCCGCGCGGACAGACCTCGTGGACGGAAGTGGTGATCGTGATGCGTACGGGCAGTGAACCGACGACCGCGCGCAGTGCTCTGCGGATGCGGTTCTGGCTGAGCGTGTGGGGTGTGGTCTGGACGGTGGCCGGCACGGTGGCGTTCGCGCTCGCCGGGCACCCGGGCTGGGCGCTCGCCTGCGGACTGCTGTGGCTGGTCGTCACGGTCGACCTGGTCGTCGTCCTGCGCCACATCCGCCGGGGGCCGCACTACCAGCCGGGCCGCGACGTACCGCCGTACGATCCGCCGCGGAGCCGCTCGTAGCACCGGGCGTCACGCGTCGAAGCGCGCCGCCTTCAGGTATTCCGGGTTCGGGTCCAGCGCGGCCGCGAGCCGGAAGTGGCGCTTGGCCGGGTGGGGGCGGCCCTGCCGCTGGTAGGTGCGGGCGAGCGCGAAGTGGGCGAATGCGTTGTCCGGCTCACGCTCCAGGACCAGGGAGAACTCCAGCTCGGCGGGACGCAGCTGGGCCGCCGCGAAGAAGGCGCGCGCCCGCAGCAGCCGCGCGGCCGTGTTCTCGGGGTGGACGTCTATGACGCCGTCGAGCAGCTTCACCGCGCCCTTCGGGTCCTTGGAGGCGAGCAGCTGCTCGGCGGCGCGGAAGTCGATGACATGCGTTTCCGGCGTACGTCCGGTCGAACCGCTGGTCTCGGGCACGGCGGAATCCTTCCCTCGCTGAACGGGTTCAACGCACCGGCCGGGGCTCCCTATTCCGCGGGGGACCGCGGGGACGCCCGGTGCACGAGCTCGGACCACACGTCCTTGACCCGCTGTTCCAGCTCGGCGAGGGGGACGTCGTTGTCGACGACGATGTCGGCGATCTCCCGGCGCCGCTCTCGGCTGGCCTGGGCGGCCATCCGCGCGCGGGCGTCCTCCTCGGACATGCCGCGCAGGCCGACGAGCCGGTCGAGCTGGGTCGCGGGGCTCGCGTCGACGACGATCACGAGGTCGTAGAGGGGGGCCAGGCCGTTCTCCGTGAGGAGGGGGACGTCGTGGACCACGACGGCGTCCTCGGCGGCGGTCTCCTCCAGCTCGCGGGAGCGGGCGCCGACCAGCGGGTGGACGATCGCGTTGAGGACGGCCAGTCGCTCCGGGTCGGCGAAGACGATGGAACCCAGCTTGGGCCGGTCCAGGCGGCCGTCTGCCGTGAGGATCTCCGTGCCGAAGGCGTCCACGACGGCCGCGAGGCCGGGCGTGCCCGGTTCGACGACCTCGCGCGCGATCCGGTCCGCGTCGATCAGTACGGCCCCGCACTCGACGAGCAGCCGCGACACCTCGCTCTTGCCGGCTCCGATCCCGCCGGTCAGGCCCACTTTCAGCATGGGAGGCAGCCTACGGGGTGTCGTTCGGATCCTGCCGGGGTCGCGGGGTCGCGGGGTCCGGTAGAGGCCAAGGCGCCGCTGCCTGGAGCCGGCCTGATCCGGACGACACCCCCTGGGCCCTGCCGGGACGGCCTCAGCCGTCGCCCTCCCGCTCGGCCAGGAAGCGTTCGAACTCACGGCCGATCTCGTCGGCCGACGGAATCTCCACCGGCTCGGCGAGCATGTTGCCCCGGGTCTCCGCACCCGCCGCGGCGTCGTACTGGTGCTCCAGGCCCTGGATGAGGGCGGTGAGCTCGTCGTCGCCCTGCTTGATCTGGCGGTCGATCTCGGTCTGGGTGCGGTGGGCGTCGGTGCGCAGGGAGTGCGCGACGCCGGGCAGCACCAGTCCGGTCGCGGCCGTGATGGCCTCCAGGGCGGTCAGTGCCGCGTCCGGGTACGGGGAGCGGGCGACGTAGTGCGGCACGTGCGCGGCGACACCCAGGACGTCGTGCCCGGCCTGCATGAGCCGGTACTCGACGAGCGCCTCGGCGCTTCCCGGCACCTGCGCCTCGTCGAAGGCGCTGCCGGCCACCGGGACCAGCTCGGCGCGGTTGCCGTGCGGGGTGATGCCGACGGGGCGGGTGTGCGGGACGCCCATGGGGATGCCGTGGAAGTTCACCGACAGGCGTACGCCGAGCCGCTCCACGATCTGCTGGACGGCGGCGGCGAAGCGCTCCCACTCCACGTCCGGTTCGGGCCCGGACAGCAGCAGGAAGGGCGCTCCGGTGGCGTCCTGGACGAGACGCACCTCGATGGCGGGCACCTCGTAGTCGCTCCACCGGTCACGGGTGAAGGTCAGCAGCGGCCGCCGGGCGCGGTAGTCGACGAGCCGGTCGTGGTCGAAGCGGGCGACGACCTGGTGGGGCAGTGTGTCGAGCAGCTGGTCGACGATCTGGTCGCCGGTCTCCCCCGCGTCGATGTATCCGTCGAAGTGATAGAGCATGACAAGGCCGGCCGACTCCTGGGCCAGCGCCATGTCGACGACGCCGAGCCCCTTCGGCTCCCATGCGTACAAACCCTGCGGATCAAGCACAGTGACCGCTCCTCCTCGTGTCCGTACACAACAACGTGGCACCCCTCACTGACATTCCCCCGCGCCCGATTCCCAAGGGGGCATGAACGCCGGGTACTTCCGTCGAGGAGCGCGACGGTTCCCCACCACGGGCACGGGCGGGGTTCTCATCGGGGCGCGCACGACCCCCTGGGGGCGCGGGGCTGTATCGATATGCGGCTCCGCCGCGCGGGCGCGACAAGCCCCCACCGGCCGGCAGCCGACCCACAACCCCCGCCCGGGACAGCACCGGGGCAGCACTGAGGGGCCGCACCCTCAATCGGTGCGGCCCCTCAGTCAACTGCTAGGAGCGAGCGTCAGCTCTGCCCACCCGCCAGCTTCTCCCGCAGAGCGGCAAGGGCCTCGTCCGAAGCGAGCGCCCCGGACTGGTCGCCACCCTCGGAGGAGTACGAACCGCCACCGGACGCGGCCGGAGCGGCGGCCTCGCCACCCTCGGCGGCGGCCTTCTCGTCCGCCTCGCGGGACTTGATGACCTGCGCCTGGTGCTGCTCGAACCGCTGCTGCGCCTCGGCGTACTGGGTCTCCCACGCCTCGCGCTGGGTCTCGTAGCCCTCGAGCCAGTCGTTGGTCTCGGGGTCGAAGCCCTCGGGGTAGATGTAGTTGCCCTGGTCGTCGTAGGACGCGGCCATGCCGTACAGGGTCGGGTCGAACTCGACCGCCGACGGGTCGGCACCGAAGGCCTCGTTGGCCTGCTTCAGCGAGAGGCTGATGCGGCGGCGCTCGAGGTCGATGTCGATGACCTTGACGAAGATCTCGTCGTTGACCTGGACGACCTGCTCCGGGATCTCCACGTGGCGCTCGGCCAGCTCGGAGATGTGGACCAGACCCTCGATGCCCTCGTCCACGCGGACGAACGCACCGAACGGAACCAGCTTCGTGACCTTGCCGGGCACGACCTGGCCGATCTGGTGGGTGCGGGCGAACTGCTGCCACGGGTCTTCCTGGGTCGCCTTCAGCGACAGGGAGACACGCTCGCGGTCCATGTCCACGTCGAGGACCTCGACGGTGACTTCCTGGCCGACCTCGACAACCTCGGACGGGTGGTCGATGTGCTTCCAGGACAGCTCGGAGACGTGGACCAGACCGTCGACGCCACCCAGGTCCACGAAGGCACCGAAGTTGACGATCGAGGAGACGACGCCGGAACGGACCTGACCCTTCTGGAGGGTGGTGAGGAACGTCTGGCGCACCTCGGACTGGGTCTGCTCCAGCCAGGCGCGGCGGGACAGGACCACGTTGTTGCGGTTCTTGTCCAGCTCGATGATCTTCGCCTCGAGCTCCTTGCCCACGTAGGGCTGGAGGTCGCGGACACGGCGCATCTCGACCAGGGAGGCCGGGAGGAAGCCGCGGAGGCCGATGTCGAGGATGAGACCACCCTTGACGACCTCGATGACGGTACCGGTGACGATGCCGTCCTCTTCCTTGATCTTCTCGATGGTGCCCCAGGCACGCTCGTACTGGGCGCGCTTCTTCGAGAGGATCAGGCGGCCTTCCTTGTCCTCCTTCTGGAGAACAAGGGCTTCGATCTCGTCACCGACGGCGACGACCTCGTTGGGGTCGACGTCGTGCTTGATCGAGAGCTCGCGGCTCGGGATGACACCTTCGGTCTTGTAACCGATGTCGAGCAGGACCTCGTCCCGGTCGACCTTCACGATGACGCCGTCGACGATGTCGCCGTCGTTGAAGTACTTGATCGTCTCGTCGATCGCGGCGAGGAAGGCTTCCTCGTTACCGATGTCGTTGACCGCAACCTGCGGGGTGGTGGCGGTGGTCTCGGTGCTGCTCGTCATGTGGGAAAGGGCTCCGGTACGGACATTGAGTCGTAGGTACTGCTTACGCCGGGAGCCCTTTTCGCTCTGCAGAAGCCGGACAGCCAAGGAAGCGCCCCACCAGAAGTGATCCGGTGATGCGCCTCGACAACCGAGGGGACATGCAACAGATGCGAGCACAGCCTGCTACGTCTGAGGTGCGCAGGCTCGCAGCGCAACTTGTAGCATACGGGGGCAGCCGGGCAGGGTCAATGCGCGAAGCCGCCCACCCGGGGCGGATCGCCGCATAACCGGCACAACTGCGGTCTCCCGAGGCCACGCAGGGGCGACGAAGACCCCTTTTCGGCGACACACCGGGGACCGACTGGACGGAAGAGTACGACGAGGGAGCCGATCATCCAAGAGCCCGAAGCGCCAGAACCGGAGGCGACCCGGCGACAGGCCGGTGTCACGGAGAGCTCCCGCGCCAACCGGGGCTGGTGGGACCGCAACGCGGACGAGTACCAGGTCGAGCACGGCACGTTCCTCGGCGACGACCGCTTCGTGTGGGGCCCCGAAGGGCTGGACGAGGTGGAGGCGGAGCTGCTCGGCCCGCCGGAGGAGCTGAAGGGGCGGGACGTCCTGGAACTGGGGGCCGGCGCGGCGCAGTGCTCGCGCTGGCTGGCCGGGCAGGGGGCGCGGCCGGTGGCCCTGGACATCTCGCACCGGCAGCTGCAGCACGCGCTGCGGATCGGCGGACCGTTCCCGCTCGTCTGCGCGGACGCGGGCGCGCTGCCGTTCGCCGACGCCTCCTTCGACCTGGCCTGCTCGGCGTACGGGGCGCTGCCGTTCGTCGCCGATCCGCGGCTGGTGCTGCGCGAGGTCCGGCGGGTGCTGCGGCCCGGCGGCCGGCTGGTCTTCTCGGTCACGCACCCGATCCGCTGGGCGTTCCCGGACGAGCCCGGCCCGGAGGGACTGAGCGTGGCCGCGTCGTACTTCGACCGCACGCCCTATGTGGAGCAGGACGACACGGGCCACGCGGTGTACGTGGAGCACCACAGGACGCTCGGGGACCGGGTCCGGGACGTCGTCGCGTCGGGATTCCGGCTGGTGGACCTGGTGGAGCCGGAGTGGCCGGCCTGGAACACCTCCGAGTGGGGCGGCTGGTCGCCGCTGCGCGGGAACCTGATCCCGGGCACGGCGGTCTTCGTGTGCGTACGGGACTGAGTGCGTGATCCGTTACGACGCCCTGGACGCCCTTCCCGTACGTGAGGCCCTGCCGGGGCTGACCGACGCGCTCGACGCGCACGGCACCGCCGTACTGGTGGCGCCGCCGGGTACCGGCAAGACGACGCTGGTGCCGCTCGCGCTGGCCGGGCTGCTTGGGGACGGGCCCGCGCGGCGGGTGGTGGTCGCCGAGCCGCGGCGGATCGCGGCCCGCGCGGCGGCCCGGCGGATGGCGTGGCTGCTGGGCGAGCGGGTCGGCGAGTCGGTCGGTTTCACCGTGCGCGGGGAGCGGACCGTGGGGCGGCGCACACGCGTGGAGGTCGTCACGACCGGTGTGCTGCTGCAGCGCCTGCAGCGCGACCAGGAGCTGTCCCGGGTGGACGTGGTGGTGCTCGACGAGTGCCACGAGCGGCATCTGGACGCGGACACGGCGGCGGCGTTCCTGTGGGACGTACGCGAGGCGCTGCGTCCGGAGCTGCGGCTGGTGGCCGCGTCGGCGACGACGGACGCGGAGGGCTGGGCGCGGCTGCTGGGGGACGCGCCCGTGGTGGAGGCGCGCGGGGCCGCGTTCCCGGTGGACGTCGTGTGGGCGCCTCCCGCGCGTGCGGTACGGCCGCCGCACGGGATGCGGGTCGATCCGGCGCTGCTGACTCATGTGGCGTCGGTGGTGCGGCGGGCACTGGCGGAGCGGGACGGGGACGTGCTGGCGTTCCTGCCGGGGGTCGGCGAGATCGCGCGGGTGGCCGGGCAGTTGGGGGGCCTCGGGGACGTCGATGTGCTGCAGGTGCACGGGCGGGCCCCCGCCGCCGTGCAGGACGCGGTGCTGGCGGCCGGGCGGCGGCGCCGGGTGGTGCTGGCGACCTCGGTCGCGGAGTCGTCACTGACGGTTCCCGGGGTGCGGGTGGTCGTGGACTCGGGGCTGGCGCGTGAGCCGCGCGTGGACCACGCGCGGGGGCTGAGCGCGCTGACGACGGTACGGGCGTCCCGCGCGGCGGGGCTCCAGCGGGCCGGGCGGGCCGGGCGTGAGGCGCCGGGTGCCGTGTACCGGTGCTGGGCGGAGGCGGAGGACGCGCGGCTGTCCCGGTTCCCGTCCCCCGAGATCAAGGTGGCCGATCTGACGGCGTTCGCGCTCCAGGCGGCCTGCTGGGGCGATCCGGACGCCTCCGGGCTGGCCCTGCTGGATCCACCGCCGGGCGGCGCGATGACGGCGGCCCGTGCGGTTCTGACGGCGATCGGCGCGGTGGGGCCGGACGGGCGGGCCACGGAGCGGGGTGTCCGGCTGGCCCGTCTCGGCCTGCACCCGCGTCTGGGCCGCGCCCTGCTGGACGCGGCCCCGGCGGTGGGCCCCGGCCTCGCCGCCGAGGTGGTCGCCCTGCTCTCGGAGGAACCCCCGCGCGAGTACGGCGACGACCTCACCGCCGCCCTGCGCACCGCGCGACGCGGCGGCGACGCCTACGCCACACGGTGGCGCACGGAGGTCCGCCGCCTGCGCGGGCTGGTGCCGGGGGCGCCGGGCGACCCCGCGGACTCCTCGACGCCCATGCGGGCCCCCGGGCACGCGGAGGGGGTCCGGACACCGGCGGACGACGTCATCCGGGCGGCCGCCGGTCCGGACACACCCGCGGCAGCCACCGGGGCTACGCCCACACGGTCCCGTGGACACGCGGCGGACGACGCCGCGCACACCCTGGACGCCGCGGGCGCGAATGCCGCCCGGGACACCCCCACGCGGCCCCGTGGGCACGCGGCGGGCGGGTCGGCGGACGGCGGCATCCTCGCCACGCACACCCCGAAAGCGCCCGCCCCGGCCGGCTCCGGTGCCCCGCGGGGGTCGGGTGGGAGCGCGGCGGGCTCCTGGGCGGCCGTGCGTGGGGAGGAGGTGCGGGTCGGGCTGGTCGTCGCGTTGGCGTTTCCGGAGCGGGTGGGGCGTGTGGACGGGGGGTCGTATCTGATGGTGGGTGGGACCCGGGCCGAGGTGACGGGGGGCGGTGGGCTGCGGGGAGTCGAGTGGGTCGCCGTGGCCGTGGCCGATCGGCCCGTGGGACGCGGGCACGCGCGTGTGCGGCTGGCGGCCGTCGTCGACGAGGAGACCGCGCGGCTCGCGGCGGGGGCGCTGCTGGAGTCGCGTGAGGAGGTGGGCTGGGCCGACGGGGACGTCCTCGCGCGGCGCGTCGAACGGCTCGGGGCGGTCGAGCTGGCCGTGCGGCCGCACACCGGCGCCGACCCCGCCCTCGTACGGCGGGCGCTGCTGGACGGGCTGCTGCGGGACGGGTTCGGGCTGCTGCGGTGGCCGGCCGGGGCCGTCGTACTGCGGCAGCGGCTGGCCTTTCTGCACGGTCGGCTCGGTGCGCCGTGGCCCGATGTCTCCGACGAGGCGCTCCACGCGCGCGTGGACGAGTGGCTGGAGCCGGAGCTGAGCCGGGCCCGGCGGCGGGCCGACCTCGCGCGGATCGACGCCGGACAGGCGCTCACGCGGCTGCTGCCGTGGGCCTCCGGGGAGGCCGCGCGGCTCGACGAACTCGCCCCCGAGCGGATCACCGTGCCCAGTGGGTCCGGAATCCGGATCGACTACTCCGATCCGGAGCGGCCGGTGCTCGCCGTGAAGCTGCAGGAGATGTTCGGCCTCCAGGAGTCGCCTCGGGTGGCCGGGGTGCCGTTGCTGGTGCATCTGCTGTCCCCGGCCGGGCGGCCGGCCGCCGTGACCGCCGATCTCGCCTCGTTCTGGCGGGACGGCTACACGGGCGTACGGGCCGAACTGCGCGGGCGCTACCCCAGGCACCCGTGGCCGCAGGATCCGGCCACCGCCGAGCCGACTCGGCACACCAACGCGCGGCTCGGGCGGTGATCCGTTCCGCCCGGCGTCAGGCGGCGGGACTCTCCGAAGGATCGGTGGACGGATCGGTGGACGGGTCCGTGGACGGGTCCGGGGACGGGTCCGGGGTTTCCGGCTCGGACGGCGCCGCCTTCACGGTCAGGCTGACCGTGGTGGTCGCTCCGCCCGCGGTGGTGACGCGGAGCAGGAAGGTGCCCTCGGTCTCGTCCGCGTACAGCGGGGGCAGCTTCAGCAGCCCGTCCGCGTCCGTCGTCAGGCTCAGGGTGCGTACGGCGTTGCCGTCGGCGTCCTTGAAGTAGGGGCCCTTGTCGCTCTCCCTCGGGTCGAGGATCGAGTTGATGAGCGTCGCGGTGGCGGCGACCTTGTCGGCGGCCTCGCCGCGGTAGGTGGCCCTCAGTTCGACCGCGTCCGCGAACGCGCCGCCCGGGGTGCAGGTGAGCGGCGTGTCGCCGGTGCGGACGAGGGAGTCGGCGGCGCGCTCGGTGACCGTCGCCTTGTAGGAGACGCCCTTGACCGTACGGCCGGCCACGGTGGCCTGGACGGTGACGGCGCCGGTCTGCTCGCCCGCCCGGAGCGCCGGGGCGACGGCCACGCCCGAACTGTCGGTCATGACGGTGGCGACGCGCTCGCCGCCGGTGAACGTGGTGTCGGTGTCGCCGGTGATCGTGAAACGGATCCGTACCTTGGCCACCGTCCTGCCCGCGTCCGTCTCCGCGCGGGCGCTCATCCGCTCGGTGAACGTGTCGCCCGCCATCGCGGTGAACCGCGCGACACCCGCGTTCTCGAGGTGGTCCACCGTGTCCGTGGGGGTGGGCGGCGTGGTGGGCGGCGTGGTCGGGGTGCCGGGGGCGGTGGGCGGCTTGGGGCTCGGGCTGGAGCCGGGCGGCTTCGTGCCGGGCTCCGGCGTCGTGCTGTGCTCCGGCTTCGGCTTGGGTGCCGCGCTCGCGGACGGCGGCACCGTGACGCGGTCGCTGCGGTCCGTGGGCAGGGTGCCGGTGCCGTCCGGGATCTCGTGCGTGCCCCTGCGGTAGTACTCCAGCCACGACATGACGGTGTTGAGGTACTCCGTCGAGTTGTTGTAGCTGAGGATCGCCTTGTCGAGGTCGTCCTGGACGGACAGGTCCCAGCCGTTGCGGCACAGGTAGTGGCCGGCGGCGAGGGCGGCGTCGTAGATGTTGTTGGGGTCCTCGCGGCCGTCGCCGTTGCCGTCGCGGCCCGCCCACGCCCAGGTGGAGGGGATGAACTGCATGGGGCCGACGGCCTGGTCGTAGGTGCTGTTGCCGTCGTAGGCACCGTTGTCGGTGTCCTTGATGAGGGCGAAGCCGTTGCCGTCGAGCTGGGGGCCGAGGATGGGCGAGAGGGTGGTGCCGTCGGCGTCGACGCGTCCGCCGCGGGCCTGGCCGGACTCCACCTTGCCGATGGCGGCGAGCAGTTGCCAGGGCAGGTTGCAGCCGGGCTTCTTCTCCCGCAGCGTCGCCTCGGCCTGTTTGTAGGCGTCCAGGACGGTGGCGGGGATACCGGCCTCGGTCACCCCGGACGTGTCGATCCCGGTGCCCGCGGACGGGGAGGGGTTGGGGCTGTTGAGCGGCGGCAGGTCCGTGTAGTAGGGCGAGTCGCCGGTCGCGCCGTCTCCGTCGATGGCCTCGTCGGGCGTGGACGTGGCGTCCGAGGTGGTCTGTCCGCCGGCGCTGTCGGTCGTCGCGCCGGGGGCCTGGGACGCGGCCAGGGCCGCCACCGCCGCCGCGGCCACGGCGGTGGTGGTCACTCCCTTGCGCAGCCTTCTGCCGAATTGCGCCGCCATAGAGTGAACCCCTCCCGTGGACGTCGTGGCGTCCGTCAGCCTGTGTTGTGTTCGCACTGGTGTGACGATCTTCCCGCCTCCGCCGGTTGCCCTTCCCCGGACATCCGGCACGACGGCCCTCGCGACCCTACGACAACTTCCTTTGGCCGGACACCTGTTCCTGACCGATATTCACCGGTTGGCCACGTTCTCGTGGGGCGGAGGAGGCCGCCGGGGCGTCCCGCATACTGAGCTCGCCGATCGGAGGACCGGTCAACCAGTGTCAGGAGGAGCCGAGTTGCCGTTCACGCTCAGCCATGCGGCGGCGGTGCTGCCCGCCGTGCGCACCGACGGGAGCGGTCGAGGGCCTCTGGTACCCGCCGTACTGGTCGCGGGCAGCTTCGCTCCCGACATGACCTATTACGCGGCGAGTGTCCTGCCGGAGGCGATGGAGTTCGGCGACGTCACCCACGCGTTTTGGGGTGTGTTCACGGTCGATGTGCTCATCGCCTGGGCGCTGGTGGGGCTGTGGCTGCTGGTGCGCGAACCGCTGGTGGCGTTGTTGCCGTCGGCCCGGCAGGGGCGGACGGCGGCACTCCTGCGTTGCGGGACGCCACGGGCACGGGTACGGCCGTCGCTGGTGACACGCTGGTACGTCTCCGCCGTGCTGGGGGCGTCGACGCATGTGGTCTGGGACGCGTTCACACATCTCGACCGGTGGGGGATGCGGGTCTTCCCCGTGCTGGGCGAGGAGGTGGCGGGGTCGCCGCTGTACTGGTATCTGCAGTACGGCGGTTCGGCGGTGGCCGCGGTCGTGATCGCGCTGTTCGTGGCGCGGGCGCTGCGGCGGACACCGGACGGCGCCGGCTCCCCGGGCGTTCCCTCGCTGTCCGCCGGGGACCGGTGGTGGGCGCTCGCGCTGCTCGGCGGGTGCGCGGCGGTGGCCGCGGTGCAGCGGGCCGCGCGGTGGTGGGCCTACTGGGGGTCGGCCGCGAAGCCCTGGGAGCTGATCCCCACCGTGTGTTTCGGCGCGGGTGCGGGACTCGTGCTCGGGCTGCCGGTGTACGCGGTGGCCGTCAGGGTGTGGCGTCCGGCCACGGCGGTCCCTGCGGACGGCGGTACACGGCGGCCGAGCCGTACGGGCGCACGCTGAGCGTGTCGCTCGCCGCGACGAACACGGTGACGGTGCGGACCGGGCGGGGCCGGGGCAGCAGGGTGAGCGCGAGGGTGAGGTAGGCGCGGGCCAGCTCGGCCCACAGCCGCCACGGGGGCGGTCCGCCCGGGACGCCTTCGGCGGTGCGGCCCGTTCGCCGGCCGCCGTCGGCGACACGGCGGCCGAGTTCCGCCGTCGCGTTCCGCAGCGCGGTGGCGACGCCGACCGGGGTGCGGGCGGTACTCGCGGCGGCCTCGACGATGCGTATAGCCATGCTCTGCATGGTGTCCGGCCCTTGCCGTGGCGGCGCTTTCGTGGGGGCCACGTGGGTGAAGGCCGGGGGCTGCGCCCCCAGCCCCCTTTCGGCCCTTCGGGCCCCCAGGCCTCGAACTCCCCCAGAGGGGGTACCCCCAGACGGGCCGAATCAGTGCGCCGCCGACTCCCAGTCCGGGCCCGCGCCCACGGAGACGCCCAGGGGGACGCGGAGTTCCACCGCGGACGCCATTTCGCGGCGGACCAGGTCCTCCACCGCGGCACGTTCGCCGGGGGCGAGTTCCAGGACGATCTCGTCGTGGACCTGGAGGAGCATGCGGGAGCGCAGGTCCGCCTCGCGCAGGGCACGGTCCACGTTCAGCATGGCGATCTTGACGATGTCCGCCGCCGTGCCCTGGATCGGCGCGTTCAGCGCCATGCGCTCCGCCGCCTCGCGGCGCTGCCGGTTGTCGCTGTTGAGGTCCGGGAGATAGCGGCGGCGGCCGAAGAGCGTCGCCGTGTAGCCGGTCGCCCTCGCCTCGTCGACCACCCGGCGCAGATAGTCCCGTACGCCGCCGAAGCGCTCGAAGTACGCGTCCATCAGGGCACGCGCCTCCGCCGCCTCGATGTTCAGCTGCTGGGAGAGGCCGAAGGCCGACAGTCCGTACGCCAGGCCGTACGACATCGCCTTGATCTTGCGGCGCATCTCCGCGTCCACCGCGGACTGCTCCACCGAGAACACCTGGGCGGCCGCCGTGGTGTGCAGGTCCTCGCCCGAGGTGAACGCCTCGATGAGGCCCGCGTCCTCGGAGAGGTGGGCCATCACCCGCAGCTCGATCTGGCTGTAGTCGGCGGTGAGGAGCGACTCGAAGCCCTCGCCGACCACGAATCCGCGGCGGATCGCGCGGCCCTCGTCCGTGCGGACCGGGATGTTCTGCAGGTTGGGGTCCGTGGAGGAGAGGCGGCCGGTCGCGGCGACCGTCTGGTTGAACGTGGTGTGGATACGGCCGTCCGCGGCGATCGTCTTGATCAGGCCCTCGACCGTGACGCGCAGCTTCGCCTGCTCACGGTGCCGGAGCATGATCACCGGCAGTTCGCTGTCGGTCTGGGTGGCGAGCCAGGCCAGGGCGTCGGCGTCCGTGGTGTAGCCGGTCTTCGTCTTCTTCGTCTTCGGCAGTGACAGCTCGCCGAAGAGGACCTCCTGGAGCTGCTTGGGCGAGCCCAGGTTGAACTCGTGCCCGGCCGCCTCGTGCGCCTCCTTCACCGCCTGCTGCACGGCGCCGGCGAACATCTGCTCCATGGCCTGGAGGTGCTCCCGGCCGGCCGCGATGCCGTGCCGCTCCATGCGGGCGAGCAGGGCGGACGTCGGCAGCTCCATGTCGCGGAGCAGGTCCGCCGCGCCCACGTCCGCGAGGCGGCCCTCGAAGGCCTCGCCCAGGTCGAGGACGGCGCGGGCCTGCACCATCAGCGCCTCGGCCTCCGCGCTGTCGTCCGCGCCGAAGGCCAGCTGGCCGTCGGGCGCGGCGGCGGGCGCCAGCTCGCGGTGCAGATACTCCAGGGACAGCGCGTCCAGGTCGAAGGAGCGGCGGCCCGGCTTCACCAGGTACGCGGCGAGCGCGGTGTCCATGATGACGCCCTCGATGGTCCAGCCGTGCTCGGCGAAGACCCGCATCGCGCCCTTGGCGTTGTGGAACACCTTGGGCCGCTCCGCGTCGGCGAGCCAGTCCGCGAACGCCCGCTCGTCGGCCTCGTCCAGCTCGGACGGGTCGAACCAGGCGGCCGGTCCGGCGGACGTCGCCAGGGCGACCTCGGCGACGGAGCCGGTGCCGAGGCCCCACGTGTCGACCGTGGCCACGCCGAGGGGGCCGGTGGCGTGCTCGGTGAGCCAGCCGGTCAGCTCGCCGGTGCCCAGCACCGTGCCGTCCAGCTCCACGCCCTCCGCGACGACCGGGGTGGACTCGGCCTCCTCCCCGCCCGGGTCGACGGCGAAGAGCCGCTCCCGCAGCGACGGGTTCCTGATCTCCAGGGTGTCCAGGACCATCGCCACGGCCTTGCGGTCGTAGGCGGCGCGCTCCAGGTCGGGGACGCCCCGGGGCAGCTCGACCCCGCGCTCCAGCTCGGTGAGGCGGCGGTTGAGCTTGACCGACTCCAGGTGGTCGCGCAGGTTCTGCCCGACCTTGCCCTTGACCTCCTCGACGCGCTCGACCAGCTCGGCGAAGGAGCCGAACTGGTTGATCCACTTCGCGGCGGTCTTCTCGCCGACACCGGGAATGCCGGGGAGATTGTCCGACGGGTCGCCGCGCAGGGCGGCGAAGTCCGGGTACTGGGCCGGCGTCAGTCCGTACTTCTCGACGACCTTCTCCGGGGTGAACCGGGTCAGCTCGGAGACGCCCTTCGTCGGGTACAGCACCGTGGTGTGCTCGGAGACCAGCTGGAAGGAGTCGCGGTCGCCGGTGACGATCAGCACGTCGAAGCCCTCGGCCTCGGCCCGGGTGGCAAGGGTGGCGATGATGTCGTCGGCCTCGAAGCCCTCGACGGCGAAGCGCTCGGCGTGCATCGCGTCGAGGAGCTCGCCGATCAGCTCGACCTGGCCCTTGAACTCGTCCGGGGTCTTGGAGCGGTTCGCCTTGTACTCGGTGAACTCCTCCGAGCGCCATGTCTTGCGGGAGACGTCGAAGGCGACGGCGAAGTGGGTGGGGGCCTCGTCACGGAGTGTGTTGGCCAGCATCGACGCGAAGCCGTAGACGGCGTTGGTCGGCTGGCCCGTCGCGGTGGTGAAATTCTCCGCGGGCAGCGCGAAGAATGCGCGGTACGCGAGGGAGTGCCCGTCCATGAGCATCAGGCGGGGGCGGGGGCTCGCGTCTGCGCCGGTGTCGCCGGGGGTCTGATCGGTCTTCTTCGCTGTCTCTGCCACGTGTCCGATCCTGCCACGTGGCACTGACAGCCGGGGGCGGGCGGTGGTGGGGGTAGGGGGCGGGGGGTCGTTGGTTCGCCCCCGCCGCCCCTTCCCGTCCCGTCCCCGGGGCTGCGCCCCGGACCCCCTCGGCCCTGAACGGGCCTCGTCCTGGAACGCCGGACGGGCTGGGAGTGCGGGCCTCCTCCTCGAACGTGGGACGGGCTGGGGGTGCGGGCCTCCTCCTTCGGGCTGCGGGCGCGCTGAGGGAGCATGACAGGATCGGAGGTCCCCTCATACGTGTATGTGGAACAGGAGTGCGCGATGGCAGCGAAGCCGCCCAAGAGTGATCCGGTTCAGGACGCGCCGCAGGTTGCCGAGCCGAAGCACGTGGCCGCGGGGCTGCCGGCGGTCGGTCACACCCTGCGTATGGCGCAGCGGCAGATGGGCGTGAAGCGGACCGCCCTGACACTGCTCAGCGTGAACCAGAAGGACGGCTTCGACTGCCCGGGGTGCGCCTGGCCGGAGCCGGAGCACCGGCATCGCGCGGAGTTCTGTGAGAACGGTGCGAAGGCCGTGGCCGAGGAGGCCACCCTGCGCCGGGTCACCCCGGAGTTCTTCGCGGCGCACTCCGTCGCGGACCTGGCCGGCCGCAGCGGCTACTGGCTGGGGCAGCAGGGCCGGCTGACACACCCCATGTATCTGCCCGAGGGCGGCGCGCACTACGAGCCGGTCACGTGGGAGCGGGCCTTCGACATCGTCGCCGAGGAGATCGCCGCGCTCGGCTCCCCGGACGAGGCCGTCTTCTACACCTCGGGGCGCACCAGCAACGAGGCCGCGTTCCTGTACCAGCTGTTCGCCCGGCGCCTGGGCACCAACAATCTGCCCGACTGCTCCAACATGTGCCACGAGTCCTCCGGCTCGGCCCTGTCGGAGACGATCGGCGTCGGCAAGGGCAGCGTGCTGCTGGAGGATCTCCACAAGGCCGATCTGATCATCGTCGCCGGCCAGAACCCCGGTACGAACCATCCGCGCATGCTGTCCGCGCTGGAGAAGGCCAAGGCGAACGGCGCTCGGATCATCAGTGTCAACCCGCTGCCCGAGGCGGGCCTGGAGCGCTTCAAGAACCCGCAGACCCCCAAGGGGCTCACCACGGGCGCCGCGCTGACCGATCTGTTCCTGCAGATCCGTCTCGGCGGCGACCAGGCCCTGTTCCGGCTGCTGAACAAGCTGATCCTCGAGACGCCCGGCGCGGTGGACGAGGAGTTCGTACGCGAGCACACCCACGGCTACGAGGAGTTCGCCGGGGCCGCGCGGGACGCCGACTGGGACGGGACGCTCACGGCGACCGGTCTCACGCGCGGGGACATCGAGGAGTGCCTGCGGATGGTCCTCGCCTCCGAACGCACCATCGTGTGCTGGGCGATGGGCCTGACCCAGCACAAGCACTCCGTGCCGATGATCCGGGAGATCGTCAACTTCCTTCTGCTGCGTGGCAACATCGGCCGTCCTGGCGCGGGGGTGTGCCCGGTGCGCGGCCACTCCAACGTGCAGGGCGACCGCACGATGGGCATCTTCGAGCGGCCCGCTCCGGCGTTCCTGGACGCCCTGGAGAAGGAGTTCGGCTTCGCACCCCCGCGCGAGCACGGCTTCGACGTCGTACGGGCAGTCCGGGCGCTGCGCGACGGCATGGCGAAGGTGTTCTTCGCCATGGGCGGCAACTTCGTGTCCGCCTCTCCCGACACCGAGGTCACCGAGGCCGCGATGCGCCGGGCCCGGCTGACGGTGCACGTGTCGACGAAGCTGAACCGCTCGCACGCCGTCACGGGCGCGCGTGCGCTGATCCTGCCGACGCTGGGCCGCACCGAGCGCGATCTGCAGGGCGGCGGGGAGCAGTTCGTGACGGTCGAGGACTCGATGGGCATGGTGCACGCCTCGCGCGGACGCCTGGAACCGGCGGGTCCGCGGCTGCTGTCGGAGCCGGCCATCGTGTGCCGGCTGGCCCGGCGGGTGCTCGGTGAGGACGACACGGTGCCGTGGGAGGAGTTCGAGAAGGACTACGCGACGATCCGGGACCGCATCGCCCGCGTGATCCCCGGTTTCGAGGACTTCAACGCGCGCGTGGCACGCCCCGAGGGCTTCGCGCTCCCCCACGCGCCGCGCGACGAGCGCCGCTTCCCCACGGCCACCGGCAAGGCCAACTTCACGGCGGCGCCGGTGGAGTACCCGGAGCTGCCGAAGGGGCGGCTGCTGCTGCAGACGCTGCGCTCGCACGACCAGTACAACACCACGATCTACGGCCTCGACGACCGCTACCGGGGCATCAGGAACGGCCGTCGGGTGGTGCTGGTGAACCCGGAGGACGCGCGGGAGCTGCGGCTGGCCGACGGCAGTTACGTCGATCTCGTCGGTGAGTGGAAGGACGGGGTGGAGCGCAGGGCGCCCGGTTTCCGCGTCGTGCACTACCCGACGGCGCGGGGCTGTGCGGCGGCGTACTACCCGGAGACCAACGTCCTGGTGCCGCTGGACGCCACCGCGGACACCAGCAACACCCCGGCCAGCAAGTCGGTCGTGGTGCGTCTGGAACAATCGGCGACGGACTGAGCGTTTGCTTAGCAGACCGCCGTACCGACGCACGACGAAGGAGCCGGGCCCATGGGCGAGCAGCAGCAGGTGAAGTTCCCGCAGGGGGTCATCGACGAGTACGCCGCACTCGGGGTGGACCTGCCGGCGCTCTTCTCGGCGGGCCATCTGGGCACGCGCATGGGCGTGCAGATCCTGGAGGCGTCGGCGGAGCGGGTCGTCGGGACGATGCCGGTGGAGGGCAACACCCAGCCGTACGGGCTGCTGCACGGCGGCGCGTCCGCCGTGCTGGCGGAGACGCTGGGGTCGGTGGGGTCGATGCTGCACGGCGGCAGCTCCAAGATCGCCGTCGGTGTCGACCTCAACTGCACACATCACCGGGGCGTCCGCTCCGGCCTGGTGACCGGCGTCGCCACCCCGGTCCACCGGGGCCGGTCCACGGCGACGTACGAGATCGTCATCACCGACGAGGCGGACAAGCGGGTCTGCACCGCCCGCCTCACCTGCCTGCTCCGCGACCTCCGCCCCGGCGACGGGGAACAGGCCGCGGGCTGACGTCCGTCGGGGGTGCGGGGAGCGTCTGCCCGCACCCCCGTTGCCGTGGGGCGGCGGCCGCTCTACGGTGCGGACATGGGACGAGCGGGGGCCGCGCGGGCGTGTCTCCTGGCGGTGCTCGTGGCGGGCCTCATGGTGACCGGCTGCGACGTCTCCGCTCCCGGAAGGCGGGCCGGCTCCACCCCGCCGCCATCACGCGCCGCGTCCGGCGAGGAGCTGTGCGTGAAGCTCGTCGGGTACTGGGCCCGCAAGGCTCTCGACAGTGACGGGTACGGCGACTACCAGTCCATGGGACTGTCCAACGGCCAGTACGACATCCTGCGCGCGGCCGTGGCCGCCGCCCGCCCCGTCGAGAGGCGTCAAGGTGTCGAGGCCGCGCGGAAGTTGGTCGACCGCCAGGTACGCACGGGGTGCGCCGGCCGGTATCGCGGCGGCGGACCGACGGGCGGACCGTGGCAATGAGCCCGATCCCACCGGCCCGTTGAGGAAAACCGCAGGCCAACAGCCATGCAACGGCAATCCGGAACACCGTATTCCATGTCCGGCCCGGCCGGAAACCCCTCCTTTACGTGGCCATTACACGGAATTCGTCCGCCCCCCCCACCCCATCCAGAGCCCTCCGTCACCCCTTCCGAGACGGAATGAGGGAAAGCACCGCAAACGCCGGACCTCCTTTCCCGGACGTAACTCTGCGTAATACGCGCGCAATAAAGCCACCCGCCCCGCCCCGGGTGCCGCAGGGGGCGCGACCTCGCCCCGCAAGCCCTACAAGTCGCCCTCAGCAACGATTTCAGGTAATCACCAAAACCCCTGACGCACCTGAACACACTCCGCCCGGTCCTGCGGTTTCTCACCATCCGGACAGGGCAAAACGGCGAGAATTCAGCCGTTCCCCCCACTCAGTACCGCTCTGCAATACGTCGTGTCATAACAAGAGCGTCACAGCCTTGGCCAGACCCTCCTCGACATTCCCCACCCGCGCTTAGAGTCACGGCCAGTCACCGCGCCGCCCGATTCCCACTTCGGCCCAGCGCTCGACTCGGCCGTTTCCACCGGGAAGCGGCTGTCAGGGGAAAGGACTGGATCGTGCGTCAACGTTCGCTCATCGCCATCACCGCCGCGCTGGCGGCGGGAGCACTCACCCTCACCGCCTGCGGTTCTCGCGACGATGACGGCGGCGGCAGCTCGGACTCCGGCAACGGTGGCACCACCGTGGTCATCGGCGTCGACGCGCCGATGACCGGCGACCTCTCCGCGCTCGGCCTCGGCATCAAGAACTCCGTGGACCTCGCGGCGAAGACCGCCAACAAGGAGAAGTACGTCGACGGCGTCACCTTCAAGATCGAGGCGCTCGACGACCAGGGCCAGGCCTCCGTCGGCCAGCAGAACGCCACCAAGCTCGTCGCCAACAAGGACGTCCTCGGTGTCGTCGGCCCGCTGAACTCCTCCGTCGGCGAGTCCATGCAGAAGGTCTTCGACACGGCCAAGCTGGTCGAGGTCTCCCCCGCCAACACCAACCCGGCCCTCACCCAGGGCGTGGACTGGCAGAACACGAAGACCCGGCCGTACAAGTCGTACTTCCGCACCGCGACCACGGACGCCATCCAGGGCCCGTTCGCCGCGCAGTACGTCTACAACGACGCCAAGAAGAAGAAGGTCTTCGTCATCGACGACAAGAAGACCTACGGCGCCGGCCTCGCCGCCACCTTCACCGAGGAGTTCAAGAAGCTCGGCGGCAAGGTCGTCGGCACCGAGCACATCAACCCCGACAGCAAGGACTTCAACGCCGTCGCCACCAAGGTCAAGCAGTCCGGCGCCGACGTCGTCTACTACGGCGGCGAGTACCCGCAGGCCGGCCCCCTGAGCAAGCAGATCAAGGAAGCCGGCGCCAAGATCCCGCTGGTCGGCGGTGACGGCATCTACAGCGCCGACTTCATCAAGCTGTCCGGCGCGGCCGGCACCGGCGACCTCGCCACCTCCGTCGGCGCGCCCGTCGAGGAGCTCCCCTCCGCCAAGGAATTCGTCGCCAACTACAAGGACGCCGGCTACAAGGAGGCCTTCGAGGCCTACGGCGGCTACTCGTACGACTCCGCCTGGGCGATCATCGAGGCCGTCAAGAAGGTCATCGAGGACAACGACGGCAAGCTCCCCGACGACGCCCGCTCCAAGGTCGTCGACGCCATGCAGAACGTCTCCTTCGACGGAGTGACCGGCAAGGTCTCCTTCGACGAGTTCGGTGACGCCACCAACAAGCAGCTCACCGTGTACTCCGTCAAGGACGGCGACTGGGCCACCGTGAAGTCCGGCACCTTCACCGGCTGACCACCGCCCGCACCACTCCCACGAGCCGCGCGGGGCGCTGTTCCACTGGCGTCCCGCGCGGACTCGCATCCGGCCCCATCCGTCGAACGTTCCGAAGCTCGGAGGACATGCGGTGAACGAACTGCCGCAGCAGCTGGTCAACGGCCTGCTACTGGGATCCATGTACGGCCTCGTCGCCATCGGCTACACAATGGTCTATGGCATCGTCCAGCTCATCAACTTCGCCCACGGCGAGATCTTCATGGTCGGCGCCTTCGGCGCCCTGACCGTACATCTGTACATCTTGCCCGACGGCACCTCCATCTGGGTGGCACTCCCCCTGATGCTGCTCGGCGCCGTGATCGTCTCGGTCCTCGTCGCCATCGGAGCGGAACGGTTCGCCTACCGTCCCCTGCGCGGCGCCCCCCGCCTCGCCCCGCTCATCACCGCCATCGGACTCTCCCTCGCCCTCCAGCAGGCCGTCTGGGCCTTCTACCCCGAGGCCAAGTCCAAGCTGCCCTTCCCGCAGATCGAGGGCGGCCCCTTCACCATCGGCGGCGCCACCATCCAGACCGGCGACATCTTCCTCCTCGTCGCCGCCCCTGTCAGCATGGCCGTCCTCGCCTACTTCGTGATGCGCACCCGCACCGGACGCGGCATGCAGGCCACCGCGCAGGACCCGGACACCGCCAAGCTCATGGGTGTCAACACCGACCGCATCATCGTGATCGCGTTCGCCCTCGGCGCCGTATTCGCCGCCATCGGAGGCGTCGCGAGCGGCCTCAAGTACGGCCAGATCGACTTCAAGATGGGCTTCATCCTCGGCCTCAAGGCCTTCACCGCGGCGGTCCTCGGCGGCATCGGCAACATCTACGGCGCCATGATCGGCGGCGTGGTCCTCGGCGTGGCCGAGACCCTGGCCACCGCCTACATCGCCGACATCCCCGGCCTGGACAAGTTCGGCAGCCAGTCCTGGGCCGACGTCTGGGCCTTCATCCTCCTCATCCTCGTGCTGCTGTTCAGGCCACAGGGCCTGCTCGGCGAACGCGTTGCGGACAGGGCGTGACACCGATGACCACACAGACCACCGCCGCGACCCCCGCGGCCGCCCCCACCGAGAACGCCTCCACCGGCCTCATCGGCATACCCCCGCACATCGGCAGGGCCCTCGCCACCGGCGGCAGCATCCTCACCGTCGTCTCCACGTTCCTCGCCTGGACCTGGACCGACGAATTCCCCGGCGACCTCACCTTCTACGGCTACCCCGGCGGACTCCAGGTCCTCGTCCTCGTCGGCGGCGCCCTCGCCACCCTGTTCGCCCTCGCCTCCTACGGCGTCAAGGGACTCGGCTGGCTCACCCCCGCCGGCGCCGACGCGGCCCTCAAGTACGCCGTCCTCGGCACCTTCGTCACCGCCTGGTACACGATCCTCGCGATCAGCTTCAAGCTCGGCGGCCTCGTCAACCTGGAACCCGGCGGCTACGTCGTCGCCGCGGCCACCCTGATCGCCCTCCTCGGCGCCCTCGCCCTCCCCTTCGAGCGGCCCGAACCCGACCCGATCGACCCCGACGACACCGGCTGGGAGCACTTCAAGCACCAGGCCGGACACCGCTGGGCCACCGTCCGGGCCACGTTCGCCTCCGGCAGCCCGCGCCCGGTGCGCGCCCTGCCGTCGTACGCCGAGATCCTGATCATCGTCGCCGTCCTGGCACTCGCCCTCGTCGTCTTCACCTACGGCATCGGCACCGAGTACGACGAACTCTTCATCGGGTTCCTCATCACCGCCGGCTTCGCGTTCGCCGCGCTCAACCGCGCCGGCCTGGTCGCCCACGCGTCCCAGATCACCGCACGGCACACCAACATCACCGTCTGCGGCGCCTTCATCGCGGCGGCCTGCTTCCCCTTCACCCAGACCGACGACCAGTACGCCACCCTCGGCGTCTACATCCTCATCTTCGCCACGGTCGCCCTCGGTCTGAACATCGTCGTCGGCCTCGCCGGTCTGCTCGACCTCGGCTACGTCGCCTTCCTCGGCGTCGGCGCCTACGCCGCCGCGCTCGTCTCCGGCTCCCCCAGCTCGCCGTTCGGCGTCCACTTCCCCTTCTGGGCCGCCGTCATCGTCGGAGCCGTCGCCTCCCTCGTCTTCGGCGTCCTCATCGGCGCCCCGACCCTGCGGCTGCGCGGCGACTACCTCGCCATCGTGACCCTCGGCTTCGGTGAGATCTTCCGTATCGCCGCCAACAACACCGACGGCACCTCCGGACCCGACCTCACCAACGGCTCCAACGGCATCGCCTCGATCCCGGACCTGAACATCCTCGGCTTCGACCTCGGGGTCCAGCACGACATCGCCGGCTTCACCATCGGCCGGTTCGCCAACTACTTCTTCCTGATGCTGCTCATCACGGCCGTCGTCGTCCTCGTCTTCCGGCGCAGCGGCGACTCCCGCATCGGCCGCGCCTGGGTCGCCATCCGCGAGGACGAGACGGCGGCCGAGGCCATGGGCATCCACGGCTTCCGGGTCAAGCTCATCGCCTTCGCCGTCGGCGCCACCCTCGCCGGCCTCGCCGGAACCGTGCAGGCGCACGTCACCTACACCGTGACGCCCGAGCAGTACCTGTTCGCCGGCACCACCCCGCCCAACTCCGCCTTCCTGCTCGCCGCGGTCGTCCTCGGCGGCATGGGCACCATCGCCGGACCCCTCATCGGGGCCGCGCTGCTCTTCCTGATCCCCAACAAGCTCCAGTTCCTGGGCGACTTCCAGCTCCTCGCCTTCGGACTCGCACTCGTCCTGCTGATGCGCTTCCGGCCCGAGGGCCTCATCCCCAACCGGCGCCGCCAACTGGAGTTCCACGAAGAGGCCGAAGCGCCCACAGTCCTGAGCAAGACAGGGGCCTGACCACCATGACCACCGACACCACCACCAAGGACACCGCACCGGGCGCGCCCGCCCCCGGTACCACCGTCCTCGACGCACGCGGCGTCACCATGCGCTTCGGCGGCCTCACCGCCGTCCGCGACGTCGACCTCACCGTCAACAGCGGCGAGATCGTCGGCCTCATCGGCCCCAACGGCGCCGGCAAGACCACCTTCTTCAACTGCCTCACCGGTCTCTACATCCCCACCGAGGGCGAGGTCCGCTACAAGGACAAGGTGCTGCCGCCCAAGTCCTTCAAGGTCACCGCCGCCGGTATCGCCCGGACGTTCCAGAACATCCGGCTCTTCGCCAACATGACGGTTCTCGAGAACGTCCTCGTCGGCCGTCACACCCGTACCAAGGAAGGCTTCTGGTCCGCCATCCTGCGCGGCCCCGGCTTCCACAGGGCCGAGGCGGCCTCCCGCGCCCGCGCCATGGAACTCCTGGAGTTCGTCGGTCTCGACGCCAAGGCCGACCACCTCGCACGCAACCTCCCCTACGGTGAGCAGCGCAAGCTCGAGATCGCCCGCGCCCTCGCCAGCGAGCCGGGTCTGCTGCTTCTCGACGAGCCCACCGCGGGCATGAACCCCCAGGAGACCCGGGCGGCCGAGGAACTCATCTTCGCCATCCGTGACCAGGGCATCGCCGTCCTCGTGATCGAGCACGACATGCGGTTCATCTTCAACCTCTGCGACCGCGTCGCCGTCCTCGTCCAGGGCCAGAAGCTCGTCGAGGGCGACCCCGCCACGGTGCAGGGGGACGAACGCGTCATCGCCGCCTACATCGGCGAACCCATGGAGAACGACCCCGGCGCCGCCGAAGCCGCCGAGGTCGAGGCCGCCGAAGCCGCGGCCGAGGAGAAGGCCGAAGCAGCCGCCGCCGGGACCGAACCCGGGGCGGACGCGGAGGCGGAGGCGGAAGCCACCACGGACGCCGTGCCCGGCAAGGAGAACGACCGATGACCGCACTCCTCGAGGTCGAGGACCTCAAAGTCGCCTACGGCAAGATCCAGGCCGTCAAGGGCATCTCCTTCAGCGTCGGGGCCGGCGAGGTCGTCACCCTGATCGGCACCAACGGCGCCGGCAAGACCACCACGCTGCGCACGCTCTCCGGGCTGCTCAAGCCCGTCGGCGGACAGATCAGGTTCAACGGCAAGTCGCTCAAGAAGACCCCGGCCCACAAGATCGTCGCCCTGGGGCTCGCCCACTCCCCCGAGGGGCGGCACATCTTCCCCCGTATGACGATCGAGGACAACCTCCGCCTCGGCGCCTTCCTCCGCAGCGACAGGGCGGGCATCGAGAAGGACATCCAGCGCGCCTACGACCTCTTCCCCATCCTCGGGGAACGCCGCAAGCAGGCCGCCGGCACCCTCTCCGGCGGAGAACAGCAGATGCTCGCCATGGGCAGGGCACTCATGTCCCGGCCCCAGCTCCTGATGCTCGACGAGCCCTCCATGGGCCTCTCGCCGATCATGATGCAGAAGATCATGGCGACCATCGCCGAACTCAAGTCCCAGGGCACCACTATCCTGCTCGTCGAGCAGAACGCCCAGGCGGCCCTCTCCCTGGCCGACCACGGTCATGTCATGGAGATCGGCAACATCGTCCTCTCCGGCACCGGACGGGACCTCCTCCACGACGAATCCGTCCGCAAGGCCTACCTCGGCGAGGACTGAGCCGTACGGCACGAGGCCCGCGCCCCCCTGCCGAGCGGGGGGCGCGGGCCTCGTGCCGTACAGCGGGCTCTCAGCCCTTCGACGCCTTCTTCTCCTCCGCGTCGTCGATGACCGCCTGCGCCACCTGCTGCATCGACATCCGCCGGTCCATCGACGTCTTCTGGATCCACCGGAACGCCGCCGGCTCCGACAGCCCGTACTGCGTCTGCAGCACCGACTTCGCCCGGTCGACCAGCTTGCGCGTCTCCAGCCGCAGGCTCAGATCCGCGACCTCGCGCTCCAGTTCCTTCAGCTCCGTGAACCGCGACACCGCCATCTCGATGGCCGGCACCACATCGCTCTTGCTGAACGGCTTCACCAGATACGCCATCGCGCCGGCGTCCCGCGCCCGCTCCACCAGATCCCGCTGCGAGAACGCCGTCAGCATCAGCACGGGTGCGATGCTCTCCTCCGCGATCTTCTCCGCCGCGGAGATACCGTCCAGCTTCGGCATCTTCACATCGAGGATGACCAGATCCGGCCGGTGCTCACGCGCCAGCTCCACCGCCTGCTCACCGTCACCGGCCTCACCGACGACGGAGTACCCCTCCTCCTCCAGCATCTCTTTGAGATCGAGCCGGATCAGCGCCTCGTCCTCGGCGATCACGACACGGGTCGTCATCGGAGGCACGTGCGACTTGTCGTCATCGGGCACGTCTACTGGCTGGGGCGGCTCGGGGGCGCTCACGTGGGCTCCTTGATGCGGGGCAGACCGGTACTGCTGACAAGAGCGTACCCAGCTACGGTAAGGTGGGGGCACGGCGGGTGACCGTCTACCTTCGTTTTGCAGGGCGCCCCGGTAGCCCAGCGGTAGAGGCAATGGTCTCAAACACCATCCAGCGTCGGTTCGAATCCGACCCGGGGTACTTTTCCTTCATATCCAAGGTCACGATTTACGGGCGGATGTTCACCTTTTCGGTGAACATCCGCTTTTTTCCGCGCGCCGTTCACGCACGGTCCGTCAGGGCTGCTCGGGGCTGTCGTCCTCGCCGATGTGGTGGACCCGGACCAGGTTCGTGGAACCGGAGACCCCGGGCGGGGAGCCGGCCGTGATGACGACCGTGTCGCCCTTCTCGCAGCGGGCGTACCTCAGGAGCAGGTCGTCCACCTGATCGACCATCGCGTCCGTCGAGTCGACGTGGGGGCCGAGGAAGGTCTCCACGCCCCAGGTGAGGCTGAGCTGGGAGCGGGTGGCCGGGTCCGGGGTGAAGGCGAGCAGCGGGATGGGGCTGCGGTAGCGGGAGAGACGGCGGGCGGTGTCGCCGGACTGGGTGAAGGCGACCAGGAAGCGGGCACCGAGGAAGTCGCCCATCTCGGCCGCCGCGCGGGCGACCGCGCCGCCCTGGGTGCGGGGCTTGTTGCGTTCGGTGAGGGGCGGCAGGCCCTTGGCGAGGATGTCCTCCTCGGCGGCCTCCACGATGCGGGCCATGGTGCGGACCGTCTCGACGGCGTGTTTGCCGACGCTGGTCTCACCGGAGAGCATGACCGCGTCGGTGCCGTCGATGACGGCGTTGGCGACGTCGGAGGCCTCCGCGCGGGTGGGCCGGGCGTTGTCGATCATCGAATCGAGCATCTGGGTGGCGACGATGACCGGCTTGGCGTTGCGCTTGGCGAGCTTGACGGCGCGCTTCTGGACGATGGGCACCTGTTCGAGGGGCATCTCCACGCCGAGGTCGCCGCGGGCGACCATGATGCCGTCGAAGGCGGCGACGATGTCGTCGATGTTCTCGACGGCCTGGGGCTTCTCCACCTTGGCGATGACGGGGAGGCGGCGGCCCTCCTCGTCCATGATGCGGTGGACGTCCTTGATGTCGCGTCCGCTGCGGACGAAGGAGAGGGCGATCACGTCGAAGCCGGTGCGCAGTGCCCAGCGCAGATCGTCCTCGTCCTTCTTGGAGAGGGCGGGGACGGAGACGGCGACGCCGGGGAGGTTGAGGCCCTTGTGGTCGGAGACCATGCCGCCTTCGACGACGGTGGTACGGACGTGGGGGCCGTCGACGGCGGTGACCTCGAGGGTGACCTTCCCGTCGTCGACGAGGATGCGCTCACCGGTGGTGACGTCGGCGGCGAGGCCGGCGTAGGTGGTGCCGCAGCGGGTGCGGTCGCCTTCGGCGCCTTCCTCGACGGTGATGGTGAAGGTGTCGCCGCGTTCAAGGAGTACGGGACCTTCGGTGAAGCGGCCGAGACGGATTTTCGGGCCTTGAAGGTCGGCGAGGAGGCCGATGCTGCGGCCGGTTTCGTCGGCCGCTTTTCGTACCCGTCGGTAGCGCTCCTCGTGCTCGGCGTGCTCGCCGTGACTGAGGTTGAAGCGGGCCACGTCCATTCCGGCGTCGACCAGAGCTTTGATCTGGTCGTACGAGTCGGTGGCAGGGCCCAGTGTGCAGACGATTTTCGCTCGGCGCATGGTTCGACCCTAGGGCTTACCGGCCGGTAGCGACTTGGTGGCGCGTGACGACTCAACGGCCAGCGCATGAAGGGTTGTTGACAAGTGTTGAAGTGTGCGTCGGGGCGCTCTGATGAGCATGCGCGCGGCGGACGGTGACTGCCGGTCACCGGATCGCAACCTGCGGGGGCTGTTGCGTGTGGGCGTGTTCAGGTCAGAATCGTCGGGCGAATCTACGCGCGTTGTTCGTCGTTGTCCGAGGAGAGTCCTGACATGCCGTTGAACCGCCGGAAGTTTCTGAAGAGGTCCGCCGTGACGGGGGCGGGGGTGGCGCTGACCGGTACGGCGGCGGCCCCCACGGCCGAGGCCGCGGCGGCCGCCGGGGCGGGGCACGGGCACGGGAGGAAGCCGGTGAAGCGGTACGCGCTGACCGTGATGGGCACGACCGATCTGCACGGTCATGTCTTCAACTGGGACTACTTCAAGGACGCCGAGTACACGGACGCGGCCGGCAACGCGCAGGGGCTGGCTCGGGTGTCGACGCTGGTGGACCGGGTGCGCGAGGAGAAGGGCCGGCGCAACACGCTGCTGCTGGACGCGGGCGACACCATCCAGGGCACCCCGCTGACGTACTACTTCGCGAAGGTGGACCCGATCACCGCCGAGGGTGGTCCGGTGCACCCGATGGCGCAGGCGATGAACGCCATCGGGTACGACGCGGTGGCGCTCGGCAACCACGAATTCAACTACGGCATCGAGACGCTGCGGAAGTTCGAGGAGCAGTGCGACTTCCCGCTGCTGGGCGCGAACGCGCTGGACGCGAAGACACTGAAGCCGGCCTTCCCGCCGTACTTCATGAAGACGTTCCACGTGAAGGGCGCTCCCCCGGTGAAGGTGGCGGTCCTCGGGCTGACCAACCCCGGTATCGCGATCTGGGACAAGGCGTATGTACAGGGCAGGTTGACGTTCCCGGGCCTGGAGGAGCAGGCGGCCAAGTGGGTGCCGAAGCTGCGGTCGATGGGCGCGGACGTGGTGGTGGTGTCGGCGCACTCGGGCTCGTCGGGCACGTCGTCGTACGGTGACCAGCTGCCGTACGTGGAGAACGCGGCGGCGAATGTGGCGCGGCTGGTGCCGGGGATCGACGCGATCCTGGTCGGGCACGCGCACCAGGAGATCGCGGAGCTGCGGGTCGTCAACGAGGAGACGGGCCGGGAGGTCGTGCTGTCGGAGCCGCTGTGCTACGCCGAGCGGCTGACGCTGTTCGACTTCGAGCTGGCCTTCGAGCGGGGCCGGTGGCGGGTGGAGTCGGTGAAGGCGTCGCTGCGGGACGCGGCGACGGTTCAGGACGACCCGAGGATCACCAAGCTGCTGTCGGACGAGCACGCCGTGGTCGTGGCGTACGTCAATCAGGTGGTCGGCACGGCGACGGAGACCCTGACCACGGTGGAGGCGCGCTACAAGGACGCGCCGGTCATCGACCTGATCAGCAAGGTGCAGGAGGACGTGGTCAGGGCGGCTCTCGCCGGTACGGAGTACGCGTCGCTGCCGGTGCTGTCGCAGGCGTCGCCGTTCTCGCGGACCTCGGAGATCCCGGCGGGCGAGGTGACGATCCGGGACCTGTCGGGCCTGTACGTGTACGACAACACGCTGGTGGCGAAGCTGATGACGGGCGCGCAGGTGCGGGCGTACCTGGAGTACTCGGCGGAGTACTTCGTACGGACCGCGGCCGGTGCGGCGGTGGACGTGGAGAAGCTGACGAACGCGGGCGGCCGTCCGGACTACAACTACGACTATGTGTCGGGGGTGCGGTACGACATCGACATCGCGCAGCCGGCCGGGTCGCGGATCAGGAACGTGATGTACGAGGGCGCCCCTCTGGACGACGCCCAGGAGTTCGTGTTCGCGGTGAACAACTACCGCGCGAACGGCGGCGGCGCGTTCCCGCACGTGGCGTCGGCGAAGGAGCTGTGGTCGGAGTCGACGGAGATCCGGACGCGGATCGCGGAGTGGGTGACGGCCAAGGGTGTGCTGGATCCGGTGGACTTCGCGTCGGTGGACTGGAGGCTGACCCGGGACGGTACGCCGGTGTTCTGACCGGGTGACTCAGGTCCCGTCCGCCAGTGGGGTGAGCCGTACGGCTTGCCGGGCGGGCGGGACCTGTGGTGTTTCCGGGGGCAGTCCGAAGGTGGTGAAGGCGGTGCGGGCGGGCTCCGGGTAGGCCGTCCGGCCGGTGAGGTGGTTGAGGATGGCGGCGCTGCGCCAGGCGGCGAGTCCGAGGTCGGGGGTGCCGACGCCGTGGGTGTGGAGTTCGGCGTTCTGGACGTAGACGCCGCCGGTGACGGCGGGGCCGAGGTCGAGGCGGAAGTGGGCGTCGACGCGCGGCCGGCCGGCACGGTCGCGGCGCAGATGGGGGTCGAGGGGTGCCAGGAGGTGGTCGAGGGGGCGCGGGCGGTGGCCGGTGGCGAGGACGACGGCGTCGGTGGTGAGGCGGCTGCGGGTGCCCTGTTGGATGTGCTCGAGGTGGAGTTCGACGCGGTCGGGACCGAGGCGGGCGGCGGCGCGGATCCGGACGGCGGGGGTGAGGACGGTGTCGGGCCAGTCGCCGTGGAGGGTGCGCCGGTAGAGCTCGTCGTGGATGGCGTCGATGGTGCCGGCGTCGATGGCCTTGTGGAGCTGCCACTGGGCGGGGACGAGGCGGTCGCGGACGGACTCGGGCAGGGCGTGGAAGTAGCGGGTGTGGTCGGGGGTGAACTGTTCGAGGCCGAGCCGGGAGTACTCCATGGGGGCGAACGCCTGGGTGCGGCCGGTCCAGTGGAGCCGTTCACGGCCGGTGGGGCGGTGGCGGAGCAGGTCGAGGAAGCCCTCGGCACCCGACTGTCCGGTGCCGACGACGGTGATGTGGCCGGCGGCGAGGAGCCTGTCCCGGTGGGTGAGGTAGTCGTCGGCGTGGATCACGGGGGCGCCGGGGGTGCCGGTGAGGGGCCGCAGGGGCTCGGGCACCCAGGGTTCGGTGCCGACGCCGAGGACGAGGTGCCGGGCGTGGACACGGCGGGTGCGCCCTTGCGGGCCCGGTCGGGTGAGGTCCACCTGGAACAGGGCGTTCTCCGGGTCCCAGCGGACGGTGTCGACGCGGTGGCCGAAGTGCAGGGCGGGAAGGTGGTCGGCGACCCAGCGGCAGTAGGCGTCGTACTCGGTGCGGCGGATGTGGAACCGCTCCGCGAAGTAGAAGGGGTAGAGGCGCTCGCGGGCTCTGAGGTGGTTGAGGAAGGTCCAGGGGCTGGTGGGGTCGGCGAGGGTGACGAGGTCGGCGAGGAAGGGGACTTGGACGGTGACGTCGTCGAGGAGCAGGCCGGGGTGCCAGGTGAAGCGGGGGTTCTGGTCGTAGAAGGCGGTGTCCAGTCCGGGGAGCGAGTCGGCCAGCGCGGCGAGGGAGAGGTTGAAGGGGCCGATGCCGATGCCGACGAGGTCGTGGGGCGGGGTGTTCATGGGCTGTCCTCCGGAGCGCGGAGGTTCAGCTTGGCGGGCGCGGCCGGCGTCGGCCGAAGAGTCCGGCGATCACCGCTCGAAGGGGTTACGTCCCCTTCGAGCGGTGTGTGCCGTGTTACGCCTGCTGGACGCGCAGGGCGCGGCGCAGGTCGTCGAGCTGGTCGGCGAGTTTGCGGCGCAGGGCCGGAATGGGGTCGGCCTTGCGCAGGCACTTCTCGCCGAGCTTCAGCGTCTCGGCGTCGACGGCGTGGGCGGGGAACGCCCAGCGTCCGGCGGCTTCGGCGATGGCGGGGCCGCGGCGGGCGGCGACCGCCACGGCCGCCTTGTAGTAGCGGGACACGTAGGGGCGTACGAGGTCGGCCTGTTCGGGCTGCCAGAAGCCCTGGGCGGTGGCGGTGAACAGGTAGTTCGACAGGTCGGCCCGGTCGTCGGAGCCGAACATGGCCTCCCAGGCGCGGGCTTTGGCGTCCTCGTCGGGGAGGGCGGCGCGGCAGCGGGCGGCGCCCTCCCGGCCGGTGGCGCTGGGGTCGCGTTCGAGTTCGGCGGCGATGACGGTCTCGTCGGTGGCGCCGAGTACGGCGAGCCGCGCGAGGACGCGCCAGCGCAGTTCGGGGTCGAGTTCGGGTCCGCCGGGGACGGTGCCTTCGGTGAGCCAGGCGGCGATGGTGTCGGGGTGGGCGGCGACCTCGATGAACTGGCGTACGGCGATGAGGCGCAGGCCGGGGTTGTCGCCGTCCTCGGTGCGGCGGATGAGGTCGCGGCACAGGGCGGTGAGGGTGGCGAGGGCGGCGGGCCGCTGTTCGGGGGTGAGGTAGCGCCCGGCGATGTGGACGGAGGCGAAGGCGAGGACGCCCTGGACGAGGGCGAGGTCGGTCTCGTGCGGGAGGTGGGTGCGGGCGATGTCGAGGAAGTCGCCCGCGGGCAGGTCGCCGTCGCGGACGGCGTCCCTGAGGGCGTTCCACACCACGGCGCGGGTGAGGGCGTCGGGCAGGCCGGAGAGCCGGGTGCGCAGGGTGTCGAGGGAATCCGGGTCGAAGCGGATCTTGGCGTAGGTGAGGTCGCCGTCGTTGAGGACGACGAGGGCGGGGCGGGTGCCGCCGGGGCTGAAGGAGACGTTCCGGTCGGCGGGGAGGTCGGCCTCGATACGGTCGCGCAGGATGAGCCGGGCGGCGTCGTGGAGGTCGTGGTCGTAGACGCCGATGGCGATGCGGTGGGGCCGCGTGCTGCCGGCGGAGACCATGGTGCCGGCGTGCCGCATGCCGGGGAGGCTCTTGTCGGGGTCGGGTGCCGACCAGATCCCGGGGTCGCCGCGGTGGGTGATGTCGAGGTGCCAGTAGACGTTGTCGCCGCTTCTCGGCTCCGGGACGAGGGTGTCGACGCCGGTGGTGCGCAGCCAGGCGTCGGCCCAGGCGTGGACGTCGCGTTCGGTGGCGGAGGCGAGGGAGTCGATGAAGTCGGCGAGGCCCGCGTTGCCGAAGCGGTGCCGCTGGAAGTGGGTGTTGATGCCGGCGAGGAAGTCCTTCTCGCCGAGCCAGACGACGAGCTGGCGCAGCGCGGAGGCGCCCTTGGCGTAGGAGATGCCGTCGAAGTTGAGCAGGGCGGAGGCGGTGTCCTCGACGTCCGCGGGGGCGACGGGATGGGTGGAGGGCCGCTGGTCGGCGTCGTAGCCCCAGGGCTTGCGGGTGACACCGAAGTCGGTCCAGGTGTCGGTGAAGCGGGTCGCCTCGGTGAGGGTCTGGTAGCCCATGTACTCGGCGAAGGACTCGTTGAGCCAGATGTCGTCCCACCAGCGGAGGGTGACGAGGTCGCCGAACCACATGTGGGCCATCTCGTGGGCGATGACCATGGCGCGGGTCTGGCGCTCGGTGTCGGTGACGGCGGAGCGGTAGACGAACTCGTCACGGAAGGTGACCAGTCCGGGGTTCTCCATGGCGCCCGCGTTGAACTCGGGCACGAAGGCCTGGTCGTAGGAGTCAAAGGGGTACGGCTCCTCGAACTTCTCGTGGTACCGGTCGAAGCAGGCGCGGGTGATGTCGAGGAGTTCGTCGGCGTCCGCGTCGAGGTGGGGGGCGAGGGAGCGGCGGCAGTGGATACCGAAGGGCAGTCCGCGGTGCTCGGTGCGTACGGAGTGCCAGGGTCCGGCGGCGACGGCGACGAGGTAGGTGGAGATCAGCGGGGTGGCGGCGGCCCGCCACACGCCGTCTCCGGTGTGTTCGGTGATGCCGTTGGCGAGGACGGTCCAGTGCCGGGGGGCGGTGACGGTCAGCTCGAAGACGGCCTTGAGGTCGGGCTGGTCGAAGGCGGCGAAGACCCGCTGGACGTCGTCGAGGAACAGCTGGGTGTAGACGTAGGTCTCGCCGTCGGAGGGGTCGGTGAAGCGGTGCATGCCCTCGCCGGTGCGGGAGTAGCGCATGCTCGCGTCGACGCGCAGTTCGTGTGCGCCGGCGGTGAGGTTCTTCAGGGGCAGCCGGTTGCCGTCGAGGGTGCCGGTGTCCAGGGGCTGTCCGTCGAGGGTGACGGAGCGCAGCTCGGCGGGCTTGAGCTCGACGAAGGTGTCCGCGTCCGTACGGGCGCTGAACGTGATCAGGGTGTGGGAGTCGAACGTCTCGTCGCCGGTGGTCAGATCGAGTTCGATCGTGTAGCGGTGGACGTCGAGGAGTCGTGCTCGGTTCTGCGCTTCGTCGCGCGTCAGTACGGACATGCGGGCCATGCTGCCTGATCCGGTCGCCGGGGGGACAGGGGCGGATCGGGTACGCACCCTATGTCCGGTCTCGTTCGAGCTTCCCGGTGTGCGCCCCCGTGGGCTGCGAAGGCGACGTGTGCGCGTGCGGGTGGGGCAGGGCGGGTGGTACGGGGGTGCCGGGGCGTTCGTCGAGGCGGGCGCGCAGGGCGCGGATCTCCCGCTCCAGGGCGAGGTGGCGCTGGTGTGCGTCGTAGAGATGACGGATCTTGGTGCGCAGCGCCCACGGGTCGACCGGTGTGGTGACGAGGTCGGCTACGCCGAGGGCGTAGGCGGCGGCGCCGAGCTGGGGGTCGCGGACGAAGCCGGTGAGCAGGACGACGGGGATGAGCTGGGTCTGTTCCAGGCGGCGCATGTAGCGCACGACGTCGAGTCCGCCGGTGCCGGGGAGGTGGACGTCGAGCAGGAGCAGGCCGACGTTTCCGCGCAGGAGCTGTTTGAGGGCTTCGTCGCCGCTGGTGGCCCGGCCCAGCAGGTGGCCGAGCGGGGCCAGGGCGCTCTCCAGGGCGTAGAGGGTGTCTTCGTGGTCGTCGACGATGAGGATGCGGGCGTTCGGCATGCGGCACGTCCCTCCTCGCAAGGGACCGGAAGGGTGTCCGGGTGCTGACGGGTGGTGCTTGTCAGCCGACAAGGAGTGCACAGCGCAGCATGCCCCGCGCGGGCGGCTGTGTCACTCCCCGGGGGAGGAGGTTGTGCCGCGGTTCGCTGAGGGCGTGGCGTCGTCGGCGATGCGCTCGTGGTGGCGGATCACCTCGGCGATGATGAAGTTCAGGAACTTCTCGGCGAAGGCCGGGTCGAGTCTGGCGTTCTCGGCGAGGGCGCGCAGCCGGGTGATCTGGCGGGCCTCGCGGCCCGGGTCGGCGGGCGGCAGCCGGTGCTCGGCCTTGAGGCGGCCGACCTGCTGGGTGCACTTGAAACGCTCGGCCAGCATGTGGACGACGGCGGCGTCGATGTTGTCGATGCTGTCGCGCAGCCGGGCGAGCTCCTCGCGGACCGCGGGGTCGGCGTCACCGGTGGTGGTGTTGCTGGTGGTCATGGGGGTTCAGCCTACGGGCCCGTACAGTGGAACGGGGTTCAGGGCGTCCGGGGGTGAGACGTGGCGAACGGCGGACCGGTCGAGCACGGTTACCCGCATCTGGAGACGGTGCGGGCGGCCGTCACCGCGCTGTACCGGCGTCTGTCGTACGACACGGTCCAGGCGTTCTCGGTGAGTGTGGCGCCGGCCGATGTGGCGTTCTGCGACACGGACGATCTGTATCCGGGGGCGCAGCGGGTGGCGCGTGAGCTGGTGCGGCACTACCGGCTGCCGCACGCGCGGCTGATCGTGGGCTTCCGGGAGATGACGCACGCGGCGAACGTGGAACTGGCGGCCGGGCCCGAGTACTTCGTCGAGCTGAACGACCGGTTCCGCACGCACCGGCGGGATATCGGGGCGGCGCTGGCGCACGAGGTGGCGCATGTGTATCTGCACCGGCTGGACCTGTCGTTCCCGGGGACGCGGGAGAACGAGATCCTGACGGACACGACGGCGACGTATCTGGGGGCCGGCTGGCTGCTGCTGGACGCGTTCCGGGAGGACGGGGCGTCGTCGCAGAAGCTGGGGTATCTCACGCCGGAGGAGTTCGGGTACGTGCTGGCGAAGCGGTCGCTGGTGTTCGGGGAGGATCCTTCGGTGTGGTTCACCAGTGCGCAGGCGTATACGGCGTACACGAAGGGGCTGGCGGTGGCCCGCCGGGACTCTGAGCAGCCGCCGCTGGCCGCCGCGGGGTGGGTGGGGCGGCGTCGGTACGCCCGGGACCGGCGGCTTGCGCGGGATCACCACCCGGTGGGTGAGACGGCGGGGCCGTACGGCTTCGGTTCCGCGGAAGACGGCTCTCTACGGGTTTCGTTTGCCTGTCCTACGTGCCATCAGCGGATCCGCGTGCCGGTTCGCGGGCGCGTGCGGGTGCGGTGCGGGTTGTGTCGCACCGTTTTGGAGTGTGATACCTAGCGTTGTCGGGTGCGGGTGCGTTGTGGTCGATCGCGCCCACGCGGCGGAGCCGCAGATCGATACGGCCCCGCGCCCCTCAGGGGCGCTGCTCCTGGCCCGTGATTCCTTGTGCCCTTGCTGCCGCCAGCCATTGAGGGAACTCGCCCACCAGGCGGTCATAGAGATCCGCGTCCGAGACCCTCGCCGGGTTCTCGCCCGCGTGGAAGAAGCCCGCGTTGTCCACGACTCGCTTCGTGGGGACCGCCAGGTCGTCGAGCCTGCGCAGGTAGTCGAACTGCTTGCTGTTCGGGTCGCCGAAGCCGACGAACTGCCAGAAAAGGGGGAGGCGGGCGGCCTTGCAGAGGTACTTCTCCGCGGCGAGTCTGCTGACGGGGCCGCCGTCGGTCTGGAAGATCACCAGGGCCGGGGCCGTGGAGCCGCTGTCGAGGTAGTGGTCGATGACCGCGTCCATCGCCAGGTGGTAGCTGGTCCTGCCCATGTGGCCGAGACCGGACACGATGCGTTCGATCCGGCCCCGGTGGTCGGCGAGGGCGATGTCGGTGACGGCGTCGACGTCGGTGGAGAAGAAGACGACCGGGACGGTGCCGTCGTCGTCGAGATGCGCGGACAGGCCCAGCACGCGGTCGGCGAGCGCCTGCACGCTGCCGTCGTCGTAGTACGGCCTCATCGAGCCGGAGTAGTCGACCACCAGGTAGACGGCGGCGCGCAGACCGTCCAGGCCGTGCTTGGTGAGTGAGGCTCCGGCGGTCTTGTAGAGGCTGACCAGCGCGGGCGCGGTCTCCTCGATCTTGCGCAGGCTTATCGCGGCCACTCGACTCCCCCTGGGTCACCGGAACTGGCCCCGAGGGTACGGCACGGCACCCCGGCACTCGCCCGGCTCCCCCGTGTTCGATATTTTGTTCGCCGCCGTCCCCACCGGCTCATTTCCGTCCCGACCGTCCCGAGGAGCCGGCCCGTGGATTCCGAGTCCACCGTGACCACCTGCTACCGCCATCCCAAGGTGGAGTGCCATGTCCGCTGCACCCGCTGCGAGCGGTTCATCTGCCCGGACTGCATGCGCGAGGCGGCCGTGGGCCACCAGTGCCCGGACTGTGTGAAGGCGGGCGCGCGGTCCGTCCGGCAGGCGCGCACCCTGGTGGGCGGCCGGGTGTCGCGGGTGCCGGTCGTGACGTACGTACTGATCGTCGTCAATGTGCTCGTGTATCTGGCGGAGGTGGCGAAGCCGGAGATCGTGGACCGGTTCGCGATGGTGGGCGCGGGACTGCTCGGGCCGGACGGCGAGCACTATCTGTGGGTCGACCCGTACCCGGGGGGCTTCAGCCCGGAGGGGCTGGTGGACGGGGAGTGGTACCGGCTGCTGACCGGCGCGTTCCTGCATCTGCCGCCCACCGAGGGCACGTTCGGGATCGCCCACATCGTGATGAACATGCTGGCGCTGTGGAATCTGGGCCGGCTGGTCGAGCCGATGCTGGGCCGGGTGCACTACCTCGCCCTGTATCTGCTGTCGGCGCTGGGCGGCTCGGTGCTGGTGCTGGTGATCGCGCCCGAGGACGCCGTGGTCGGCGCGTCCGGCGCGATCTTCGGAGTGGGGGCCGCGTACTACGTGGTGGCCCGGCGGGTCGGGGCCGACATGAGCCAGGTCAACCGGTTCATGGCGGGGCTGTTGCTGTGGCTGGTGATCTCCGCGGTCGTCACGTCCTGGGAGGGGCACCTCGGCGGGCTGCTGGCGGGCGGCGCGGTGGCGCTGGCGTTCGCGTACGCGCCGCGGGACGGGCGGCGGACGCTGGTGCAGGTGGGCGCGTGTGTGGCGCTGGTGCTGGTGCTGGGGGTGGCCGCCGTGGTCGAGGTGTCCGAACTGACGGGCGGAGGTATCCCGCGGTGAAACGTGCCGGTGTGCTGCTGATCGCGGCCGTTCCCGTGATCGCGACGGGGTTCTATCTGGTCCTGCCGTCGGGCTCGGCCGACGCGCCGCCGGCGCCCACCGCGGCCGGTGTGCAGGCGGCGCGGGAGGACGCCAAGGACCGGGCGGAGGAGAAGCAGGAGGAGGAGCGGGCGGAGGACGACGCGGTCGTCGCCGATCTGCCGGCGGGCCTCGCCGCGCCCGCGAAGAAGGAACTGGCGCAGCGGCTGGTGGCGAGCGCCGAGCACTCCACCACCGACTGGCGCACCACGTACGGCACCATCGAGGACGAGGACGACGGCTGCGGGTACACGGCGGGCATCATCGGCTTCTGCACCGGCACCCACGATCTGCTCATGCTGGTCGAGGCCTACACCGAGGAGCACCCGGACAACGGCCTGGCGTCCTATCTGCCCGCCCTGCGGGAGGTCGACGGCTCGGACTCCCACGAGGGGCTCGATCCCGGCTTCACGGCCGCCTGGGAGGCGGAGGGAGAGGTTCCGGCGTTCCGTGCGGCGCAGGAGGCGGAGCGCGACCGCCTCTACTTCGAGCCGGCCGTACGGCTCGCCAAGCTGGACGGTCTTGGAACCCTCGGCCAGTTCGTGTACTTCGACGCGATGGTCTTCCACGGCCCCGACACGGACGCGGACGGTTTCTACGCGCTGCGGGAGCACACGCTGAAGCAGGCGAAGACACCGGCGGCGGGCGGTGTGGAGGAGGAGTATCTGAACGCCTTCCTGGACATCCGCCGCGAGGCCATGCTGACCCGGTACCCGGACCGCGACACCGGCCGTGTCGACACGGCCCAGCGCCGGTTCCTGAAGGCCGGGAACCTGGGCCTGGACACCCCGCTCGTGTGGGAGATGTACGGGGACCACTACCGGCTGCCCTGAACATGCGGAGGCGCCTGCCCAGTCGTCCGGTCGGGGACTGGCGGGCAGGCGCCACCTGTGTGTTCCGTACGCCTTTGTACGGGACGTCTGGTGATCCCTCGGGATCAGACCGCCAGGGCGCGGTCCGTCGGGCGGATCGGGGCCGGCAGCTCGCTCGCTCCCGTCAGGAAGCGGTCGCAGCCGCGGGCGGCCGAACGGCCCTCGGCGATCGCCCACACGATGAGCGACTGGCCGCGGCCGGCGTCACCGGCGACGAACACGCCGGGCACATTGGTCTGGAAGTCGGCGTCGCGGGCGATGTTACCCCGTGCGTCGAGGTCCAGTCCGAACTGGTCGACCAGTCCGTTGTCCCGGTCGGTGCCGGTGAAGCCCATGGCGAGGGTGACGAGCTGGGCGGGGATCTTGCGCTCGGTGCCCGGCTTCGACGTCAGCCTGCCGTCGACGAACTCGACCTCGCTCAGGTGCAGCCACTGCACGTTGCCGTCCTCGTCGCCCTCGAAGTGGGTGGTGGAGACGGAGTAGACCCGCTCACCGCCCTCCTCGTGGGCGGACGTGACCTTGTAGAGCATGGGGAAGGTCGGCCAGGGCTGGGCGACCGGGTTCCGCTCGTCGTTCGGGCGGGGCATGATCTCCAGTTGGGTGACGGAGGCCGCGCCCTGGCGGTGGGCGGTGCCCACGCAGTCGGCGCCGGTGTCACCGCCGCCGATCACCACGACGTGCTTGCCCTCGGCCGACAGCGGCGGGGCGACGTAGTCGCCCTCCTGCACCTTGTTGGCCAGCGGCAGGTACTCCATGGCCTGGTGGATGCCCTTGAGCTCGCGGCCCGGCACGGGCAGGTCGCGCGCGGTGGTGGCGCCGACGGCGAGGACCACGGCGTCGTACCGCTTGCGCAGCGCGGTGGCCGGCATGTCGCGGCCGATCTCCACACCGGTGCGGAACTTGGTGCCCTCCGCGCGCATCTGCTCGATACGGCGGTTGATGTGCCGCTTCTCCATCTTGAACTCGGGGATGCCGTAGCGCAGCAGGCCGCCGATGCGGTCGGCGCGCTCGTACACGGCGACCGTGTGGCCGGCCCGGGTCAGCTGCTGGGCGGCGGCCAGGCCGGCCGGGCCCGAGCCGACGACGGCGACGGTCTTGCCGGAGAGGCGCTCGGGGACCTGCGGGGCGACGTCACCGGTCTCCCACGCCTTGTCGATGATCGAGACCTCGACGTTCTTGATGGTGACCGGCGGCTGGTTGATGCCGAGCACACACGCCGACTCGCACGGAGCGGGGCACAGGCGGCCGGTGAACTCCGGGAAGTTGTTGGTGGCGTGCAGCCGCTCGGAGGCGGCGCCCCAGTCCTCGCGGTAGGCGTAGTCGTTCCACTCGGGGATGAGGTTCCCGAGCGGACAGCCGTTGTGACAGAAGGGGATACCGCAGTCCATGCACCGGCTGGCCTGCTTGCTGATGATCGGCAGCAGGGAGCCCGGGACGTAGACCTCGTTCCAGTCCTTCCTGCGCTCCTCGACCGGACGGGACCTGGCGACCTCGCGGCCGTGGTTCAGAAAGCCCTTCGGATCAGCCATTGATCGCCGCCTCCATCATCTTCTCGGTGATCTCGGTCTCGGAGAGACCGGCTCGCTCGGCGG
This sequence comes from Streptomyces sp. NPDC048584, assembly GCF_043199595.1. Taxonomy (NCBI): domain Bacteria; kingdom Bacillati; phylum Actinomycetota; class Actinomycetes; order Kitasatosporales; family Streptomycetaceae; genus Streptomyces; species Streptomyces sp. NPDC048584. Next base: position 133,936 of record NZ_JBICWF010000019.1, read on the forward strand.
CGTCCTTGGCGGCGAGCACTGCCTTGTACGTGCTGGGGATGATCTTGCTGAAGCGCTCCACGGCGGTGTCCCACTCGGCGAGCAGCTTCCCGGCGACGGTGGATCCCGTCTCCTCCTGGTGCCGGCGGACCACGTCGTGCAGCCACTGCTTGTCGGCGTCGTCCAGGGCCCCTACGGCGTCCAGGTTGCCGGCGTTGACGTTGTCCCGGTCGAGGTCGATGACGTAGGCGACGCCGCCGGACATGCCGGCCGCGAAGTTGCGCCCGGTCTCGCCGAGGACGACGGCGTGTCCGCCGGTCATGTACTCGCAGCCGTGGTCGCCCACGCCCTCGGAGACGACCAGCGCACCGGAGTTGCGGACGCAGAACCGCTCGCCGGTGCGGCCTCGCAGGAACAGTTCGCCGCCGGTCGCGCCGTACGCGATCGTGTTGCCGGCGATGGTCGAGTACTCGGCGAGGTGGTCGGCCGCGCGGTCCGGGCGGACCACGAGACGGCCGCCGGACAGGCCCTTGCCGACGTAGTCGTTGGCGTCGCCCTCCAGGCGCAGCGTGACTCCGCGCGGGACGAAGGCGCCGAAGGACTGGCCGGCGCTGCCGGTGAAGGTGATGTCGATGGTGTCGTCGGGCAGGCCCGCGCCGCCGAACTTCTTCGTCACCTCGTGGCCGAGCATGGTGCCGACCGTGCGGTTGATGTTGCGGATGGCGACCTGGGCGCGCACCGGCTGGGCGTCCTCGGCGCCGGCGGCGGAGAGCGCGTCGGCGGCGAGCTTGATCAGCTCGTTGTCGAGCGCCTTCTCCAGGCCGTGGTCCTGGGCGACGGTCCGGTGGCGGGCGGCGCCCTCGGGCAGTTCGGGCACATGGAAGAGCGGCGCGAGCTCCAGGCCCTGTGCCTTCCAGTGGTTCACCGCGCGGGTCACGTCGAGGACCTCGGCGTGACCGACGGCCTCCTCGATGGAGCGGAAGCCCAGCTCGGCGAGGAGTTCGCGGACCTCCTGGGCGATGAACCGGAAGAAGTTGACGACGTACTCGGCCTTGCCGGAGAACCGGTCGCGCAGCACGGGGTTCTGGGTGGCGATGCCGACCGGGCAGGTGTCCAGGTGGCAGACGCGCATCATGACGCAGCCGGAGACGACGAGCGGGGCGGTGGCGAAGCCGAACTCCTCGGCGCCGAGCAGCGCGGCGATGACCACGTCACGGCCGGTCTTCAGCTGGCCGTCGGTCTGTACGACGATCCGGTCGCGCAGGCCGTTGAGCAGCAGGGTCTGCTGGGTCTCGGCGAGGCCGAGCTCCCAGGGGCCGCCCGCGTGCTTGAGCGATGTCAGCGGGGAGGCGCCGGTGCCTCCGTCGTGGCCGGAGATGAGCACCACGTCCGCGTGGGCCTTGGAGACGCCCGCCGCGACCGTGCCGACGCCGACCTCGGAGACCAGCTTGACGTGAATGCGCGCCTTGGGGTTGGCGTTCTTCAGGTCGTGGATCAGCTGGGCGAGGTCCTCGATGGAGTAGATGTCGTGGTGCGGCGGCGGGGAGATGAGCCCCACGCCGGGAGTGCTGTGACGGGTCTTGGCGACCCACGGGTAGACCTTGTGACCGGGCAGCTGGCCGCCCTCGCCGGGCTTGGCGCCCTGGGCCATCTTGATCTGGATGTCGTCGGAGTTGACCAGGTACTCGGAGGTCACACCGAAGCGGCCGGAGGCGACCTGCTTGATGGAGGAGCGGCGGGCCGGGTCGTACAGGCGCTCCGGGTCCTCGCCGCCCTCACCGGTGTTGGACTTGCCGCCCAGCTGGTTCATGGCGATGGCGAGGGTCTCGTGCGCCTCGCGGGAGATGGAGCCGTACGACATGGCGCCGGTGGAGAACCGCTTGACGATCTCGGAGACCGGCTCGACCTCGTCGACCGGGATCGGGCCCCGGCCGGACGCGAAGCCGAAAAGCCCGCGGAGCGTCATCAGGCGCTCGGACTGCTCGTTCACGCGCTCGGTGTACTTCTTGAAGATGTCGTACTCGCCGGAGCGGGTGGAGTGCTGGAGGCGGAAGACCGTCTCCGGGTCGAACAGGTGCGGCTCGCCCTCGCGGCGCCACTGGTACTCGCCGCCGATCTCCAGCGCGCGGTGCGCCGGCGCGATGCCGGAGGCGGGGTACGCCTTGGCGTGGCGGGCGGCGACCTCCTGGGCGACGACGTCGATGCCGACGCCGCCGATCTTGGTGGCGGTGCCGTTGAAGTACTTCTCCACGAAGGCCTCGCCGAGGCCGACGGCCTCGAAGACCTGGGCGCCGCGGTAGGAGGCGACGGTGGAGATGCCCATCTTGGACATGACCTTGAGGACGCCCTTGCCGAGGGCGTGGATCAGGTTGCGGATGGCCTTCTCGGCCTCCATGCCGGGCAGGAAGGTGCCCGCGCGGACGAGGTCCTCGACGGACTCCATCGCCAGGTACGGGTTGACGGCGGCGGCGCCGTAGCCGATGAGCAGGGCGACGTGGTGGACCTCGCGGACGTCGCCGGCCTCGACCAGCAGGCCCACCTGGGTGCGCTGCTTGGTGCGGATGAGGTGGTGGTGGACGGCCGCGGTGAGCAGCAGCGACGGGATCGGCGCGTGCTCGGCGTCGGAGTGCCGGTCCGACAGGACGATCAGGCGGGCGCCGTTCTCTATGGCGGCGTCGGCCTCGGCGCAGATGTCGTCGATGCGGGCGGCGAGCGCGTCGCCGCCGCCGGAGACCCGGTACAGGCCGGAGAGGGTCGCGGCCTTGAAGCCGGGCATGTCGCCGTCGGCGTTGATGTGGATGAGCTTGGCCAGCTCGTCGTTGTCGATCACCGGGAAGGGCAGGACGACGCTGCGGCAGGAGGCCGCGTTCGGCTCCAGCAGGTTGCCGGAGGGGCCCAGCGGGGAGCGCAGGGAGGTGACCAGTTCCTCGCGGATCGCGTCCAGCGGCGGGTTGGTGACCTGGGCGAACAGCTGGGTGAAGTAGTCGAAGAGCAGGCGGGGGCGCTCGCTCAGCGCGGCGATCGGGGAGTCGGTGCCCATGGAGCCGATCGGCTCGGCGCCGGCCTTGGCCATCGGCGCGATCAGGACACGCAGTTCCTCCTCGGTGTAGCCGAAGGTCTGCTGGCGGCGGGTGACCGAGGCGTGGGTGTGCACGATGTGCTCACGCTCGGGCAGGTCGGGCAGCTCGATCTCGCCGGCCTCGAGCCACTCCGCGTACGGGTTCTCGGCGGCCAGGGCGGCCTTGATCTCGTCGTCCTCGATGATGCGGCGCTCGGCGGTGTCCACCAGGAACATACGGCCGGGCTGCAGCCGGCCCTTGCGGACGACCTTCGCCGGGTCGATGTCGAGGACGCCGACCTCGGAGCCGAGGACGACGAGGCCGTCGTCGGTGACCCAGTAGCGGCCGGGGCGCAGTCCGTTGCGGTCGAGTACGGCGCCGACCTGGGTGCCGTCGGTGAAGGTGACGCAGGCGGGGCCGTCCCAGGGCTCCATCAGAGTGGAGTGGTACTGGTAGAAGGCGCGCCGGGCCGGGTCCATGGAGTCGTGGTTCTCCCACGCCTCCGGGATCATCATCAGCACGGAGTGCGGCAGCGAACGCCCGCCCAGGTGCAGCAGTTCGAGGACCTCGTCGAAGGAGGCGGAGTCCGAGGCGTCGGGGGTACAGACGGGGAAGACGCGGTCCAGGCCCTTGTCCCCGCCGTGTCCGTGGCCGGCCGGGCCGAACAGGTCCGAGGCCAGCTGGGACTCGCGGGCGCGCATCCAGTTGCGGTTGCCCTTGACGGTGTTGATCTCACCGTTGTGGGCGACGAAGCGGTACGGGTGGGCGAGCGGCCACGACGGGAAGGTGTTCGTGGAGAACCGGGAGTGCACCAGCGCGATCGCGGAGCCGAAGCGGCGGTCGGACAGGTCCGGGAAGAACGGCTCGAGCTGGCCGGTGGTCAGCATGCCCTTGTAGACGATGGTCCGCGCGGACAGCGACGGGAAGTAGACGCCGGCCTCGCGCTCGGCGCGCTTGCGCAGCACGAACGCCTTGCGGTCGAGGTCGATGCCCCTGCTCTCACCGGCGGTGACGAAGATCTGCCGGAAGACCGGCATCGTGGAGCGGGCGGTGGCGCCGAGGAGGTCGGGCGCGACCGGCACCTCGCGCCAGCCGAGGACGGTCAGGTCCTCCGCGGCGGCGATCTCCTCGATACGGGCGACGGCGTCGTCGGTGCCGTCCTCCGGGAGGAAGGCGATACCGACGGCGTAACCGCCGGCCTCGGGGAGTGCGAATCCGGCCACCTCGCGGAAGAAGGTGTCGGGGACCTGGGAGAGGATTCCGGCGCCGTCGCCGGAGTCCGGCTCGGAGCCGGTGGCACCGCGGTGTTCGAGGTTGCGCAGGACCGTGAGGGCCTGCTCGACCAGGGTGTGGGACGCCTCGCCGGTGAGGGTGGCGACGAAGCCGACGCCGCAGGCGTCGTGCTCGTCGCGGGGGTCGTACATACCCTGCGCGGCAGGGCGAGCATCCATGAACGACCAGTTCAGGTGGGTGTTCGTGGAATGCTGGGACGGCTGGCGCGGCGTACGCATCGGCTCTCCCGTCGTCGTCATGTGGCATGTGCAAGGTGCCGAGGGACGACGTTGGCCCTCTGCGTGAGTGCAAAATTTGGTGCAGGTTACATGATGGAGCGATTCTCGGGAAGCGGGATATTCCGTTCCAGCATGCGGACACCGCATGGGTCGCGGCGGGGTTCCGCGCCTGGCGGTGGAAGCTATGGAGACCGGATCGGACAGATCGATGTCCGCCGGTCGATGGCGGGAAAGGACTCCTGCGCCCGGCCCGCGGGGCACGCCGTCGGCCTCTTTGCCCACAGCGCTTACGGCTCATGCCCAGCGGTCACGCCATCGAAACCAGCACGTAATGACTATTTATACGGCCTCGGGTATACGTGCCAGCCACATCATCCTACGGCCGTCCCGAACAGCGTGCCCAGGGCGTACGTCACACCGGCCGCCGCGCCGCCGAGGGCGAGCTGCCGCAGACCGCTGAACCACCAGCTGCGCGCCGTCACCTTGGCCACCACGGCACCGCACAGGAAGAGGCCGAGCAGCGCCAGCAGCACGGCGGGCCACAGACTGCTCGCGCCGAGCAGGTACGGCAGCACGGGCAGCAGGGCGCCCAGCGCGAAGGAGCCGAAACTGGACACGGCGGCGACGGTGGGCGAGGGCAGGTCGCCGGGGTCGATGCCGAGCTCCTCACGGGCGTGGATCTCCAGCGCCTGCTCGGGGTCCTTCGACAGCTGCCGGGCGACCTCGCGGGCCAGTTCGGGCTCGACGCCGCGGGTCTGGTAGAGCGCGGCGAGTTCGGCCTCCTCGTCCTTGGGGTGCTTGCGCAGCTCGCGCCGCTCGACGTCGAGCTCGGCCTCGACCAGCTCGCGCTGGGAGGCGACGGAGGTGTACTCGCCGGCCGCCATGGAGAAGGCGCCGGCGGCCAGTCCGGCGAGGCCGGTGATCACGACGGTCTGCTGGCCGACCGAGCCGCCGGCGACACCGGTCATCAGGGCGAGGTTGGAGACCAGCCCGTCCATCGCGCCGAACACCGCGGGGCGCAGCCAGCCGCCGTTCACATCCCGGTGCGTGTGGTTGTCGCGGTGCGCCTCGTGCAGTGCCGCCTCGGTCTCGATGATCGCCATTCCCGTGTCCCCCAGAGTCTCTTCTTTGGACTGATTCCATTCTTCGACAACACTCAATGTACGCCGCCTCATTCCCGCCCGCCAGCAAGGAAAGGCTGGGCTAACCTGCGGCTTTGCGGGTTTCGCTCGTTTGTGTAGAAGACCGCGCAGATGTCGACCGGGTGATGCTGAAGCTCCCGAGGCTGTGCGGGACACCGCACCGGGGACAGTTCCGCAAAGGGCTCCGCGCCTTTCGGGGCGCTCCTGAGAGGAGGGCCCCGTATGGCATCGACCGTCCCCATCCCCTCTGTCCCGGCCCCCGGGAACACCCTCGGGCTCCGCGAGCGGGCGCGCGGCGCACTGCTCGGGCTGGCCGTCGGGGACGCGCTGGGCGCCCCGGCCGAGAACATGAAACCGTCCGAGATCCGCGCGCGATGGGGGCGCGTCACGGGATACGTGACGGAGCACCCGGCGGGCACGGACGACACCGAGTACGCGATCTTCTCGGGCCTGCTGCTGGCCCGGCACGGCTCCGCGCTCACCCCGGCGCATGTGGAGGCGGCCTGGCACGAGCAGATCGCCGACCGCGCGGAGGGCCTCTTCCGGGGCGCCGGGTTCAGCGAGCGGGGCACGCTGGAGAATCTGCGCCGGGGGCTGGCGGCCCCGATCTCCGCCCAGCACCGGCACGCCTGGAGCGACGGGCTGGCGATGCGGGCGGCACCCCACGGGGTGTTCGCCGCCGGCCGGCCCGACGAGGCGGCCCGGCTCGCGGCGATCGACGGTTCGGTCAGCCACGAGGGCGAGGGCATCTACGGCGGCCAGGCGGTCGCGGCGGGTGTGGCGGCGGCGATGGCCGGGGCGCCGGTGGTGGCGGTGGTGGCATCCGCGCTGGCGGTGGTCCCGGAGGACTCCTGGACCGCCCGCTCTCTGCGCCGCGCCGTGACCGCCGCCCACCTGGGCGAACGCGCGGTGCGCGCGGCGGTGGTGATCGGCGGCTACCCGTGGACCGACCTGGCCCCCGAGGCGGTCGCCCTCGCCTTCGGCGCGTACGCGGCGGCCGACGGCGACTTCGAACAGGCGGTGCTGACGGCCGTCAACATGGGCCGCGACGCCGACACCACGGCGGCGGTGGCGGGCGCGTTGGCGGGTGCGACCCGGGGCGCCTCGGCGATCCCGCCCGCCTGGTCGTCGGCGATCACCCCGGCGCGGGGCACCTGCCTCCCGACGATGGCAGGCCACCACGTCCTGGCTGTCGCGGACCTACTGTCCGAGGAGACCCGGCGATGACGACCCCCACGGAGACAGAACGCCCGGCGGCGGCTCCCGCGAAAACCACCCCCCGATCCGCACCCGAGCACACGAACCACCCACCAGCGCCGGCCGACACGGAACCCACCCCACTCACCCCACCTACACCCGCCGACGCGAAACCCACCCCACTCACCCCACCTACACCCGCCGACGCGGAACCCGCCCCACTCACCCCACCTACACCCGCCGACGGCGGGGCGACCCCACAGGGGCCACCCGCACCCGACGACGAGAGCCGCACGGATGGTGCGGGTGGGAACGAATCCCCGGCCGAAGGCGAAGCCGAGGCCGAAACTCGCACCCGGCCGCCGCGGGCAGGAATCACGGGCCTGCTCCTCGGCCTCGCCGCAGGCGACGCCGCAGGCTGGCCGGCCGCCCGCCACCGGGCCGCGCGAATGCCGGAGTGGACACGACGCCTCACCCGCGAACTCGACACCTTCGCGGAGCAGAACGCCACGACCACCCTCCCCGTCCCCATCGCCCTCAACCAGCCCTCCGAGCCCCTGCGCCTGGGGCCCTCCGACGACGCCGAGTGGGCGGCCTTCGCCGCGGAGGCCGTCCTGCGCGCCGGAGACGACACCGCCTTCGGCGACCTGAGCCGAGAGCGCCGCACCCGCGCCGCGATCGACCTGACCTGGAACACCCTCGCCGGTGAGATCGCCGCCGCGGCGGACCGCGCCCCGGAGACCGAGTCCGCCGTCCTCCCCCTGCGCGCCCGCATCTCCGTCCGGGCCGGCCTCGGCAACCTCGCCACCGGCCTGCGCCCGCCCGCCACCGGCCACGACAACCCGCACTACTTCGACGACGCCGCCTGCGTACGCGCCTGCGTCCTGGCCGTGGCCCACCCCGGCGACCCCCGGGCGGCAGCCGAACTCGCGGAGTTCGACGCCCGTTACACCCAGGACGGCGACGGAGTGCACGGCGCCCGCGCCATGGCCGCCGCCGTCTCCCTCGCGCTGACCGGCGCGGATCCGCACACCTGCGTGGCGGCGGCCTGCGCCGAACTGCCCGAGGAAACGGAGATCGGCCGCAACGCCCGGCACGCCCTGAGACTCGCGGCGGACGCCGACAGCGCCTTCGCCCTCGTACCACCGCTGGAGCACCAGATCGTCGACCACGTCTACAGCTACGGCGTGGCCGCCGCCGAGACCGTCCCCGTCGCCCTCGCCCTCACCGTCGCCGCCCACGGCCGTATCGCCGAGGCGGTCCCGGCGGCGGCCTGTCTGTCGCGGGTGGCGGACTCCGCCCCGGCGCTCGTCGGCGCCCTCACCGGCGCGCTGGGCGGCGGCGCGTCCGTCCCGGAGTCGTGGCGGGAGAGCTGCCGCACCCTCTCCGGCTGCGTACTCCCCCGGCTCACCGGCACGGACCTGGTGGAACTCGCCGGGCTCCTGGAAGCCGCACAACCGGCTCCCATGAAGGGATGATTCGGGCATGAAGCGCGAACAGTCAGAAAAACCCGGCCGAGGGCTCCCCCTGGACGAGCGGATCACCGGCGCCCTCGTGGGAGCGGCCGTCGGTGACGCCCTCGGCGGGCCGGTCGAGGGGTACTCCCCCGAGCAGATCGTCGAGCGCCACGGCGGGCGCGTGCACGGTGTCGTCGGCCCGTGGAACGGCGCCGGCTGGCGCACCGCCCGCCCGATCGCGCCGTACCACAAGGGCGACGGCCACGTCACCGACGACACCCTGATGACGCACGCGCTGGTACGGGTGTACGCGACGGTCCGCGACCACCTGGACGCGTACGCCGTCGCCGGCCACCTGGTCCCGGACCTGATGACGAGCCCGCGCTGGATCCCGGAACTCGAGGCGGAGGCACTGCCGCTGCAGCGGATCTTCCTCGCCGAGAAGTGGCTGGTGGCCCGTCTGCACTACGGCCACGTCGACCCGCGCGAGGCCGGCACCGGCAACATCGTCAACTGCGGGGCCGCGATGTACATGGCCCCGGTCGGCCTGGTCAACGCCGCCCACCCGGCCGCCGCCTACGCCGAGGCGCTGGATGTCGCGGGCGCGCACCAGTCGTCGTACGGCAGGGAGGCGGCCGGCGTCCTCGCGGCGGCGGTGGCGGCGGCGTGCGCGCCGGGCGCGACGGTGGACTCGGTGGTCGCCGTGTGCCTGTCCCTGGCGAAGGACGGCACGCGGGAGGCGATCGAGAAGGTGTGCGAGGTCGCCGCGCGGTACACGGACTTCGAGTCGGCGCTGGGCCCGCTGCGCGAGGCGGTGACGCCGTACGACACGGTCGGCCCCGACTACCGCTCCCCCTCGCTGGGCGCACGCCGTCCGTCCCGGCTGCACGCCATCGAGGAACTCCCGGTGGCGCTGGGCATGCTGGTGGTGGCCGGCGGCGACTTCCGGCACGCGGTGCTGGGCGCGGTGAACTACGGCCGCGACTGCGACTCCATCGCCACGATGGCCGGCGCGGTGGCGGGCGCGCTCGGCTCGCCGGTGCCCGAGGACTGGGCGAAGACGGTGGCGGAGGCCAGCCGCCTCGACCTGTGGGAACCGGCGTCGGCGCTCACGGCCGTGACGCGCGAGATCTTCGCACGGGACGTGGACCGCCGCCGCGCCCACGAACGGGCGTTCGCGGAGCTGGGGGGTCCCGGATGCTCCGACTGACCTGGGTCCAGCCGGAGGATCTGATCGGCCACGAACTCCGCCAGGCCACACAGGACGGCCGCGAACCCTCCGCCATCGCCGCCCGCTGGCAGGCAGCGGCCGGCCCCGACGCCCCGCACCACGCAGGCGCGTCGGCCACCCCGGCCTCCCCGTACCTGCGCCTCCTGGCCACAGACCTCCTGGACGAACTGGCCGACCTCCCCAGCAGACTGTCCGACGAAGAACCGACAGACCTGACCCGCATCAAGTCCCTGTGCCCCCACTGGCCGCCCGCCCCCGCGAGCCGCCCCACGCCCCCCACCCCCACCCTCCACGAACAGCCCCCGCCCCACACCCCCACCCTCCGCGGGCAGTCGCCGCCGCGCGCCTCCGTACTCCGCGGGCAGTCGTGCCGCTGGGGCGATGGGGGTCCCCCCGCTCGAGCGAAGCCGAGAGTGGGGGAGGGTGGGCGCGACGGCACCCCGGCGGCGCCGGGCTGCGCGACCACCCCCCGAGCACCCCACCCCGCGAGCCTGGAAGCCGCCTGGCTCGGCAGAGCGGTCGGCTGCCTCCTGGGCAAACCAGTGGAGAAACTCCCCCTCACCGCGATCCGCCAGCTCGCCAAGGCCACCGGCAACTGGCCCCTGAGGACCTACTTCACCGCCCACGGCGTCCCCCAGGACCTCCTCACCCGCCACCCCTGGAACCGCCGCTCCGCGACAACCTCCCTCGCCGAGAACATCGACGGCATGCCCGAGGACGACGACCTCAACTACCCCCTCCTCAACCTCCTCGTCCTCCAACGCCACACCCGCGCCTTCACCCCCACCGACGTAGCCACCGTCTGGCTCGACGAACTCCCCGCCGGCCGCACCTTCACCGCCGAACGCATCGCCTACCGCAACCTCCTCAGCGGCCTGGAACCCCCACTGACCGCCCGCCACCACAACCCCTTCCGCGAGTGGATCGGCGCCCTGATCCGCGCCGACGTACACGGCTGGACCAACCCCGGCGACCCGGCCGCCGCCGCGGAACAGGCCCACCGCGACGCGACACTCACCCACACCGCCAACGGCGTCTACGCGGCGATGTTCACCGCGGCCGTCATCGCCACCGCCGCCACCGGCGACCACGACGTGCACGCCTGCCTGCGCACCGGCCTCACCGTCGTCCCGCCCCGCTCCCGCCTCGCCCACGCCGTCCGCCAGGCCGTCGGACTCGCCCACCGGCACACCGACTTCGACACCGTGGTGGACGCCCTGCACGCCACCTACGCCGCCACCCATCACTGGGTGCACGCCGTCCCCAACACCGCCCTGATCGCCGCCGCCCTCACCCACGCCGACGGCGACTTCACCGGCTCCATCCGCCGTGCGGTGTCCGGCGGATGGGACACCGACTCCAACGGCGCGACGGCCGGCAGCATCGCCGGCCTTCTCGCCGGTTCGCCCCGCGCCCTCCCCGAACACTGGACGGCCCCGCTGAAGAACCGCCTGGCCACCTCCGTCGGCGACTTCCACGGCACCGGCTTCGACACCCTGGCCCAGCTGACCCACCTGGAGGCCACCCGCCCATGACGCCGTACGACCCCGCCCCCGCCGCCCCCCGCTCCCCCTCCGACCCCCCGCTCACCGGCCTGCGCGTCCTGGACCTCGCCACCCTCTTCGCCGGCCCCCTCGCCGCGACCCTGCTCGGCGACTTCGGCGCGGAGGTCGTCAAGGTCGAGCATCCGAGGAAACCGGACCCCTCCCGCGGCCACGGCCCGTCGAAGGACGGCATCGGCCTGTGGTGGAAGATGCTCGGCCGCAACAAGCGCGCCATCACCCTCGACCTGTCCACGCCCGGCGGCCGGAGCACCCTCCTGCGCCTCGCCGGGACGGCCGACGTGATCATCGAGAACTTCCGCCCCGGCACCCTGGAGAAGTGGGACCTGGGCTGGCCCGAGCTGTCCGCCGTCAACCCCAGGCTGATCCTCACCCGGGTCACCGGCTTCGGCCAGTTCGGCCCGTACGCGCACCGCCCCGGCTTCGGCACCCTCGCCGAGGCGATGAGCGGCTTCGCCGCGATCACCGGCGAACCGGACGCCCCGCCGACCTTGCCCCCGTTCGGTCTCGCGGACTCCATCGCCGGCCTGACCACGGCATACGCGGTCATGACGGCGCTCGCCGGCCGGGACCGCACGGGAGAGGGCCAGGTCGTCGACATGGCGCTGATCGAGCCGATCCTGACCGTACTGGGCCCCCAGCCGACCTGGTACGACCAGCTGGGCCACGTCCAGCCCCGTACCGGCAACCGCTCCCAGAACAACGCTCCGCGCGGCACCTATCTCACCGCCGACGGCACCTGGGTCGCCGTCTCCACCTCGGCCCAGTCGATCGCCGAGCGAGTGATGGTGCTGGTGGGCCGGCCCGATCTGATCGACGAGCCCTGGTTCGCCACCGGCGAGGACCGGGCCCGGCACGCGGACGTCCTGGACGACGCGGTCGGCGGCTGGATCGGCCGGCACACCCGCGCCGACGTGCTGGCGGCCTTCGAGAAGGCGGAGGCGGCCGTCGCCCCGATCCAGGACGTACGGGACGTGATGACGGACCCGCAGTACCAGGCCCTGAACACCATCACCACGGTCGACGATCCCGAGCTGGGGCCGCTGCGCATGCAGAACGTGCTCTTCCGGCTGTCCGCCACCCCGGGCGCGATCCGCTGGGCGGGCCGTCCGCACGGCGCGGACACCGAGGAGGTCCTCACCGAACTGGGCCTCACCCCGGCCGACCTCGCCGGGCTGCGCGCGGAGGGCGCCCTGTGACGGGCTTCCCGCTGACCTGGCTGTACGCCCCCGGCGACCGCCCTCCGGTGGTGGCGAAGGCGCTCACCTCGGGCGCCGACGTGGTGGTGATCGACCTGGAGGACGCGGTCGCCCCCGACCGCAAGGCCTACGCCCGCTCCGCCACGGCCGAGCTGCTGCGCGACCCCCAGCCGGTGCCGGTCCATGTCCGGGTCAACGCCGTGTCCGGCCCCTGGGCCCGCGCCGACCTCGCGGCGGTGGCACCGGCCCCCGGACTGTCGGGACTGCGTCTGCCCAAGGTGTCGTCGCCGTCCGACGTCGTACGCGTCGCCCGCCGGGCGGTGTCCGCGCACGGCGGGGCCCTGCCCCTGTACGCCCTCCTGGAGACGGCCCTCGGCATCGAACGCGCCCATGCCGTGGCCACCGCGCACCCGTCCCTGCGCGGGATCGCCATCGGTGAGGCGGATCTACGGGCCGACCTGGGCGTACGTGACGACGCGGGCCTGGACTACTCCCGCTCCCGGGTGGTGGTCGCCGCGCGTGCGGCGGGACTGGCCCCGCCCACCCAGTCCGTGCACCCGGACACCCGGGACCTGGACGGTCTGGCGGCCTCCTGCGCCCGCGGCCGCGCCCTCGGCTTCCTGGGCCGCGCCGCGATCCACCCCCGCCAGCTGCCGGTCATCGAGCGCGCCTACCTGCCCACGGAGGAGGAGATCGAACAAGCGGAGACCATCCTCAAGGCGGCGGCGATGACATCAGGGGCCCAGGCCCTCCCCAATGGCACCTTCATCGACACGGCGGTAGTCCTGGCAGCCCAGAGAACCCTCTCCCTGACCACTCGACCCTGAGACCCCCGCACCCCCGCACCCCCGCTCTCCGCTCTCCGCTCTCCGCTCTCCGCTCTCCGCGGGCGATCGTGCCGCAGGGCGGCACGGGTGGGCGCGACGGCACCCCGCAAGCGCCGGGCCGCGCGAGCACCCCCCGCCCCACACGAAGCGAGGGCGCCCGGAAACCCCGGACGCCCTCGGCGCAGTACACAAACGATCAGCTCTTCTTCGCCGACCCGGCCCCGTCCTTGGCCGCCTCGTCCTCAGAGGACTCAGGACGGTCGGACGACTCAGGAGCGTCAGAGGACTCAGGAGAATCCCCCTTCTCGGAAGAGGAACCCTCCTCATCCGTCTCCACCCCGGCCTCCCCGGCGGCATCCGAGCCCTCGGAGTTCCCCTCACCACCGGCGGCACCCGGCTCGACCACATCCTCCCGCCCCGGCCGCTTCCGCGCCGAGACCACGATGTACACCACCGCCAGCAGGAACACCAGAACAGCCGTCCAGTTGTTCAGCCGCAGCCCGAGAATGTGATGCGCCTCGTCGACCCGCATGTACTCGATCCAGAACCGCCCCACGCAGTACGCCGCGACATACAGCGCGAACGCCCGCCCATGCCCCAGCTTGAACCGCCGGTCGGCCCAGATCACCAGCAGCGCCACCCCGACGCACCACAGCGACTCGTACAGGAACGTCGGGTGATACGTCCCCGGCAGCCGCCCGTCGGCGGACGACGTGATCTCCACGGCCCACGGCACATCGGTGGACCGCCCGTACAGCTCCTGGTTGAACCAGTTGCCCCAGCGGCCGATCGCCTGGGCGAGGGCGATACCCGGCGCGATGGCGTCGGCGTAGGCGGGCAGCGGGATACCACGGCGCCGGCAGCCGATCCAGGCGCCCAGCGCACCGAGGGCGATCGCGCCCCAGATACCGAGGCCGCCCTCCCAGATCTTGAAGGCGTCCACCCAGTCACGGCCCTCGCTGAAGTACAGCTGGTAGTCCGTGATCACGTGGTAGAGCCTGCCGCCGAGCAGACCGAACGGCACGGCCCAGACAGCGATGTCGGCCACCGTGCCGGTCCGCCCGCCCCGGGCGATCCAGCGCTTGTTGCCGAGCCAGACGGCGACGAAGACACCGATGATGATGCAGAACGCGTAGCCGCGCAGCGGAACGGGGCCGAGGTACAGCACCCCGCTCGACGGGCTGGGAATGTAGGCAAGTTCCATGGCAGGGTCGACGCTACCGTGCCGGACCGGTCACACGGCAAGCCGCCCGGCTACGGCTCCATAACAGGACCGCGGGATCGCCGGATCACCGGTCCGGTGGCGTCACCGTCCCTTGTTGGCCTCCTCGACCATCTGCTTCAGCTTCGCGGGGGTCATCGAACGGTCCTGGTAGATGTTCTTCCCGTCGAGCAGCACGGTCGGTGTGCCGCTGAAGCCGCCCTTCTGGAAGGCCTCGTGGGACTTGGCGACCCAGCTGTTGTGCGTACCGTCCTCGACGCAGGTGCGGAACGCGGGGGTGTCGAGTCCGTCGACCTTGCCGGCCAGTTCGATCAGCTTGCCGTCGTCGGCGAGGGTGTCGTCGCTCTCCGGCGGCTGGTTCTCGAACAGCACGTCGTGGTACGCGGCGAACTTCCCGGCGTCCTGGGCGCAGGCGGCGGCGTTGGCCGCGGTGCGGGAGCCGGTGCCTCCCAGGCCGTTGTCGATCAGCGTGACCAGGTGGTATTCCACCTTCAGCTGACCGGCCTCGGTCAGTTCGTGGATCGTGGGACTGTAGGCCTGCTCGAAGGCCTTGCAGGCCGGGCAGCGGAAGTCCTCCCACACCGTGAGGGTCGACTTGGCGCTCTCCTTGCCGACCGGGATGGCCAGACCGTCCTTGCCCAGCGCCCCCGAGGGCGCGACCACCGGCCCGGCCGAGTCGCTCTCGGTGCCGTCCCCCCCGGAGTTGGCGGCGATGACACCGATCACCGCCGCGAGCCCCAGGACGCAGAGCACACTCGCGCCCACGATCAGGGACCGGCGCCGCTTCTCCGCCGTCTTCTGCTTCTCACGCTCGACCGCCAGCCGCTCCCGGGCGGTGCGCTTTCCCTCACGGTTCTTCTCGCTCACACCCCGCAGAACGAACCGGGGAGGCGCTCAGCGCCTCCCCGGTCCCAGGACCACCCGTACGAGGGATCCGTATGACTGCTTGCCGACAGCCCTCGTGGGGCGGAACCGCCGGTCAGACCTGCCCGCGTACGCCCTTGGCCAGGTCGGCGGCGAGCGCCCGGACGGCCTCGACGCCGGCCGCGTCGTCGGGGGCGTCCAGCATCCCCTTGACGAAGGCCGAGCCGACGATCACGCCGTCGGCGAAGCCGGCGACCTCGGCCGCCTGGGCGGGGGTGGAGACGCCGAGCCCGACGCAGACGGGGATGTCGGTGGTGGCGCGGGTGCGCCGCACCAGGTCCTCGGCCTGCGAGCTGACCGACGCGCGGGTTCCGGTGACGCCCATCAGGGAGGCGGCGTAGACGAAGCCGCTGCCGACGGCGGTGATCTCGGCGAGCCGCTCGTCCTTGCTGCTGGGAGCGACCACGAAGACCGTGGCGAGCCCGTGCTTGTCGGCGTGCTCCCTCCACAGCGCCGACTCCTGGACGGGCAGGTCGGGCAGGATGCACCCGGCGCCGCCCGCCTCGGCCAGTTCGGCGGTGAACCGCTCGACGCCGTAGCGGTCGATGGGGTTCCAGTAGGTCATGACGAGGATCGGCCTGCCGGTGGCGGTGTGCGCCTCGCGGACCGTGCGCAGCACGTCGGCGATCTTCACGCCGCCGCGCAGGGCGATGTCGTCGGCGGTCTGGATGACCGGGCCGTCGAGGACGGGGTCGCTGTGCGGCAGCCCCACCTCCACGACGTCGGCGCCGCCGTCCAGGGCGGCCTTGACCGCCTCGATGCCGCCGTCCACGGTCGGGAACCCGGCCGGGAGGTAGGCGATGAGGGCGGCGCGGCCCTCGGACCTCGCCGCGGCCAGGGTGTCGTTCAGCAGCCGCACGTTCCCGCTCACTTGGCGTCCCCCTCGATCTCGGCGGTGGTGCCGGCCTCGTCGGCGGCGACCTCGGCATCGGTGTCGTACAGGCCGAAGTAGCGGGCGGCGGTGTCCATGTCCTTGTCGCCTCGCCCGGACAGGTTGACGACGATCAGCCCGTCCCTGCCCAGCTCCCTGCCGACCTCCAGGGCGCCGGCCAGGGCGTGGGCGCTCTCGATGGCCGGGATGATGCCCTCGGTGCGCGACAGCAGGCGCAGGGCCTGCATGGCGGCGTCGTCGGTGACCGCGCGGTACTCGCCGCGGCCGCTGTCCTTGAGGTAGGAGTGCTCCGGTCCGATTCCCGGGTAGTCCAGGCCGGCCGAGATCGAGTACGGCTCGGTGATCTGGCCCTCGTCGTCCTGGAGGACGTACGACCGGGAGCCGTGCAGGATGCCGGGCTCGCCCGCGCTGAGGGTGGCCGCGTGCTCGCCGGTCTCGATGCCGTGTCCGGCGGGCTCGCAGCCGATGAGGCGTACGTCCGGGTCCGGGATGAAGGCGTGGAAGAGGCCGATGGCGTTGGAGCCGCCGCCGACGCAGGCGACGGCGGCGTCGGGCAGGCGTCCGGCGCGTTCCAGGAGCTGGCGGCGGGTCTCGACGCCGATGACGCGGTGGAAGTCGCGCACCATGGCCGGGAAGGGGTGGGGGCCCGCGACGGTGCCGAAGAGGTAGTGCGTGCGGTCGACGTTGGCGACCCAGTCGCGGAACGCCTCGTTGATGGCGTCCTTCAGGGTGCGGCTGCCGGACTTCACGGCGATGACCTCGGCGCCGAGCATGCGCATCCGGGCCACGTTGAGCGCCTGGCGCCTGGTGTCGATCTCGCCCATGTAGATGGTGCAGTCGAGGCCGAAGAGGGCGCAGGCGGTGGCGGTGGCCACACCGTGCTGGCCGGCGCCGGTCTCGGCGATGACGCGGGTCTTGCCCATGCGCTTGGTGAGCAGGGCCTGGCCGAGCACGTTGTTGATCTTGTGCGAGCCGGTGTGGTTCAGGTCCTCGCGCTTGAGGAAGATCCTGGCTCCGCCGGCGTGCCCGGCGAAACGGGGGACCTCCGTCAGCGCGGAGGGGCGGCCGGTGTAGTCGGCCAGGAGGCCGTCGAGTTCCCGGGCGAACTCGGGGTCGGACTTGGCCTTGTCGTACTCGACGGCGACCTCGTCGACGGCGGCGACGAGGGCCTCCGGGATGAACTTGCCGCCGAACGCCCCGAAGTAGCCTTCGGGGCTGGGGGTGTGACCCTCGGGGTCGGGGATGAAGTAGGTGCTGGGCATGCGTGTACCTCACGGTGAGTGTCTGGTGTCGACTGATCGCCGTGGGGGCGGGGTGGTCGGTCGGCTACCGGGCCGTCGTGGCCGGTCGCGCTCACGCGACGGAGTCGCATGTTCAGTACAGCCCCGCGCCCCTAGGGGGCGCGCTGCCATCGCCGCCCGTTCACCTGTCCCGGTTCGTCGCCGATGACGTACCGGACCCTGCGGCCGTGCACCCTGCGGGCAGGGGCACGACAGCCGCGAGGACGGCAGCCACGGGCGAGACGGGAAAGATTCACGGGGCCAGCCTAGCGGTGGGTCAGTTGCGGCCGTGGCGGAGGGCGGGGTGTTCGCCTGCCGCCACCAGGTCGGAGACCGCCGTCTTCGGGTCCTTGCCGGTGACCAGGGACTCGCCCACGAGTACGGCGTCGGCGCCGGCGTTGGCGTAGGCGATGAGGTCGTGCGGGCCGCGGACGCCGGACTCGGCGACCTTGACCAGGGTGTCGGGGATCTCGGGGGCGACCCGCTCGAACGTGCCGCGGTCGACCTTCAGCGTCTTCAGGTTGCGCGCGTTGACGCCGATGACCTTGGCGCCCGCGTCGATCGCGCGCTCGACCTCGTCCTCGTCGTGCACCTCGACGAGCGGGGTGAGGCCGATGGAGTGGGCGCGCTCGATCAGCGACTCCAGGGCCGGCTGGTCGAGGGCCGCGACGATCAGCAGCGCGAGGTCGGCGCCGTACGCGCGGGCCTCCCAGAGCTGGTACGACGTGACGATGAAGTCCTTGCGCAGGACGGGGATGTCCACGCGCGCGCGAACGGCCTCGAGGTCGGCCAGCGAGCCGCCGAAGCGGCGCTGTTCGGTGAGGACGGAGATGACGGCGGCGCCGCCCGCCTCGTAGTCGGCGGCGAGTGCCGCCGGGTCGGCGATCGCGGCCAGCGCGCCCTTGGACGGGCTGGAGCGCTTGACCTCGCAGATCACCTTGACGCCGTCGCCGCGCAGGGCGGCCGCGCCGTCCTTGGCCGCGGGAGCCTTCGCCGCGCGCTCCTTGAGCTCGTCGATGCTGACGCGCGCCTGCCGCTCCGCGAGGTCGGCACGGACTCCGTCGATGATCTCGTCGAGCACACTCACGCGAGCGGCCCCCTTCCTGACGGTCGGTCTTCACTGGTCACTGCGATGGTATCCGCAGCAGGGCGGATGCCTCGCATCCAGGTTGACGGGCGTCCCATTACGTGGACCCGACTCGTCGATCAAGGATGCAGCCAGCCACCGAACGGCAGGTTCCGGACAACGGTGAAGGCCAGGAGCAGGGCCCCCGCGGTCCACACGAGCGCGGGGGGCGGTTCGAACCGCATGGGTGTGCCGCGTACGGCGCGGACCACCCACGCGGTCCACAGGACGGCGCAGACGGCGTAGCCGAGGACGGCGGGCGCGTTGGCCTGGAGGGCGGTCAGGAGGTCGCCGTGGACGACGGCGTGCGCGCTGCGCAGTCCGCCGCAGCCGGGGCAGTACAGGCCCGTGAGGCGCAGCAGGGGGCAGACGGGGTAGTGGCCGGGCTCGCCCGGGTCCACGGCTCCGACATACGCGAAGGCTCCGACGGCGGCGGCGAGCAGCCCGGCGGGGACGGCCAGTCGGGCGGCCGGTGTGCGGCGGGACGCGCTGGGGCTGGGGGCGTTCACGCTGTGCATTGTGCCCCGGACGCGGCTCAGGGGCGGGTCCGGCACGGTGTCGTGCGGGGCCGCCCCTGTGCGGAGTGCGTGGTGCTTCGTGTGCTCAGCTCTCGGCGCCGGCCGGGACGGGGTGGCTGCTCTGCTGCTGGCCCATGCCCATCGAGCGCATGACGGCGCCGACGACGCCGCCGAGGACGACGATGCCCATGCCGGCCCAGAAGCCGGCGGGCTGGGCCATCACCATGAACGCGCCCGCGACGCAGAAACCGATGAAGGCGATGATGACACCGGTCCAGGCGGCCGGGGTGTGACCGTGGCTGCTGCCCGCCATTGCTTGCTCCTCGTTGCTGTGTACGTGTCTGAGCGGACGCTCGCCCCCATCATCCCGCACCCACCCCCGTTGGCCGACCGGGGGTACCACCCGAGGCCCCCGCCCCTCGCGGCTCCCGTCGCGGGTGGCGGGGCCGGGGCTATGCGCCGGTCGGGTCCTCGCCCCGGTCCAGGGCCTTCCAGAGGTCTTCCGGGCGGTCCGGGTCGACCCGCGCGGGACGGCGGCGGGGACGCGGCGCGCCCGTGCGTTCGTAGCGGCCGGACATCGCCGGCCACTGCCGCCCGTAGCGCAGGGCCAGCAGGCCGGCCAGCAGCAGCAGCACACCGCCCGCCGCGGCCACGTACGGCCATGCCGTATGGCTGAGCGCCGCCACCGTCGCGGACGTGTCCCCCGACACCTGCGCCGCCTTCTCGTCGAGCGCCTCCTTGTCCGAGGCTCCGGACAGCGCCGCGGCGACGGTGCCCGCCCCCGACAGCGCGAGCAGCGCCGCGACGGCGAGGCGGCCGGCCCGGCGTACGGCGAACACCGCGACCAGAGCGGCCAGCCCCACGACGGCCAGCGCCGCGGGCACGCCCGTGACGTCGCTGCCCGTCGCGGTCAGGGGGAACGCGCCGCCGGCCACCGTGGCGGTGCCCTCGGACCACTGCTGCCGGGTGGCGAGCAGGGCCACGGCAGCGCCGAGGGCGCCGCTCAGCAGGGCCACGGCGAGGCTGACGCGGCCGCCGCGGGCGGAGCCGGCGGCCTCGGAACGGGGGGTAGGTACGGCAGTCACGTCCTCCACTATCGCCTGAACCCCGGGTGAACCGGTACCCGGGGTTCCTCCCGGATGCCCGTCAGACCGTTCCCAGCCGGTTCGCGGTGTGCACCGCGCGGAGCACGGCCGCCGCCTTGTTGCGGCACTCGGTGTCCTCCGCGACCGGGTCGGAGTCGGCGACGACCCCCGCACCGGCCTGCACATACGCGGTGCCGTCCCGCAGCAGCGCCGTACGGATCGCGATCGCGGTGTCGGAGTCGCCGGCGAAGTCGAGATAGCCGACGCAGCCGCCGTACAGCCCGCGTCGGGAAGGTTCGAGTTCGTCGATGATCTGCAGCGCGCGGGGCTTGGGCGCGCCGGAGAGCGTGCCGGCCGGGAAGCAGGCGGTGAGGACGTCGAACGCGGTGCGGTCGCCCGTGACCCTGCCGGTGACCGTGGACACGATGTGCATGACGTGCGAGTACCGCTCGACGGACATGAAGTCGACGACCTCGACGGAACCGGGTTCGCAGACCCGGCCGAGGTCGTTGCGCCCCAGGTCGACGAGCATGAGGTGCTCCGCGCGTTCCTTGGGGTCGGCGAGCAGTTCCTCGGCGAGCGCCTGGTCCTCCCGCGGGGTGGCGCCCCGCGGCCGGGTGCCGGCGATGGGGTGGACCATGGCCCGCCCGTCCTCGACCTTCACCAGGGCCTCGGGGGACGAGCCGACGACGTCGAAGCCGTCGAAGCGGAACAGGTACATGTACGGGGACGGGTTGGTGGCGCGCAGCACCCGGTAGACGTCGAGGGCGCTCGCCGTGCACGGCGTCTCGAACCGCTGGGAGGGGACGACCTGGAAGGCCTCCCCCGCGCGGATGCGTTCCTTGACGTCCTCCACGGCCCGCTGGAAGTCGGGGCCGCCCCACAGGGCGGTGTAGTCGGGCAGTTCGGAGGGCGGCAGCACGGCGGGCGGCTGGGCCACCGCGCGGGTGAGGTCGGCCTCCATGGCGTCGAGCCGGGCGACGGCGTCGGCGTAGGCCTCGTCGACGCCGGTCTCCAGGTCGTTGTGGTTGATCGCGTTGGCGATCAGCCAGACGGCGCCCTCCCAGTGGTCCATGACGGCGAGGTCGCTGGTGAGCAGCATGGTCAGCTCGGGGAGCCTCAGGTCGTCGCGCCCGCCGGGGCCGATCTTCTCCAGGCGGCGGACGATGTCGTAGCCGAGGTAGCCGACCATGCCGCCGGTGAAGGGCGGCAGGCCCAGGTCGTGAGCCAGGTCGCGGGGGGTGTGCAGGGTCTCGAGGGTGGCGCGCAGCGCGGCGAGGGGGTCGCCGTCCGCGGGGACCCCGACGGGCGGGGTGCCCTCCCAGTGGGCCTGTCCGGCGCGCTCGGTCAGGGTGGCGGCGCTGTGGACGCCGACGAAGGAGTAGCGGGACCAGGAGCGTCCGTTCTCGGCGGACTCCAGCAGGAACGTGCCGGGGCGTTCGGCGGCGAGTTTGCGGTAGAGCGCGACCGGGGTGTCGCCGTCGGCGAGGAGCTTGCGGGTGACCGGGATGACCCGGCGGTCGGTGGCGAGCTTGCGGAACGTCTCGAGGTCCATGGCGGCAGACCCTACTGATCCGCGGCGGGGGCGTCCGCCACCGTCAGGACGTCGGCGTCGAAGCAGGTGCGGGCGCCGGTGTGGCAGGCGGCGCCGACCTGGTCGACCTTGACCAGCACGGTGTCGGCGTCGCAGTCCAGGGCGACCGACCTGACCCACTGGAAGTGGCCGGAGGTGTCCCCCTTGACCCAGTACTCCCGGCGGCTGCGCGACCAGTAGGTGCAGCGGCCGGTGGTGAGCGTGCGATGCAGTGCCTCGTCGTCCATCCAGCCCAGCATCAGCACCTCTCCGGTGTCGTACTGCTGGGCGATGGCGGGCAGAAGGCCGTCGGGGCTGCGCTTGAGGCGCGCGGCGATCTCCGGGTCGAGGCGGCTGGGCGGAGCACTGTGGCGCGCGGCGCCTTCGTGAGGGGTGGTGGCCGGGCGACGGGCGGGCGTGCTGGTCATGCCGACCATTGTGCCGCGTGGGGGCGTCCGGTCCTGGCGGACGTCCACCGATTGGAACCAGTGCCACGCCGGGGTGCTCCCGGGCCGTTCGGACACCGGAGGCGGCTCGTCGAGGGGCGGTGGCCGGGCGACGGGTGGGCGGACGTCCCGGCCCGCCGTAGGCTGGCTGGCATGTCGACCCATGCCAAGCGTGAACGGCTGCTGCTCGCCGATCTGCTGGAGACCGCGGGCCCGGAGGCCCCCACCCTGTGCGAGGGCTGGACCGCCCGGGATCTCGCCGCCCATGTGGTGGTGCGCGAGCGCCGCCCCGACGCGGCCGGCGGCATCCTGGTCAAGCAGCTGGCGGGGCGGCTCGAGCGGGTGATGGCGGAGTTCGCCGACAAGCCGTACGAGGAGCTGATCCAGCTGATCCGTACGGGTCCGCCGCGCTTCTCACCCTTTTCGCTCAAGCAGATCGACGAGATGTCGAACATCGTGGAGTTCTATGTCCACACGGAGGACGTACGCCGCGCCCGGCCCGACTGGACGCCGCGGGAGCTCGACCCGGTCCTCCAGGACGCCCTGTGGTCGCGTCTGGAGCGTTCCGCGCGGCTGATGGGCCGCGGTCTGCCGACGGGCCTGGTGCTGCGCCGTCCGGACGGACGGACGGTGGTGGCGCACCGCGGCACCCCGGTGGTCACGGTGACCGGGGAGGCGTCGGAGCTGGTGCTGTTCGCCTACGGCCGGCAGAGCGCCGCCAAGGTGGAGCTGGACGGCGACGAGAACGCGATCGCGAAGCTGCGCGAGACCAAACAGCTCGGCATCTGATTCGCATCCGAAAGGCGCAGCTCGTGATCAAAGTGGCCATGACCAGTGTGTACGTCGACGACGTGGCGAAGGCGCACGCCTTCTACACCGATGTCCTCGGCTTCGAGACCCGGACGCACATGGATCTGGGCGGGGGCACGCTGTTCGTCACGGTGGGTGCGAAGGAGGGCGCCCAGCGGGATCTGGAGCTGCTGCTGGAGCCTGGGCAGGGCCCTGTCGCCGAGCCGTACCGCAGGGCGGTGCGGGAGGCGGGCCTGCCGGCCATCGTGTTCTCGGTGGACGACCTCCGCGCGGAGTTCGAACGGCTCCGCGGGGAGGGTGTGCACTTCGTCCAGGACCCCCAGGAGCAGGGCCCGATGCTGACCGCGCTGCTGGACGACACGGTCGGCAATCTGATCCAGCTGGCCCAGCCGACGGGCTGAGGCCCGCGTCAGCGCACGGGGTGGCCGGCGCCGCGCAGGGTCTCCTTGACCTGGCCGATGCGCAGGTCGCCGAAGTGGAAGACGGAGGCGGCCAGTACGGCGTCGGCGCCGGCGGCGACGGCGGGCGGGAAGTCGCCGAGCTTTCCGGCGCCGCCGGAGGCGATCACCGGGACGGTGACGTGCTTCCGCACGGCGGCGATCATCTCCAGGTCGTAGCCGTCCTTGGTGCCGTCGGCGTCCATGGAGTTGAGCAGGATCTCGCCGGCGCCGAGTTCGGCGGCGCGGTGTGCCCATTCGACGGCGTCGATGCCGGTGCCGCGGCGGCCGCCGTGCGTGGTGACCTCGAAGGAGCCGGAGTCGGTGCGCCGGGCGTCGACGGACAGGACGAGAACCTGCCGGCCGAAGCGTTCGGCGATCTCGCGGATGAGGTCGGGGCGGGCGATGGCCGCCGTGTTGACGCCGACCTTGTCGGCGCCCGCGCGCAGCAGCCTGTCGACGTCGTCGGCGGTGCGGACGCCGCCGCCCACGGTGAGCGGGATGAACACCTGCTCGGCGGTGCGGCGGACCACGTCGTACGTCGTCTCGCGGTTGCCGGACGAGGCGGTGATGTCCAGGAACGTCAGCTCGTCGGCGCCCTCGGCGTCGTACACCTTGGCCATCTCGACGGGGTCGCCCGCGTCGCGCAGGTTCTGGAAGTTGACGCCCTTGACGACCCGGCCGCCGTCCACGTCCAGGCAGGGGATGACTCGGACCGCCAGGGTCATGAATCCACGGCTCCTCTGAATGCTTCGAGTTCCACTGAGACCAGTACGCGCGAGTCGACGAAGCCCTCGACCACCAGCAGCGTGGTGACGGGTCGTACGGCGTCGAACAGTTCCTTGTGGGCGCGTCCGGCCGCGTCGACGTCCCGCGCGTGGGCGAGATGGACCCGCGTGCGGATCACCGACTCGATGCCGAGCCCGAACTCGCCGATCGCCTCCAGCGCGCTGGTGAAGGCGGCCTTGGCCTGTTCGTACGGGTCGCCCTCGCCGTGCAGCACATCGCCCCGGAACGCGGTCGTGCCCGCCACCAGGACGCGGTCGCCCGCCGCGACGGCACGTGCGAAGCCGAAGGTGTCCTCCCAGGGGTTCGAGCTCTGTACACGCCGTACGGCATCGGATGTCATCGCGCCACAGCCTCCAGGGCCTCTTCCAGGGTGAACGCCTCGGCGTACAGGGCCTTGCCGACGATGGAGCCCTCGACGCCGAGCGGGACGAGTTCGGCGATGGCGCGCAGGTCGTCCAGGGAGGAGACGCCTCCGGAGGCGACGACGGGGCGGTCGGTGGCGGCGCAGACGTTCCTCAGGAGCTCCAGGTTGGGGCCCTGGAGGGTGCCGTCCTTGGCGATGTCGGTGACGACGTAGCGGGCGCAGCCCTCCTTGTTCAGGCGGTCCAGCGTCTCGTAGAGGTCGCCGCCGTCGCGGGTCCAGCCGCGGCCGCGCAGGGTGGTGCCGCGGACGTCGAGGCCGACGGCGATCCTGTCGCCGTGCTCGGCGATGACCTTGGCGACCCATTCGGGGGTCTCCAGGGCGGCGGTGCCGAGGTTGACGCGGGTGCAGCCGGTGGCGAGGGCGGCGGCGAGGGTGTCGTCGTCGCGGATGCCGCCGGACAGCTCCACCTTGATGTCCATGGCGCCGGCGACCTCGGCGATCAGGGCGCGGTTGTCGCCGGTGCCGAACGCGGCGTCGAGGTCGACCAGGTGCAGCCACTCGGCGCCCGAGCGCTGCCAGGCGAGGGCGGCCTCCAGGGGGGAGCCGTACGACGTTTCCGTCCCGGACTCGCCGTGCACGAGGCGGACGGCCTGTCCGTCGCGGACGTCGACGGCGGGGAGGAGTTCGAGCTTGGCCATGTCTCTACAGGGTTCCGATCCAGTTGGTGAGGAGCTGGGCTCCGGCGTCGCCGGACTTCTCGGGGTGGAACTGGGTGGCCCACAGGGCGCCGTTCTCCACGGCGGCCACGAAGGGCTTGCCGTGGGTGGACCAGGTGACCAGCGGGGCCCGAATCGCCGGGTTGGTGGTCTCCAGGGTCCAGTCGTGGACGGCGTAGGAGTGCACGAAGTAGAAGCGGGCGTCCTCGTCGAGGCCGGCGAAGAGTTCGGAGCCGGCCGGGGCGTCCACGGTGTTCCAGCCCATGTGGGGCACGATGTCGGCCCGGAGCGGCTCGACGGAGCCGGGCCACTCGTCGAGGCCGTCGGTCTCCACGCCGTGCTCGATGCCGCGTGCGAAGAGGATCTGCATGCCGACGCAGATGCCCATCACGGGGCGGCCGCCGGAGAGCCGGCGGTCGACGATCCAGTCGCCGCGCGCCTCCTTGAGGCCCTTCATGCAGGCGGCGAAGGCGCCGACGCCGGGGACCAGCAGCCCGTCGGCGTTCATCGCCCGGTCGAAGTCACGCGTGATCTCGACGTCGGCTCCCGCGCGGGCGAGGGCGCGCTCGGCGGAGCGGACGTTGCCGAAGCCGTAGTCGAAGACCACGACCTTCCTGGGGGTGCTCAAAGCCTCACGCCTCCAGCTGCAGAAGGCCCGTGACGAGACACATCGCGGCACCGATGGAGAGCAGCACGATGAGGCTCGTGGGCATCTTCTGCTTGTAGAAGGAGATGATTCCGCCGACGAAGAACAGGCCGACGACGATCAGGACGGTGGACAGGCCGTTCATGGCTTACAGCGCGCCCTTCGTGGAGGGCAGGATGCCGGCCGCGCGCGGGTCGCGCTCGGACGCGTAGCGCAGGGCGCGCGCGAGGGCCTTGAACTGGCACTCCACGATGTGGTGCGCGTTGCGCCCGTAGGGCACGTGCACGTGCAGTGCGACCTGGGCCTGGGCGACGAAGGACTCCAGGATGTGCCGGGTCATGGTGGTGTCGTACTCGCCGATCATGGGCGCCATCTTCTCGGGCTCGGTGTGCACGAGGTAGGGGCGGCCGGAGAGGTCGACGGTGACCTGGGCGAGGGACTCGTCCAGCGGGACCGTGCAGTTGCCGAAGCGGTAGATGCCCACCTTGTCGCCGAGGGCCTGCTTGAAGGCGGCGCCGAGCGCGAGGGCGGTGTCCTCGATGGTGTGGTGCGAGTCGATGTGCAGATCGCCCTCGGTCTTCACCGTGAGGTCGAACAGGCCGTGCCGGCCGATCTGGTCGAGCATGTGGTCGTAGAAGCCGACCCCGGTGGAGATCTCCGTCCTTCCGGTGCCGTCGAGGTCGATCTCGACGAGGACGGACGTTTCCTTGGTGGTGCGTTCCACGCGTCCCACGCGGCTCATGTGCTCTGCTCCTTCTTGACTTCACGGACCGCGTCCAGGAACGCGTCGTTCTCGGCCGGGGTGCCCGCGGTGACCCGCAGCCATCCCGGTACGCCGTTGTCCCGGACCAGGACGCCCCGGTCGAGGATCTTCCGCCAGACGGTGTGCGCGTCCTCGAACCGTCCGAACTGGACGAAGTTGGCGTCCGACTCGGTCACCGCGTAGCCGAGGGCGCGCAGTTCGGCGACCAGCCGGTCACGCTCGGCCTTGAGCTGCTCGACGTAGCCGAGCAGCGTGTCGGTGTGCTCCAGGGCGGCCAGCGCGGTCGCCTGGGTGATCGCGGAGAGGTGGTACGGCAGCCGGACCAGCTGTACGGCGTCGACGACCGCGGGGTGCGCGGCGAGGTAGCCGAGGCGCAGGCCGGCCGCGCCGAACGCCTTCGACATCGTCCGGGAGACGACGAGATGGGGGCGTCCGTCGAGCAGCCGGAGCAGCGAGTCGCCGTGGCTGAACTCGATGTACGCCTCGTCGACGACCACCATGGACGGCCCCGCCGCCTGGGCGGCCTCGTACAGCGCGAGGACCGTCTCCGGAGGGACGGCGTTGCCGGTGGGGTTGTTGGGGGTGGTGACGAAGACGACGTCGGGCCGGTGCTCGGCGACGGCCCGCTCGGCCGCCGGGAGGTCGATGGTGAAGTCCTCGTTGCGGGGCCCGGAGATCCAGCCGGTGCCGGTGCCGCGCGAGATGAGGCCGTGCATCGAGTACGACGGTTCGAAGCCGATGGCGGTACGGCCGGGGCCGCCGAAGGTCTGCAGCAGTTGCTGGATGACCTCGTTGGAGCCGTTGGCCGCCCACACGTTGTCGACGCCGACCGGGTGTCCGGACGTCTTGGTCAGATACTCGGCCAGGGCGGTGCGCAGTTCGACCGCGTCCCGGTCGGGGTAGCGGTTGAGGTGCCGGGCGGCCTCGCGGACCCGCTCGGTGATCCGCTCGACCAGCGGCTCGGGCAGCGGGTAGGGGTTCTCGTTGGTGTTCAGCCGTACGGGGACGTCCAGCTGGGGCGCGCCGTAGGGGGACTTGCCGCGCAGCTCGTCCCGTACGGGGAGATCGTCGATTCCGAACGTCACTTGCTCTCCGGGACCTTCCACTCACTGTGCTCGTCCTGTTCGCCTCCGGCACTGTGCTTGTCCTGTTCGCCTCCGGCAAAACGCGCCTTGATCGCCGCGCCGTGCGCGGGCAGGTCCTCCGCCTCGGCCAGCGTGACCACGTGGTGCGCGACCTCGGCCAGCGCGTCGCGCGTGTAGTCGACGATGTGGATGCCACGCAGGAAGGACTGGACGGACAGGCCCGAGGAGTGGCAGGCGCAGCCGCCGGTGGGCAGGACGTGGTTGGAGCCGGCCGCGTAGTCGCCGAGGGAGACCGGGGACCAGGGGCCGACGAAGACCGCGCCCGCGTTGCGTACCCGCTCGGCGATCGCGGGGGCGTCGGCGGTCTGGATCTCCAGGTGCTCGGCGCCGTAGGCGTCGACGACCCGCAGGCCCTCCTCGATGCCGTCGACCAGGACGATCGCGGACTGGCGGCCGGACAGGGCCGGCACGATCCGTTCGTCGGTGTGCTTGCTGGCCTCGACCTGGGGTGCCAGTTCCTTCTCGACCGCGTCCGCGAGGTCGGCGGAGTCGGTGACCAGGACGGCGGCGGCGAGCGGGTCGTGCTCGGCCTGGCTGATCAGGTCGGCGGCCACGTGCACCGGGTCGGCGGTGGAGTCCGCGAGGATCGCGATCTCGGTCGGGCCGGCCTCGGCGTCGATGCCGATCTTCCCGGTGAAGTAGCGCTTGGCGGCGGCGACCCAGATGTTGCCGGGGCCGGTGACCATGGGGGCGGGCGGGCAGGACTCGGTGCCGTACGCGAACATCGCGACGGCGGTGGCGCCGCCGGCCGCGTAGACCTCGTCGACGCCGAGCAGGGCGCAGGCGGCGAGGATCGTCGGGTGCGGCAGTCCCCCGAAGTCGGCCTGAGCCGGGGACGCGAGCGCGAGGGACGGGACGCCCGCCTCCTGCGCCGGTACGACGTTCATGATCACGGAGGACGGGTAGACGGCCCGGCCGCCGGGCGCGTACAGGCCCACGCGGTCGACCGGGACCCACTTCTCGGTGACCGTGCCACCGGGCACGACCTGGGTGGTGTGGGTGGTGCGGCGCTGTGCGCGGTGCACGAGCCGGGCGCGCCGGATGGACTCCTCCAGGGCCGCGCGCACGGCCGGGTCCAGCTCCTCCACCGCCCGCTCGAGGGCGGCGGCCGGGACGCGTACCCGCTCCAGCCTCACGCCGTCGAAGCGCTCGGCGAAGTCGATCAGCGCCGCGTCGCCCCGATGATGCACGTCCTCGCAGATGGGCCGCACCTTCTCCAGGGCGGCCGCGACGTCGAAGTCGGCACGGGGCAGCAGGTCGCGCAGGGCGGTTCCCTCGGGGAGGGCATCGCCGCGCAGATCGATACGAGAGATCACGTGCTCAATTCTCTCAGACCCGGACAGCGGACCGTCCGGCCGTTCCAATGGCTGATACGCCACACCGTCGGTGACGGTCAGCGAACATTTCCGAGATCCTCTTCACTTTCCGTGTTCAACGGGTCACCGGACCGGGCATGAACGGTTGTACGAAGGGACGAACCGGCGAGTAGCAGAGGAGGAGGGGAGTTCCGTGACCGAGGGGGCGGGACCGGCCGGCGCGGAGCCGCCGGACGACCTGACCGCCGCGGAGGCCGGCATGTGGCAGGCCTTCCGCAACGGCAGTGTGTACGACCTGAGCAGCGGTGACACGGTCGTCGACGATCCGCACGGCGGACATCCGTGGGGCCCCGGGCGGACGGTCAGGGCGCGGGTGGTGTGCTGGCTGCTCCTTGGCGGCCCGCCGGCGCTGGCCGGCCGGGTGTCGTCGCTGAAGCTGGTCGGGGCGCAGATCAGCGGCACGCTGGATCTGGCCGGGGGCACGGTGGTGCCGTACTGGGAGATGCGGTCCTGCCGTTTCGAGCGGGACGTGCTGCTGCCGGAGGCACGCTTCACGACCGTGCGGATGGTGGACTGCTCGATACCGCGGCTGGAGGCGGCCCGGCTGCACACCGAGGGCGATCTGCATCTGCCGCGCTGCCGGTTCCTGGGCGGCGTACGGCTCACGGACGCGCGGATCGGGACGGATCTGCTGCTCAACCAGGCGATCGTGCACCGGGACCGCAGCGGCCGCTCGATGGCGGCCGACGGCCTGACCGTCGGCCAGGACCTCCAGGCGGAGCTGCTGGAGTCGCACGGCGAGCTGAGCCTGCGCAGCGCGACGATAGGTGTCTCGCTGAGCCTGCGGGGCGCCCGGCTGGCCAACCCGTACACCCGGCTCGCGCTGAACGCGCCGCAGCTGACCGTGGAGCGCTCGCTGTATCTGACCCCCGCGGGGGTGGGAGCCCAGGCGCGCAGCGGGATGACACCGGCGCGGGGGACGCGGATCCAGCGGTTCGAGTGCGAGGGCGGGGTGCGCCTCGACGACGGACGGTTCGGGGACGCGGTCGACTTCGAGGGGGCCAGGTTCACGTTCACCGACGAGCAGGAGCTGTCGCTGCGCCGGGTGCAGACACCGGAGCTGCGCTTCCTCGGGGAGCGGCCGGCGCGCGGCCGGGTGGTGCTGTCGGGGGCGAAGGTGGTCAACCTGATGGACCGGGCGGACAGCTGGCCGGGCCCCGGCCGGCTGCACATGGGCGGGTTCGCCTACGAGAACCTGGTGCCGCGCGGCCCGTTCCCGCTGGCGCTGCGGCTGCGCTGGGTGGACGCGGCGAGCGCCGAGTACAACCCGGAGCCGTACGAGCGGCTGGCCGCCGTGCTGAGGGAGGGCGGGGAGGACGTGGACGCCCGGGAGGTGCTGCTCGCCAAGCAGCGCCGCCACCGCGAGAGCCTGCCGGTCGCGGCCAAGCTGTGGGGTTACGCGCAGGACTGGACGGTCGCCTACGGGTACCGGCCGGGCCGGGCGGCGGTGTGGATGGCGGTGCTGTGGGCGGCCGGTTCGCTGGCGTTCGCGCGGGCCGATCACCCACCGCTGAAGAGCGGTGAGCATCCGGCCTGGAACCCGGCCCTGTTCGCCCTGGACCTGCTGCTGCCGGTGATCGACCTCGGCCAGGTGGGCTTCTGGCAGCTGCGCGGCGGCTGGCAGTGGCTGTCGGCCGCGTTCATCCTGCTGGGCTGGATCCTGGCGACCACGGTGGCGGCGGGGGCGACGCGGACTCTGCGGCGCACCTAGGGCCTGTCTGACAATTCGCGTCGCCGCCCGAAGGGCGGCCGCGCGGCGTCAGGTGCGTGCTCTCGGTGTGCCGGCCCCAGAGCCTCGTTCTGGATGTACTCGGGTCTGGGGCCGGTGCGGCGAGTGGGGGCACCTCCCGCGCCCTTGAGGCAGCGGGGGAGCGTGCATGGCGTCGCGCGGCAGA